>CAYXEB010000008.1:0-29539 GCA_964463835.1 uncultured Hellea sp.
CATTCCGCCCCTGACACAAGAGACACATCGCGTTCAGATGACATACCGCCTTTTAAAACTGCTACGCGTTTCATAACATTACCTTTTCACCGTCTAACGTTTCACCTATGCGTTTCACTTCCCAATCTAGATCAACACCTTGACTGTCTTTGACCATCCTGCGCATCGTCTCGCCGAGGGTTTCCAAATCTGCCGCTGTTGCCTCGCCTGTATTAATCATAAAATTGCAGTGCTTTTCGCTCATTTGCGCGCCGCCGACTTTAAATCCGCGCCCGCCAGCGGCGTCAATAACTTGCCAAGCCCCGCGCCCGCCCGATTGAACTTGGTCCGGGTTTTTAAAGGTTGAGCCGCCTGTTTTTTCTCGGATAGGTTGGCTCTCTTCACGCCGCGCTGTGATTTCGTCCATGCGGGCTTGAATTTCCGCCGGATTATCTTTTCTTCCCTTAAAAACCGCTTCTACAAAAATGAGATCATCTGGAGCGCCGCAATGCCGGTAAGCATAGTCCAATTCTGCCAGCGGCATAATTTGACGCCTACCCGTCCTGTCTAGCGCAACAGCCTCAATCAACACATCTTTCGTCTCAGCGCCATAACACCCAGCGTTCATACGAAGCGCTCCGCCAATTGTTCCTGGAATACCTGCGTAAAACTCCAATCCCCCAATGCCGGCTTTTGCGGCCTCTTTTGCGACTTTGTTATCAAGCGCGGCGGTGCCGGCCCTTATCGTTAACCCGTCAGTACTCACTTTGGCAAAGCTTGGACCTAAGCGAATGACAATCCCATTAACGCCCCCGTCGCGCACGAGACTATTAGAGGCCACACCTAAAATCGTTACAGGAATATCGTCTGGCGTTGAGGAGAGAAAATGCGCGAGGTCAGCTTCGTCCTTAGGCATAAAAAGCACTTCGGCAGGACCACCAACCCGCAGCCACGTATAGGGCGCAAGCGGGACTTGGGATGAAATTTTCCCGCGAACAGAGGGTAAGCGGCTGAGCAGATTCACTTACGCCGCGTCCAAGTTTTTAGCCAGGTCTGCCGCCCAGTACGTTATATCTCCCGCGCCCAGACAAACGATAATGTCGCCCTCCCTGATATGAGGTTTAAGGTCAGCCGCGAGGGTTTTCCTGGATGTTTCTCGAGAGTTTTTATGACCATGAGAGATCAAACTTTGCACCAAAGCAGGCCCATCAATACCCTCAATGGGCGGTTCTCCCGCTGCGTAGACATCAGCGACAAATACATTATCGGCGTGATTAAAACAGGTCGAAAACTCTTCGAATAAATCGGAAAGACGTGAGTAGCGGTGAGGCTGCACAACGGCGTGAACCTTGCCCTTAGAAACTTGACGTGCCGCTTGGAGTACAGCTGCAATCTCGACAGGATGGTGACCGTAATCATCAATAATAGTTACGCCGTTCCAATCTCCAACATGAGTAAAGCGGCGCTTCACTCCACCAAAGCTCTCAAGTCCTGCTCGCACTTGTTTCTCGGTTAAGCCAAGTTCGCGCGAGACCGCTATTGCTGAGAGAACATTTTGCGTATTGTGACGCCCCGCCATCGGCAAGAATAGGCCGTCCCAGCGCTCATCTTCGCCGTCCATATTTCTGAACACAACATCAAAGCGCGAGCCAGTTTGCTCTAGCTCCAGGTTTTCTGCCCGAACATCGGCTTGTGGGTTAAACCCGTAAGTCAATATTTTCCGATCAGAGACCCGCGCCACCAAAGCTTGAACTTCAGGATGATCAATACACAGCACAGCAAATCCGTAAAAAGGGAGGTTCTCGACGAAAGTGTCAAAGGCCTTCCGCAATACATCAAAATCGCCGTAATGCTCCATATGTTCGGGGTCAATATTTGTAACCACAGCAACGGTTGGGAATAGTTTTAAAAACGAACCATCTGACTCATCGGCTTCGACAACCATCCAATCACCCATACCCAGCTTGGCGTTAGAGCCATAGGCATTAATAATGCCGCCATTAATAACGGTCGGGTCAAGCTTTCCGCCTTCAAGGAGCGCGGCAATCATAGTTGTGGTTGTGGTCTTTCCGTGAGTTCCGCCGACAGCCACGGCCCATTTAAGACGCATAAGCTCTGCAAGCATTTCCGCGCGGCGCACGACAGGGATGGAGCGCGCGCGCGCCTCAACAAGTTCGGGGTTATCCGCTTTAATGGCAGAGGACATGACTATCGCGCCTGCCCCGTGAACTTGTTCAGCTTTTTGGCCCAAGTAAATCGTTGCGCCTAGCTTTTGTAGACGCTTGGTTATAGCGCTTTCACGCCCGTCCGAGCCTTGAACCTCATAGCCTAAATTGAGCATCACTTCCGCAATGCCGGACATACCAATCCCGCCTATGCCGACAAAATGGATAGGCCCCGTATCAAAGGGAACTTTCGTCGCAAGCGCGCGTTGTTTTAAGTCAGGTCTGGGCATAGTGCCGTCTTCATTATTTAACAGCTGATATGACCAGCTCGGCCAAATCCGCTGCGGCATTGGGGCGGCCCTGTCCGCGTGCTGCGGTTGCTGCCGTTTTAAGCCAGTTCGAATCATTTAATCTTGCCTCCAACGTAGTTTTCACACGCTCAGGCGTAAACTCTGATTCAGGCAAAATATCAGCGGCATTGTGGCGAGCCAGTGACAAAGCATTGGCCGTTTGATGGTCATCCATCGCAATGGCAAGCGGGACTAATAATGACGGCTTCCCCATGACCGCAATTTCGGACACCGAGCCCGCGCCTGCCCGTCCAATAACGAGATGCGCTCTGGCAAGGTGGATTTCAATATCAGAGAAAAATGTTTCACACAGCGCCGTTATACCTGCCTCTTTATATATAGCCTTAGCGCTGTTGTGATATTCTGGCCGCGTCTGCTGAACAACATTAAGCCTGTTGCGCATAGTGGCAGGCAAAAGCGCTAAGGCTGCGGGCATAGTTTCGCTAATAATCTTCGCGCCCAGACTTCCGCCAACGATGAGGATATTGATATTCTTCTTGGGCGCGGCGTAATTTTTAGGAATAGCCCCTATGATTTGGGCGCGCATTGGGTTACCCGTCACAATATGGTTGGCGGCGCCAGGTAGTTTCCCCAAATCAGAAAAACCAGAAGCGACATAATTTGCTTTGGCCGCAAAGACGCGGTTTACACGGCCCAGCACAGCATTTTGTTCATGAATGAGTGTTGGCATGCCGACCTCTTGCGCCGCGCGCATGGCGGGGAAAGCGGGATAGCCGCCAAAACCAACAACGACATCGGGCTTCCACTCTTTGATAAAACGACGAGCTTGCATGACGCCTTTGAAAAGTTTAAATGTACCCGCGATAGCGGCAATAGGGCGGCGAGGCGAAATGCTGGCCGCTTTAACCTCTACGATGGGATCTGCTGGAATGTTGCCTGCATGTTTACGGCCTCTAGCATCGGTCATCATGGCGATGTCCCAGCCTTTTGCTTTTAAAGTTTCTGCCAAGGCTTGGGCCGGAAACATGTGCCCGCCTGTACCGCCCGCGGCGAGTAAGAGCCTATTGCCCATAGCCATAAGCTCCGGGACGCTTGCGGGTAAAAGAGAGGATAAGTCCTGCTGTAAAACACAGCGCCAACATCGATGAGCCGCCATAGGAAATAAACGGCAAAGTCATACCTTTGGACGGGGCCATATTCAGGTTCACAAAGAGATTAATGACGACCTGCATACCGATCATTGTCGCGAGCCCAGCCACAGCCAGCTGGCAAAAATAATCATTAAGCTTAAGCGCATTTCTAAAACAGCGAATGACAAACCCTGCGAGCAGAATAATCAAAAACATGGAAATCAAAAACCCAAACTCCTCTACAGTAACCGCGAAAATGAAATCCGTATGACCGTCAGGAAGACTATATTTGACGGCGCCCTCACCTGGCCCGCGCCCAAATAACCCGCCATTTGAAATCGCTTCTAAGGCCTTATCTGTTTGGTAAGTATCCGAGCTATCAGGGCTTAGAAATTTTGATATGCGGTCCCTTACATGAGGTAGGGCCATATAGGCCGTAAACGCCCCAAATAAAGACAGCGAAATAATAAATAAGACCCAACCAAGCGAGAGGCCCGCAAAGAAAAAGACCGCTGCAAAACATAGAGTTAAAAGGAAGGATTGCCCAAAATCAGGTTGAGAAATGAAGAGAGCAATCAAAGTCACATAGGTCGCAAATACAATGGTGACGACGGGGACATTGTCATTGCGGTTCCTAACCGAAAACATCCACGCCGCGAAAACGATGAAAGCAGGTTTGGCAAATTCGGAGGGCTGAATAGAGAAAGAGCCGAGCTTAATCCAGCGCGTTGCCCCTTTTACTTCATAGCCAATACTAGGGAGCAAAAACATCAAAAGTACAGCGCCAAGCAGAGTTATAACGCCGATACGCCTCGCATTAGACGGGGTCAGAAGCGACATAATAAAGGCTCCACTAAGGCCCAAAATAACAAACAAAGCTTGCCGATATAAAAAATGGAAGGGATTCTCTATACCCAGCCGTAAACTCGCAGCGGGTGAGGCCGCCATGGACAAGATTAAACCCGCGCCAATAAGGCAAACCAAAAACCCCAATGTAATATGGTCTACGCTGCGCCACCACTCACCCACAATGGAGCGGTTAGTTCTGGAACTCGATAATGTTGCCGTAAATGCCATTTAGGCTGCGCTCATCCTGTTTTTTTCTTGCTCATACAAATCAATAATTATTTGTGCGTAAGTCCTAAATGCATCGCCTCTTATTTCGAAATTCTTAAATTGGTCAAAACTTGCGCAGGCTGGCGAAAGAAGAACAATGGGATTAGGCTTTTTGGACGCCATGGCATCACGGGTTGCGCAGAGTACTGCTTTTTCGAGTTCTCCCGATACTTTATGGGAAACCTTCTTCTTTGTCAGCGTCTTGTGAAACTCTGGCGCAGCGGTCCCAATCAGATAGGCTTTGGATATGTTGGAAAACAAATCCGATAAAGGTTCAATTCCGCCCTCTTTGGCCTGCCCCCCCGCGATCCAGAAAACATTATCATAGGATTTTAAGGCCTGCATTGCCGCGTCGGCATTGGTGGCTTTGCTGTCATTAACAAAACGCACGGGGCCAGCCTTGCCGATGGTTTCCATTCTATGGGCTAGGCCCGGAAACGTCAGAATGGCTTTGCCAATAGCCTGCGGGTCAACGCCTAAGGACTGTACTGCGGCAAATGCGATGGCGGCATTTTGATGATTGTGCAAACCTTCCAAAGCTTTAGCTTTCGTAAGATCACAAATTTCAACCGCCTTATGATGAGTATTACAATAAAGTTTACCCTTCATAACAGATACGCCCCGGCCCAAACATTTTTTGACAGAAACCGGAAAGATGCGCCGTCCATTTTGCGCTGTGACATCTGAGTGAATGCGTTTGGTCACCTCAGAGTCCACACCAATAATGATAGCGTCCTCTGACGTTTGATTATCAAAGATGCGCCGCTTAGCTTTTTCATAACCCGCCATATCGCCGTGGCGCTCCAAATGATCGGGGGATAAATTAAGGAAAACAGCGGCGTTCGCCCGAAGCGATTCTGTACGCTCTAATTGATAAGATGAGAGCTCGAGAACGTAATGCGTTCCAGCATGCATTTTATCAAGATCAAGCACGCCGCGTCCTATATTACCTCCGATTTGCGCATCTTTCCCGCAAGCCTTTAAGACATGCCCAATTAGAGACGTCGTCGTTGATTTTCCGTTGGTTCCCGTAATGGCGATTATCTTAGGTCTATCACTTTCATTTCGCGCGGTAACTTCGCGGGCGAATATTTCAATATCACATATAATCGGAACGCCCGCCGTCTTTGCGCCTTTGGCTGTCCAATGTGCTTTGGGTAAAGTGTCGGGAACGCCCGGTGAGAGCACGAGCGCGTCGCAAACGCTCCAATCAATTTTATTAAGGTCCCGTAAATTCACGCCCTGCTTTTCAGCTGCGGCCCGTACTTTTTCGTTATCATCCCACGCCCAAACATTCGCCCCGCCACGCTGCAAAGATAACGCCGCTGTTATGCCCGTACGGCCAAGTCCGAAAACGGCCAGCGTTTGGTCTTTAAATGTTTTGGCTTCAATCATGAATCTACCGCAATTTAAGAGTTGAAAGTCCGATTAGCGCGAGAATGATCGCGATAATCCAAAACCGAATAACTATGGTGGGTTCAGCCCAACCTTTTTTCTCATAATGGTGATGTATAGGCGCCATACGAAAGACGCGTTTTCCCGTGAGTTTAAAACTCGCCACCTGCACAATTACCGAGACAGCTTCTAATACGAAAAGCCCGCCGATAACGGCCAAAACGATTTCATGTTTAATCGCAACAGCGGTCACGCCAAGAGCGCCGCCCAATGCCAATGACCCCGTATCGCCCATGAAGATCATAGCGGGAGGCGCGTTATACCAAAGAAAACCAAGAGACGCGCCAATAATCGCGCCAAGGAATATCGTTACTTCCGCGGAACCTGGAACATAGGGCACGCCAAGATAATTTGAGAAAATAGAGTTCCCAACCAAATAAGCGATGAAAGCCAAGCTCATGGATGCAATCATAACGGGGACAATCGCAAGGCCGTCGAGGCCATCTGTTAAGTTGACCGCATTAGAGGCGCCAACAATAACCAGACAACCAAAGGGTATAAAAAACATGCCTAAATTAACGGTAAAATCCTTCAAAAAGGGAATAGCTAAACCCGTTTCAAATCCATCTGGAGTTTGAGGAAAAACCCGCGTTAGGACATAGACCGCGATTGCTGCAATCCCGATCTCTAGTACCAGTTTTATTTTACCGCTAAATCCCTTTGGATTCTGCTTAGAGACTTTCAAGTAGTCATCGTAAAAGCCGATAAGGCCGTATCCTGCAGTGACTAAAACAACGGTCCATAAGAAGGGGTTTTTAAGGTCTCCCCACAGTAAGGTCGAAATCATCACAGATAGCAAAATTAGCAACCCTCCCATTGTCGGCGTTCCTGCTTTCTGGATAATATGACGCTCGGGACCATCCTCGCGAATGGGCTGACCTTTTCCTTGACGAGAACGTAGGAGATTAATCATCCGCGGGCCCAAAATAAAAGCAATAATCATAGAGGTCATTAACGCCCCGCCAACGCGAAATGTGATGTAATTAAACAGATTGAAGACCTGAAATTCGTCCGCGTATCTGGCAAGCCATTCATATAACATTAGGCAGCACCCTCTCTTAAGGCGGTCACTAAACGTCCAAGTCCAACGCCGTTTGACCCTTTAACCAAGATGACATCCCCATCTGCCAGTTCATTTTTGAGCGCCTCGAGCGCAAATTCCCAATCTCGGCACCACGCGCCTCTCATTTCTTGAGGCAAAGCCCCTTTAAGCGCGCGCATACATTCACCCGTGAAGATAACTCTTGCGACGCCCGCCTCCTGCAACGGCTTTGCTAAAGCCGCATGCATTTCAACTTCATCTTTCCCGAGCTCGAACATGTCGCCTAAAACTGCGATACGGCGTCCGGGTTTAACACTTAGAATATTAATAGCCGCGTTCATGCTTGCTGGGTTAGCGTTGTAACTCTCGTCGATAAGCGTGACGGCTTTGCCGTCAATATCCAGACTATGGGTCTGCCCGCGCCCAGGCTCAGCGCGCACGCCGCGAAGTGCCATAGCGGCCTTTCGAAGATCTAGACCTGCCGCATAAGCCACAGCCAGACACGCCGCGCCGTTGATTACCCAATGTTCACCCGGCACAAGAAGGGTTATATCAATTTGCTGCGCGTTAATACGCACCCGCGTATTGCTGCCATGTTCATGCGTTTGATGCGTTACGATAGTGACATCACAATCATTGGAATGTCCGAAGGTCACGACTTTTTTTCCAGCCGCCTTTTTTAAAATTCGCGGCGTATGCGGATTATCCGCGTTTAGTATCAAGGTTCCATTATTGCGCAGACCATCGATGATTTCGGCTTTGGCATCAGCGATAGCTAGGACAGACTCAAAATGAGCTAAATGAGCCCCTTCGACATTTGTGATCAGCGCAATATCTGGTCGCAGAAGGTTTGAGAGATCAGATAGTTCTCGGGCATGATTCATACCCATTTCGAAAATGCCATATTTCGTATCTTGCGGCATACGCGCCATTGTAAGGGGAACGCCCCAATGATTATTATAGGACTTGAGTGACTTATGCGTTTTTTCAAATTTACCAAACAAAAGGGCTAAGGCCTCTTTTATGCTTGTCTTTCCAACACTGCCTGTCACAGCTATTCGGGTTGCTTGCGATCGCTCTACGCTGGCCCTGCCCAGATCACGTAGGGCCTGAAGACTGTCATCAATTTTGACATGATTCCCCGAAACCGTCTTTTCGCTTAAAGCCGCCCCCGCTGAGTTTTCAAACGCCATAGGAATAAACTCATGACCATCGCGCACATCTTTTAAAGGTACAAAAAGATCGCCAGGTTCAATTGTGCGCGAGTCAATTGAAACCCCCGTGACCGACCAACCACCAGAAGCTGTACCGCCTGTTGCTTTCGCAATATCTGATGCAGTCCATAAATCAGACATGTCCTAATTCCTTCAAGGATTGTTTGACGTGTTGGACGTCAGAAAATGGAATAACTTTTGTCCCAATAATCTGGCCTTGCTCGTGCCCTTTTCCGGCAATCACAAGACAATCATCAGGCCCAAGCCGCTTAATCCCTGCACGTATGGCCTCTGCCCGGTCGCCAATTTCCGTGGCGTCAGGACAACCTTCTAGGACAGCTTTACGAATGATGGCGGGAACTTCCGTGCGAGGATTATCGTCTGTCACAATAATCTCGTCAGCCAATTTTGACGCAACACGGCCCATTTTGGAACGCTTATCAGGGTCTCTATCACCCCCACAGCCAAAGGCAATAATGATTTTCCCCATTGTATGCGGACGCACAGAACGCAATAATTTATCTAATCCGTCTTCGGTATGAGCAAAATCGACATATATCGGCGCGCCCTCACGGGTTTGACCTGCGCGCTCCATACGGCCAGCCACACCGCTTAGACCCTCAAGAGCTTCCAAGGCTACCTCGCGTTTAACGCCAGTGACCATAGCAAGACCCAACGCGGAGACGGCATTGAGCGTTTGAAATTCGCCCGCTAACGGCAAGTCAATTTTATATCTTTGGCCATGCACGACAAGGTCAACAATCTGATGACTGGCACGCGGCATGACTTCATCAATACGGACATCACTGCCTGACCAACCAACCTGCATGACCTCTTGACCTAGCTCTTGGCATATCTTCACGAGGCGCTTTCCATATTCATCATTCACATTAATTACGACAGGGGCGTTGGGTGGCGTGAGCTCGGTGAACAGCCGAGCTTTAGCTTGAAAATACTCTTCGCCGTCAGCATGATAATCAAAATGATCTTGCGTTAGATTAGAAAACCCAGAGGCGCTTATTTTGACGCCGTCCAGCCGGTATTGATCAAGACCATGAGAAGACGCCTCCATCGCTGCGTGTGTAACACCGTCTGATTTAAGGGCAGATAACGTTTTATGCAGCGCCACAGCGTCAGGTGTTGTATGCGATAGAGGCTTATAACCTGCAGCCGATTTAACGCCTAATGTACCAAAGCAAGCGGAAACTTTTCCCGCATGAGCCCAAATCTGCCTTAAAAATTCTACCGTAGAACTTTTGCCATTTGTACCTGTCATAGCCACGAGCATTTCAGGTTGTCCTTGATATAAGCGCGCCGCCATTTTCGCGTAATCTAAACGTGGGTTATCCGAGGCCACATAGGGAATAGGCAGTTCCAATCCAACCGTCGACAAAATAGCCGCTGCGCCTTTTTCAATGGCACTTTCAATATATTTGCGCCCATCTGTCACCGTCCCGGGCAAAGCTGCAAAGACATAACCAGGTTCAACCTCGCGGCTATCGCAGGTCAAACCATCTATGAGGTGGTCACTATCAAATCCGAGGTCACGTAAAGTCAGGCTCATGGCAAAGCCCTCTTTCCAAAAGGACTCATGGCAATAGGATCAATTTTGCGTTCCACACCAAGCATAGGCGCAATACGTTCTATCACTTTACCGGACGTTAAGGCTGCGTTCCAACCTGCAGTGGCCCAGCCATGCGTTCCTTCGACGGCCTGCGGTTCATCATAGGTAATCATCATCACATATGTCGGGTCTTCATAAGGGAAAGCCGACACAAATGACGTCACCAGACGGGCCTGATCATAGCCGCCAATAGCTGGCTTTTCAGCCGTGCCCGTTTTTCCCATAACGCCGTAACCTTTAACGCCAGCTTTCTTACCCGTACCGTGAGTGACCACATATCGCATCATATCGCGCATGGTTTGTGAGGTTTTGGACGAAAAAACGCGGCGGGTTTTTACAGGGTGCGCAGCGTCCCGCTTGAGCAAGGTCGGAGCTACGTAAATCCCATCATTGAGCATCGCCCCAACAGCTGCCGCCAAACCTAACGGCGTGACCGATATGCCATGTCCGTAAGATACAGTAACGGTTGTAAGGTCAATCCATCGGTCCTGTACCTGCGGGCTTGCGCTTTCTGCAAGTTCAAAAGGCACGCGGTCAAATAAGCCTAACGCTTTCAAGTAACGCTTCTGCGCCTCGCCGCCGAGTTTCAAGGCCAACATTGCCGTGCCTCGGTTGGAGCTTTCCGCCAATATATCTGGCATAGCCAAAGGCTCTTTTGCCGGATGGTCATCACGAATAAATTTATCACGCACCTTAAAAGGTTTTTGCACTGGATAAGTCTCCGTCAAGTTAGACACATTCTCTTCCAAGGCCATGGCCATGGTCAGAGGTTTAAACACCGAACCCAGTTCGTAAGTTGACATTGAGGCATGATTAAAGCGAGTTTCGGGCAATGTTGCGCCCGGTTCATTCGGGTCGAAATTTGGAAGGCTTGCCATAGCCACGATTTCACCCGTCTTTAAGTTCAAGACCACGCCGGCATTAGATTTCGCTTCATATTTCTCCAGGCCGCGCTGCAGCTCATCCATAAGCGCGAATTGCGCCCGCATATCCATGCTTAGCGTTAAGGCCGGTGCATTTTCAGCTGATAGCTTTTCGTCGAAGGCCCGCTCAGCTCCAGCTGAGCCTTCAAGATCAATATTGGTAAACCCTAAAATATGAGAGGATAACGACCCCCTTGGATAAACGCGCTTTGGCTCTTGACGAAAGTCAAGCCCCGGCAAACCTAAGGCAAAAACAGCTTGCCTGGCTTTGGGCGTCATGCCCCGCTCCAGCCACACAAATGAGCGGTCTGAGGCTAGGCGTTCTCGGATAATGTCATAATCAAGTTCTGGGCGGACAGAAACAATCTGGCGCGCCGTTTCTTCAACATTCCAAATACGGCGCGGCTCTGCGTATAAAGAAAACGTCTGCAGTGTCGTGGCAAGAACCTCGCCGTGCCTGTCGATAATATCGGCCCGCGTCGTTGTGATGGCTTGAGGCAGGTTTCTTGCGCCGAGTTTATCTCCAAATAATGATACCTCTGCGAGCCTAAGCACAACGAGAATGAGTACCGACATAAATATCGCAACACCAATACGGATACGAATACGGCCTTCAGAGACAGAGATGAACTCATCATCTTGCACGTCCATACGGCGGCGATTAGGAAGCATATCATTGAGCTGAGAGACGCTCATTCATCGCCTCCAGCGTCTTCGATCTCGCGCAATGAGAAATTTGTCTCTATGCCAGAAATCGAAATAACATTCTCAACCTTCACTGGCTCTAACCCCAATTGCGCATTCGATAATTCATCGAGACGGGCTGGATTTTCAAGATAGGCAATTTCGGCTTTCAAAATTCTTAGGCTAGCTTCTTCTTGAGAAATCAACCGCTCCAAACGCTTCGCCTCTTTTTTAGCTGTTTGTGCCCGTGTCTTCACATAATAAAGTCCGACGGTGAGCGCGACGCCGATAACAAATAAAATAAAAGCTGTCATGCGCCGCGCCGCGCGAATATGATTTGGAATATAGACGCTCATGCCGCCTCTCGCAGAACATCAAGACTGACGACACGCGGCAAGACGTCATCATCCATCGGAAATGACTGCGCGCCTGTTCGTATAGCGTAGCGCAATTTAGCTGATCTGGACCTTGGGTTTTCGTCAATCTCGGTCTTTGAGGGCTTGATAACAGAGCGCTTGCCTTGCTCAAAACTCGCTTTTGGACCTTTCGACTTTACTTCAGGCGTATAACGCGAACCACCAACCACCTCACCCGCACGGCGGCGCAGAAACGATTTCACAATGCGGTCTTCGAGCGAGTGGAACGTCACAACGATAAGCCGCCCGCCTGGTTTTAAAATCTTTTCAGTCGCGCATAACCCTCGATAGAGCTCTCCAAGTTCATCATTTACAAATATACGCAGCGCCTGAAACACGCGGGTCGCGGGATGAATTTTACCGCGCCTCCCGAGCGCCTTTTCAAGAATGTCGGCAAGGTCCTCGGTCGTTTCGATACTTCCCTCCTCGCGAGCCCTGACGATAAAATCAGCAGCGCGGCGCGCGCGACGTTCTTCGCCGTAAACCTGAAAAATCCTGACAAGATCACTGTGAGATAAAAACGTTACGGCATCACGCGCTGTTGGACCCGTATTTCCCATTCGCATATCAAGCGGACCAGAACGCATAAATGAAAAGCCGCGCTCGGCTTGGTCAAGCTGCATCGAAGAAACGCCAATATCGAGAACGACAGCATCTACTGGGCCGATTTCTAACTCATCCATTTGAGAGAACGCCGTCTCAATCAATCTAAACCGTCCCTTATATTGCGAGGATAAAGCCTGCGCGCACGGAGAGACATTTGGGTCACGGTCAAGCCCGATAACGTTACAGCTTGCTGCCTTTAAAAAGGCTTCGCTATAACCGCCATTTCCAAATGTCCCGTCGACATAAATTTCATCATGTTTTGGCGCTAACGCCTTTAAAACTTCTGGCAACATGACGGGATAATGAATCATTGACCGCCCCCGTTATTGCCCAAGACAGGCTTAAGACGATGACGGTTTTCTCTTGCAAGCTTGCGAATATTTTCATTTTGCGCCTCAAGCGCTTTTGGACTCCAGATTTCAAAACGACGCCCAAGACCCACAAATGTCACCTTCCCATTAAGTCCCGCATATTCATGCAAGTCCTTGGGCAGCGACACGCGTCCGCCGCTATCAAAGGACAGCGGACGGCTCGCCGCAAATATGGCGCGCTGCAAGGCAATGCGCCCTTCATCATAATGATCAATATGGTCAAGAGACTTTTGGTAATCTTCAAGAAGGGCAATGCCTCCGCCTTCAAGATAGGCGCCGTCAAAGCTTGGCCAGACGATTATGCCGTCAAAATTGGAGTTGGCCACAACGTTACGGAAGTCCGCAGGTACGGAAACACGCCCCTTTGCATCCAAACTATTTGTCACCGTGGACAAAAACATTTCAAAATTCCCTCGCAAGCACTCCGACGATGCTGGATTTTGGGATATCATGGGATTTTATGGGATACAATGCCTAATTAAGTAAATATTAGCTATAATGCGGAGATTTACATGGAAATTCACGCCTCAAAAGCCTCTAGGCTTCACTTGAACGATAAATTTAAAACATTAGGTTAAAATCAGGCACTCAAAAGGTGGTCCATCAAGTCATTTGCACTCCTACGCCCCCGTGCTAACGCCCCTATATGAAAACCAAAGTCAAAATATGCGGCTTAACCCGAGCGCAAGATGTTGAGGCTGCAATTGGCCACGGCGCTGATTATCTCGGCTTTATTGTCGAGGCTAAATCCGCGCGACGGTTGACCACCGCCCAAGCCGCACGCCTCGCGGCGCCAGCCAAAGGCATTATTCCCCGCGTGGCCGTAACAGTAAACGCTGATGAGTCCCTACTCTCACGCATCATGACAGAGATGTCTCCAGATTACATTCAGTGCCATGGCGACGAGACGCCCGAGCGCCTGGCCGATATCGCCGCGCGCTTTAAAGTAAAAACCATCAAGGCGGTCGCTATTGCCATGCCCGCCGACATGATAAAGGCAGAAGCCTTTGCAGGAGCCGCTGACTTTATGCTTTATGATGCCATACCACCCAAAGGCGAGACGATACGCGGCGGTCACGGAATATCTTTTGATTGGAATATTTTGACCTCAGCCCCACTCCCAAAACTCTGGGCGCTCGCGGGCGGGCTAACCCCTGAAAATGCGCGCGTAGCTGTAAGCAAAACAAAAGCGCCGATCCTTGATGTTAGCTCTGGCGTTGAAAGCGCAGCAGGCATAAAAGACGCATTTAAAATTCAAGCCTTTATGGAAGCAGTAAATGGGTAAGCCTGAAAATATAAATACGCCGGACGAAAACGGGCGATTTGGGAATTTTGGCGGACGCTATGTTGCCGAGACCCTTATGCCGCCAATCCTCGAACTCGAAGCGGCATATGAAGATGCTAAGGCCGATCCTAAATTCCTGACGGAGCTTGATGATTTTTTTGCCCATTATGTGGGCCGCCCGTCCCCGCTTTATTTCGCGGAACGCCTGACCGAATTTGCTGACGGTGCCAAAATTTATTTTAAGCGTGATGAGCTTAACCACACTGGCGCACATAAAATCAATAATTGCATGGGCCAAATTCTGCTCGCCAAGCGCATGGGCAAGACGCGCATCATCGCAGAGACAGGCGCGGGGCAGCACGGCGTTGCCACCGCCACCGTCGCCGCGCGTTTTGGCCTGAAATGTATCGTCTATATGGGCGCGACGGATATTGTCCGCCAAAAGCCCAATGTCTTTCGCATGCGCTTGCTGGGGGCCGAAGTCCGCGCCGTTCACTCTGGCACCGCCACACTTAAAGACGCCATGAATGAAGCCTTGCGCGATTGGGTGACCAATGTAGGTGATACTTTTTACTGTATCGGCACGGTCGCGGGCCCGCATCCTTACCCCGCTATGGTACGTGATTTCCAAGCCATTATTGGCCGCGAAGCCAAGGCGCAAATCCTAGAGCGCGAGAGCCGCCTGCCCGATGCCGTTGTTGCCTGTATTGGCGGCGGCTCAAATGCCATGGGCCTCTTCCATGAATTTGTACCCGAAACATCCGTACGCCTTATCGGGGTCGAAGCGGCGGGACGCGGCGTTGAGAGCGGATTACATGCCGCGAGCCTGACGGGCGGCACGCCGGGCGTGCTCCACGGCAACCGCACTTACCTCCTCCAAGATGAACACGGCCAAATCAAAGACGCGCATAGTATCTCGGCGGGGCTAGACTATCCCGGCATTGGGCCAGAACATGCATACCTGCACGATATTGGCCGCGCGGAATATGTCTCCGCCACAGATGATGAAGCCTTGCATTGGTTCCAAGAATGCGCGCGCTTAGAGGGCATCCTCCCTGCCCTAGAACCAAGCCACGCTCTCCCGCGCACAGTGGACCTCGCCAAAGAGCTTGGCAAAAACGGGCTCATCATCATGAATATGTGCGGCCGCGGAGATAAAGATGTCTTCACGATTGCCGATGCATTGGGTGAGCATATTAGTGCGGGGACGGACGCAGAGAATACGAAAGCGTATTAATGACCCAACGTATCGACCAGACTTTCGCGGACCGCAAAGCCAAACGGCAGGCTACCTTTGTTGCCTATATCATGGGCGGCGATCCTGACCGTGCGACCTCTCAGGCCATGCTAAACGCCCTGCCTGAAAATGGCGTGGATATCATCGAGCTGGGCATGCCCTTTACTGACCCTGCTGCTGATGGTCCGACCATTGAAGAAGCGGGCTTACGCAGCCTTGCGGCGGGCACAACGCTCACCACCATCCTCGAGATGGCGGGCGAATTTCGTAAAGGCAATGACACCACGCCCATCATCATTATGGGCTATTGCAATCCCGTGCACCACATGGGCTATGCCAATTTTGCGGCCAAGGCCAAGGCGGCGGGTGTGGACGGTGCGATTATCGTTGACCTGCCGCCCGAAGAAGATAGCGAGCTACGCGCAGCGTTTGATGAACACGACCTCGCCCTAATACGACTCGCCACGCCGACCACGGATGATGCCCGCCTGCCCCGCGTGGTCGCAGGCACAAAAGGCTTTGTCTACTATGTCTCTATGACAGGCATCACAGGTGCGGCCTTCAGCCAAGCGGGATCTGTCACGAAGCAAGTCGCCAAAGTGCGTAAAGCATCGGGCTTACCTGTCGTCGTCGGCTTTGGGGTAAAAACACCCGAACGCGCGCGAGAAGTCGCCAAAGACGCAGACGGCGTAGTCGTCGGCTCTGCGATTGTGAAAGAACTTCACAAAAATGGCCCCAAGGCCGCCCTCGCTTTGGTGAAAACATTAGCGAACGCAACACATTCGAGCTAAAAGACTTTATGAAAGTCTTTGAACCTTTGCCGCACGACAGACCTTACACGATTAGACGTCTTATATCATTATGTTCTTTTTCGGTTGAGTCGGCATTTCTTTACGACTACTTAAAACAATAAACGTACTGGGCTTTAATCGATTACAGCCTCATCACGGAAATATCACAACCAGTTTGATTGTATGTGACCCCGCCATCCTGTCTAAGACACTTATATCTCTTCCTCCCCTTAAGAGATTAACCTGTAAAGTGATTTTACCCTTGTCATTTTACAAATATTGCAGGATTGGCTCCCTCCCCTTGAGTCAATCCTGCCAAAATTTTCTCGCTAAACTCTCAAAAAATGACCATAAAATTTTGTCTGCCAGCGCATCCTCACACCCATATCACGGCCAGTTGTATTGCGTGTGAACCCTTAATTTTGTTTAAATCTATTATACCTCTCCTCCCCAAAAGAGGTTTCGCAAAATGACCTACCCTTCATCATTTTGTCACTATTGCAGGATTGGCGCCCTTCCTCGAGCCAATCCTGCCAATTATTTAAAAGGCGCGTGTTATGTCCTATTTGTTTCCACTCTCAGAATCTGCTGAGTTTGAACAAAAAATTCAAGAACTAGAAAATGATATAAAAAGGTATTGCAAAGTCTGTAATTCTGAATGGCCGAGGCCCGTTGATTATACAAATCTTATCGATGCACGCTATGCCTTAAAGACTTTAAAAGACGTAATCATTTCCTAATAGTTAAGCTATCACAAAAAGTTCACGGTCAGTTTTATTGCATGTGTAAACCTAATTTGGTTTAAGGATTTCATCTCTTAGAGCTAAAGAGATAAACTCTTAAGATAGTCGACGTTCCTATCTTACAGATTTAGCAGGATTGCGGCGATCCCCTTTGCCCCAATCCTGCACTATTTTCAGCCTCTCTGAAATGGATAAAAGTCTGACCCAAGACCCATAATTTGGGTCAAAACATCAAGCGATGTAAAACTTTCTTCCATGATGCTCGGGTCGCGCAAATCTTCGGGCGATAATTGCTCACGGTAATGCGCGTTAATCCAGGTTTTGAGAGCCTCGTAAAGTTCAGGTGAAAAACGATTTCCAGGGTTCACTTGCTCCCATTGCGTCTCTGTAAGAGTTACGCGTAAACGCAGGCAGGCAGGGCCGCCGCCATTGCGCATCGATTGACGAACATCAACATAGCTTACAGTTCCAATAGGGCCGTTTCCTTTCACCAGCTTATCACAATAGGCTTTCGTCGCGGCGTTTTCTTTTGTCTCCAAAGGCGCCACCAAAGTCAGACGATTATCGCTCGGCATTTGCACCAACATGGAATTAAATAAATAGGCCTTTATAGCATCTGCCATAGGGCACTCATCTTGCGGGACTTCAATGAAGCGCGGCGTAAAGAGGCCATTTGCCGCTAGGTTTATCGCGCCTTGGACGGCAGGCGTATCCGCGAAAGCAAGCTCATGATAAAAAAGCGTTTCCTTCGCGCCGACACAGACGACATCATTGTGAAAGGCCCCCGCATCAATCGCCGCATCGGATTGTTGAGCGAAAACGACGCGCGCTAGGTCAAGGCCATGTAGACGCGCAACCGCCTGACTGGCTTCTAGGGTTTGACGGGCTGGGAAGCCCGCGCGCGCCGGGGTGTAACCCTCTCGTCCATAGACAAAAAGTTCAACACCTTGCACGCCGCGCTCCCCGCATAGGCGAACATGGTTAGCCGCGCCCTCATCCGAAAACACGCTATGTTCAGGTAACGCCGCATGTACCTGCGCAAAAGGAAAAGCGGTTTCTAAAGCGCGCTGCGTTTGCGGATGCTCTATTGAGCGGTGCATCATGGTTGAAAGGTTGGCGGGCGTTAAATGAAGCTTCCCGTCCTGCGTATCGGCAGAGGGACTAACCGTCGCCGCATTGGCGGACCACATGGACGAGGCGGAGAGGCAGTTTTTCATTAGCTGCGGGCTATCTTTCCAGCCCTGATTATAAATGTCTTTATCTGTGCCGGTAAAGCCCGCACGCCGCAGGGCAGGAAGATAGGGACGCTGCTGTGGCGGCAAAAGACCTTGCCATAGGCCCGCCTCATGCAGGCGCTTCATTTTCTCAAGACCTTGTACGGCTGCCGCTCTCGGACTGGCGACAAGGCCTGCATTAGTTGCCGAGGCGAGATTGCCGTCTGAAAGCCCCCCATAATTATGGGTGGGTCCAATCAAGCCGTCAAAATTGGCTTCACAAACAATCATTTCAAACCTTTCATTGGAAGAGTTTCGGGCGCATCAGAGACTTGGCTTGCCATAGGCCAAGCACAGAAATCGGCGGCGTAATATGCGCCGGGATTATGATTGCCGGAAGCTCCCGGGCCGCCAAATGGCAAGAAGCTCGCAGCGCCCGTTGTCGGCCTGTTAAAATTCACGACGCCGGCGCGGATTCGCAATCGAAAATCCTCCCATAAATCAGCATCATCCGAGATCAGTCCGGCGGCGAGGCCAAATTTTGTGTTATTTGCCTCATTTATGGCGGTGTCCCAGTCATTCACTTTTGTAACAGATAGAACGGGCCCAAAAATTTCTTCATCTTTAACAGCAATATCCGAGACATCATAAAACCCCGGCGTCACGAAAGCCGGCCCGTTTTCGGCGATGACGGATTTACGTATCGCCTGCCCGCCCATTTCATTGGCTTGCTTGACGACGAAGGATGCAATATCTGAACTTACTAATGGCCCTATACTGGCCTCTTTGTTCCAGGCACCTAATGTCATACGGTCAATAAAATGGGCAACAGCGTCAATAACTTCCTGTCCTTGCGCGCCGTTTTTAACAATCAACCGCCGAGCACAGGTACAGCGCTGGCCGGTCGTGATAAAGGCAGATTGCGCGATAATACTTGCCGCCGCTTGAGCATCTTTAATGTCCCAAACAACCAGCGGATTATTACCACCCATCTCAAGCGCGAGGACAATTTCTGGTCGCCCGCCAAACTTTTTATGGATGAAAGCTCCCGTTGAAGCCGAGCCCGTAAACAGGACCCCGTCAAGGTTTGGGTGATCTAAAATGGCCCCGCCGGTCGCGCGAGCGCCTTGCACCATATTAAACACGCCTTTGGGAAACCCTGCGGCCTCAAAAAGAGCCGTAAGCACCTCGCCAACTGCGGGCGTTTGTTCGCTGGGTTTAAAGACAATTGTATTCCCAGCGATTAGTGCTGGAATAATTTGTCCATTAGGTAAATGTGCGGGGAAATTATAGGGCCCCAAGACCGCCATAACGCCGTGCGCGCGGTGGTGTAACGTCGCGCGGCCAAAGGCTGTGTCTCGGTCCAAAGTTCCGGTCCGGTCTTCATAGGCGCTAAGGGAAATATCAACTTTTGCGGATAAAGCCCCGCCCTCGCCTAAGGCATCCCAGATTTGCTTACCTGTTTCTTTGGCGATAAGTTCGCCTATATTTTCCTTTGCACCAACAGCCAGCTCTTTATAGCGCTTCACCAACGCTATTCGGGTTGAAAGCGGCGTAATAGACCAGCTCTTAAAGGCCTCTTTGGCCGCGTTAAATGCCGAGCCCACATCTGCCTCTGACGCCCCGTTTCCAGACCAAACAACTGTCTCATCCGAGGGGTTTACAGATTTGAAAGGATCGCCATGTCCAGCGACCCATTCATTATTAATGTATAGGCTTTTATTCATCTTTTTATCCAAACTCGCGCTGAGTCGCCCGAAGCCAAACCCAATAATTGTAATCCCTGCTTGTCTATTTCCACGCGATTACCCTCAAAAGATATCTGCGTTAAAATGCATCTAAATGCTTTCAAATTGTCATTGCTAATCAGAGCCAATAATGACCCATCTTTATTTGGCTGCCTTTGAATTAACTCCAAGCGGCGGCTATCACGAATTGTACGCAGGTCAGATAAAGGCGCATTCAAACAGGGCCCAGCATCAAAAATATCGATGACCCCATCATACCGAAAGCCTTCAGCTTCTAAATATCGCTTCGCGCCCGCCCCATCTTTATGTGTTTTGCCAATAACCTCTTTTGCAGCTTCAGGCAGTAGGTCGACATAAATGGGATGCTTAGGCATTAAATCTAGAATAAATTGATTATCTTTTTCCGCGGATATTTTATCGGCTTCATTAAAATCCATTCGGAAAAATTTTCGGCCAAGACCATCCCAAAAGGGTGAGTCCCCGCTTTCACTGACTTGACCGCGCAGTTCTGAAACGACTGTTTTCCCAAATCGCTGCGGTGATGACGCCATAAGCATATATCTGGCTTGGGAAATGAGCCGGCCCGCTCCGCTCCCGCGGTAGCCATTTTTGACAAAAAGTGACCCAACTTCCGTCGCGCCCCCATTTTCGTTCACTAAAACCAAGACTTGCATATCAAAGCGCGAGCCCGTCACCGCAGATTTTTGGGCAACATTTAATATTCTAAAATTAAAGTAAGGATCGCGAACGCCAATTTGAGCTTTAATCGCGCTCATTCCGATTACTTCGTTTTTTTCGCTGTCTTCAAGCAACAGAATGTAAACGTGATCGGGGCTTATCTCATCAGGACCCGAAAAACTTTTATTAGATCTTGTTAACCTTGCTTCCAATGCATTGCGTCCCACGGCCAAAGACGTAAATCCAGGACCCGCAAGTTCTGCTAGGTTACAAATTGCTTCTAAATCATTTGCGGTAGCTGGACGAACAGAAAGCATTAGACGCCCGTGCTCATGGCTAACTTCTTAGTTGCAATGGCGTCAAATTCGCCGCTAGCCAATTTCATTAAAATCACTGTCGACAGTCTTGCTCGTTCGACAAGGCTTGAAATTTTCATATATTCACGATCCGAATGAATATCGCCGCCGCGAACCCCTAGAGTATCTACATTTGGACACCCAGACGCCCAAAGATTATTGCCTTCGCACACACCGCCACTGGGTTTCCAGCTAATGTTTTGTCCCAATAATGTGCCGGCCTGTTTCACCCAATCAAAAACCTGAGCATTTGCGGGTGACATTGGCTTAGGCGGCCTTGTAAATCCGCCATGAAGGTGGGCGCGAATACCGTCTTTAACATTCAACCTTGCGATAAGGTGGTCCAGCTCCGCTTTGATCCACTCAACATCGCGGGGCTCTTGCAACCGAACATTAAATCGTCCAATGGCAAGCTCTGGAACAATATTAACCGCGCCGCCTCCGTCTATTTTCGCAATATTAAATGTCACGCCCGGGCGCTGACCATTCAGCCTTTCAATACCAATAACAAATTCCGCCATTGCAGCAATTGCGTTGCGCCCAATATGATGCTCGCGGCCTGCATGAGCTGCCCGTCCGCGAATTATAAGTGTGAAGTTCCCGCTGCCTTTCCTAGCCCCTGCCATAGACCCATCCGCGAGAGCAGGTTCATATGTTAGGCCGATGTGAGACTGCTTGCCTAAAGCCGCCAATAGTGGCGCTGACCCTGGTGATCCAATTTCTTCATCGGGGCTCATTAGGATATTATAGCCAATATTTTTAGCAAACGAAGAGCGCTCCAACGTTTCTAAGGCCGTAAGCATAACCATAATACCGGCTTTCATATCTGCAGTGCCGGGCCCGTTGAGCGTATCATCATCAATCTTTTTCGGTGCTTGAAAATGAAAATCTTTGGGAAAAACTGTATCATAATGCCCCGTTAAAACGATTTGCACTGGAGCCTCGGGCCTGATTGTCACCTTGAGCGCTGGAGCATAATCGATTTTTTCGACATCTCCCATTGGCGTGATATTTTCGCCTTGCGCCAAGGCCACCTCCACGCTCTTCCCCGGTAGAACTGACGCTCTCTCTTTAAGCAACGCCCGCATCGCATCCAAACCATCGCGGTTCCAGGAACCTGAATTTTGAGATGACCATCGCTCCACCGTTTCAAGCATATTCCGGCTTAAGTTGTCGACCTTGTCAATTATGGACTGTTCTTCTCTGTTGAGGCTAATCTGCACCAAGACTTCTCCTTTTAGCGCAATCTGACACTATCAAGCGATATGAGGAAGAAAATTCTAAGATAGTCACTTTTTTAGGCATAAAAAAACGGAGCCCGAAGGCTCCGTCAAATTTCGATATAACTCTAAGACTATTCGCAGCCGTAGAAGTAGTTACCGCAAGTCTTCATGAAGTGAACCACTGTCCCGTTCGCAGACTGGATACGGAACGCTTGACGGTCACGATCGTTACTCGGCAGAATTGAGTAATTAAAGTGATGTTGCTTACCAAGTCCAAGAAGACCAGCTGTTCCAACTGGAAGTGTTTCGTCAGAGAACATATAGCTCTGAGCATCCGCAAATCCATTTGAGTAACCCATAGATTTAAACAAGTAGTTCAAATAAGCTTTGTCGCCAGCGTTGCTGTTATAACGACTTTGTAGTTTCTCAAAGAACTGTGTTGGAGAAAGCGCATGCGAATCTCCAAACTCAGGCAATGTTCCAAGGCGGCTCATCTGCTTCGGCGCGGCAGACGTATTTACGTTGAAAATACTAACGTTAGATGACCCGCAAACATTTAGGTTAGTTGTTTGCACGGGTTGCTGAATAACAGGCTGTTGTACAACTGCTTGTCTTTCTCTTGTCACTGTTTGCGGTTTACAGCCATTCACGTCTGTGACGACTTCGCCGTCCCAACACCGATATTGCTGAATAGTTCGCGTAACTGTTTGAGCAGGGCAGCCATTAATGTCAGACACAACGTCACCGTTCCAGCACGTGTAGCCTGTGACAACTGGTTGCTGAACAACAGGTCGCTCAACAACCTTTGGCGCCGCTGCTGGTCGGTCACCAAACTTATAACGGAAACCAGTAACTAAGCTGTGAGCTCCCACATCCGATAAAGTAGATTCAAATGCATTGGTTGCATTCGTAATACCATTGGTGCGAGTTCCATCAAAATCAAAGTCTGAGTAATCTTGATAGGTATAATGCGTATCCCACGTCAAATTTTCAGAGATATCATACCCAAGACCTGCAAGTAGCTGCCAGCCAAGAGCTGTTTCATCGTCTCTGATTTCACAGCTTTCTCCTTGGCCGAATGTCCGAGGACCAATACACGCCGGACTTGTCGTTAGGGCTATTGGGTTTAAGAAATCATGTGCTACAAAATCTCCCTGCCCAAAAGCGAAACCAGCCCCAGCCCCGACATAAGGCGACCATGCTCCGAAATCGTCAAAATCATAAATCGCATTGAGCATTAATGAATTTGTACGTAACTTCGCTGAGGAACTCGGAATCTCGCTAATCGAGCCTAAATCCGTCCAAAGTGTGTCTCCATCAAGTTCAAGACGCCAATTATTCCCAAATTCGTACCCTACGCCTAATGACCAAGCTGCATTACCTTCACTCTCAAGTCCGTCTCCGTGAAAACCGCTATCGAGGCCGCCTTCAAGATCAGGGTCCTGATGGATACCGTAACCCAAGTTGCCTCGCACATACCAACCTTCGTCATCTTGCGCCTGAGCTGTTGCTGTCAATCCAAGTAGCGCCATCGATGTCGTCGCTAACAAAGCCGTTAGTCTCATTGTGATTCCCTCCACAAATTTATTCAGTTTTTTTCTCATACAGCATAATTTTATCATTGCACAAGAGAAAATAACAAATTTTGCCCAGCGCAAAATTCGTATTACAAAAACAGTTTCCCCACTAAATCAGAAGTTTAATCTTGTAATTTAGTGGGCAAATCTATTAATTAATAACGCCAATTGAACCAAGTGAAATCAAGATTTCCGTACGGCGATTAAGCTGTTCTTTAACGCCATCACCAGTTTGTACTGCTAGCTCAGACTCTCCTTTACCTTCAGAGGTAATTCGAGCACTTTCGATACCTTGACGTACTAGTTCATCGCGAGCATCCTTAGCTCTACGCTGGGATAGCGCTTGGTTATATGACGCAGCACCAGATGAATCTGTATGCCCGACAACACGGATATTATCAACGTTACAATACTCACCAATATCCAAAATTCGCCCTATCGTAGCCCGTGTTTCAGGGGACTGACCTTTATCAAATCCATAATAAATAATCTCTTGCCTAAACTCGTTTCCGCATAAAGCCGTTACATTATTACCTCGTTGAGAAATTCTTTCTCTTGTCACTGTTTGCGGTTTACAGCCATTCACGTCTGTGACGACTTCGCCGTCCCAACACCGATATTGCTGAATAGTTCGCGTAACTGTTTGAGCAGGGCAGCCATTAATGTCAGACACAACGTCACCGTTCCAGCACGTGTAGCCTGTGACAACTGGTTGCTGAACAACAGGTCGCTCAACAACCTTTGGCGCCGCTGCTGGTCGGTCACCAAACTTATAACGGAAACCAGTAACTAAGCTGTGAGCTCCCACATCCGATAAAGTAGATTCAAATGCATTGGTTGCATTCGTAATACCATTGGTGCGAGTTCCATCAAAATCAAAGTCTGAGTAATCTTGATAGGTATAATGCGTATCCCACGTCAAATTTTCAGAGATATCATACCCAAGACCTGCAAGTAGCTGCCAGCCAAGAGCTGTTTCATCGTCTCTGATTTCACAGCTTTCTCCTTGGCCGAATGTCCGAGGACCAATACACGCCGGACTTGTCGTTAGGGCTATTGGGTTTAAGAAATCATGTGCTACAAAATCTCCCTGCCCAAAAGCGAAACCAGCCCCAGCCCCGACATAAGGCGACCATGCTCCGAAATCGTCAAAATCATAAATCGCATTGAGCATTAATGAATTTGTACGTAACTTCGCTGAGGAACTCGGAATCTCGCTAATCGAGCCTAAATCCGTCCAAAGTGTGTCTCCATCAAGTTCAAGACGCCAATTATTCCCAAATTCGTACCCTACGCCTAATGACCAAGCTGCATTACCTTCACTCTCAAGTCCGTCTCCGTGAAAACCGCTATCGAGGCCGCCTTCAAGATCAGGGTCCTGATGGATACCGTAACCCAAGTTGCCTCGCACATACCAACCTTCGTCATCTTGCGCCTGAGCTGTTGCTGTCAATCCAAGTAGCGCCATCGATGTCGTCGCTAACAAAGCCGTTAGTCTCATTGTGATTCCCTCCACAAATTTATTCAGTTTTCATTTTAGCCTCTAGCCTACACTGAAAATTTTTACATGACCAGACTGTGAATACGACAAAAGCCACAAATGAGGCGGTATTTTGTTCAAGCGTTGCTTAAATGCATCACTTTAAGAACTTTTTTATGGTACGCCCGCACGGACTTGAACCGTGGACATCCTCATTAAAAGTGAGGCGCTCTACCAACTGAGCTACGGGCGCGCATAAGCATCCTTCGAAAAGGTGCGTGGTATCTAGGGCTGACACCTCACAGCGTCAACCCTAAAATCATCTACGAGTGTATAATTTTATCCCGCCCAATTTGTCCTAAAAGCCCTCAAGAAGGCGTCGAATTCTCCAGCTGCTATGGCCGCTCGCATTCGTGTCATTAAATCTTGAAAATAGGCGATATTATGCCAGCTTAGTACCATTGCGCCTAGAAGTTCACCGGATCTAATTAAATGATGGATATAAGCCTTGCTATAATCTTGGCTGGCCGGACAAGCAATCGACGCATCCAGCGGTGTTTCATCTTCGGCATATTGCGCCTTTTTGATATTATATGGGCCATGATCAGTCCAAACTTGACCGTGTCGACCAGACCTCGTGGGAATCACGCAATCAAACATATCCACACCCCGTGCAACCGCTTCAACCAGGTCAATAGGTTTTCCAACGCCCATAAGATATCGCGGGCGGTCCTCTGGCAAATGGGGCACGGTGACCTCTAATGTCTCACACATCGCTTTATGACCCTCACCCACAGCAAGTCCGCCAATCGCAAAACCACCATAGCCCCCTGCCGTATCTTCTCTGACGCTCGCCTGCGCGCTCATGCGTCTTAAGTCTTCAAAAGTAGAGCCCTGAACAATAGCGAAAAGTGTTTGATTGGCGCGCTCACCAAAGGCCGCCAAAGATCGTTTACCCCAGCGCAGTGAGAGTTTCATTGATTTCGCAGCGGCCTCATAGGGAGACGGAAATTCGGTACATTCGTCAAGTTGCATCGAAATATCCGCGCCGAGCAAATCTGCCTGAATTTCAATAGAACGCTCAGGCGAGAGCATATGTTTAGAGCCATCGTGATGGCTTTGAAACTCAACACCTTCCTCGGTCATTTTACGGAGTTTTGAGAGCGACCAGACCTGAAAACCACCCGAGTCGGTGAGAATCGGCCCTGTCCAGCCGCCAAATTTATGAAGCCCGCCCAGCTTCTTCACCCGCTCCGCCCCAGGGCGGAGCATAAGATGATAAGTATTGCCTAAAATAATGTCAGACCCCGCCTGCGCGACTTGGTCCATATAAAGGCCTTTAACAGTTCCCGCCGTGCCGACAGGCATAAAGGCGGGCGTGCGAATATCTCCGCGCGGTGTTTTTAAAACGCCCGTACGCGCTTTACCATCTTTGGCATGAATATCGAATGGGAATTTGGCCATGTATCGCGATCTTAAGGTTTTGCCGCCCATAGCAGACTGGAATCACCATAGCTATAAAAACGATACCCCTTTTCAATCGCGTAAGCATAGGCTACTTGCATCCTATCCAATCCCGCTAAGGCGCTCACGAGCATAAAGAGCGTGGATTTCGGCAAGTGGAAATTCGTTATCAATCCGTCAATAATATGAAAATCAGAACCCGGCGTAATGAAAATCTGCGTGTCATCTGTCAGAGTTTTGATGCGTCCATTCTTAGCGGACGATTCCAAGGCTCGCAAAGCCGTGGTGCCTACCGCAATAATACGACGGCCGTCATCTTTTGCGGCATTTATCCGCCCAGCTGTCTCCGGCGTAATCTGATACCACTCACTATGCATATGATGCTCGTCTGTATCCTCAGACTTTACAGGTAAAAACGTCCCTGCCCCGACATGAAGCGTTAATCGTTCGATTTGAATACCTTTACGCCCCAGCGCCGCAAACACATCTGACGTAAAATGCAAACCAGCCGTTGGCGCAGCGACAGAAGCCGCGGCGCCATTCGCATAGACCGTTTGATAATCGGCGACATCTTGGACATCCGTTGGGCGCTTACGCGCAATATAAGGCGGGAGTGGCGGCTGACCCGTTGATTCAATTACGGCCGAAAGCGCCTGCCCCGAGAGATTGAACCTTAGTCCAACATCCCCCCCCTCTTTTTTGTCGAAAACAATTGCAGATAGTTCTGATGAAAAATTAACCTCATCTCCACCACGTAAGCGTTTGGCAGGTCGCACAAAGGCGCGCCACTCATTGCCGGACAAAGCCGTGTGCAAATTTACATCAACTATGACATCGCCGCCGCCGCCGTGAGCGCGCGCAGGCCGCGTCGCCATTAACGCGGCACGAAGAACCTTGGTCTCATTTAGGACCAGAACATCCCCTGCGCGCAGAAGCGAAGGCAACTCGGTTACGATATGATCGGTAAACTCGCCCTGCCCAGAGACGTGCAAGAGCTTGGCACTATCACGCGGCTTGGCAGGACGCAGCGCTATTCTCTCCTCAGGGAGGTCAAAATCAAAAGCGCTGACTTTCATAAGGCAACGCCTTCGAAATATTAAGCGATTACCGCTTTCACGATTTTACCCGGATAACGCGGCGGCTCACCTTTTGGAAGCGCGTGAACAAGCTCCATTCCGCTCTCAACCTCTCCCCAAACGGTGTACTGGCCGTCGAGGAATCCTGCATCATCAAGACAGATAAAAAACTGGCTTGAGGCTGAGTTTGGGTTAGATGAGCGTGCCATAGAGCAAACGCCCTCAATGTGGGGATGCTTGTTAAATTCCGCTGGAATTTGCTCTTTCGCGCCGCCCATGCCTGTCCCGTTTGGGCAGCCACCTTGTGCCATAAAGCCATCGATAACGCGGTGAAATGTCAATCCGTCGTAAAAGCCTTCTTTCACAAGACGGGAAATTTGCTCGACATGCTTTGGCGCAAGATCAGGCCGCAATAATATTGTCACATCGCCAGCTTTGCCATCATTAGCATCAAGGCTTAAAATTAGTTTTTCAGACATTTCGTTTATATCCCTTTCTCGGATTATTGTACGCGGTGGGGCACTCGGATATCACATATATCAGGATAGCTACCATCTGCTTTTTTTTGTGTTTTGAGATAATTTTTAAATGCTGGACTACCGGATTTTAAAACCTGAACATTGACGCGCTCGGTTTCTGGTACATCGGCGGCAACTTGAACTTTCTTCATAACATCGGGTACAAATTGAGGGTCTTCCCCTTTAGAGCCAACTTTAATTTTCGTTAAATGCTCATGCCCGAAAACCGTATTACCCCAAATCGAATATTGGGTATCCAAATGAGGGGTTGTATCGCGCATGAGGAAAAATTGTGAATTTGCGGAATTCGGATCCGTTGCGCGCGCCATAGAGGTGACGCCTTTACAATGCAGACCAAAGGCGGCCACTTTTCCGTCCTTCGTTAAAATACCTTGAGAGTTGGGCTGGGTTGCTATCGGGAGCGCTTTGTAAAAACCAACTCCAATATCACCTTGCCCAGAAGGACGCGCGCCAACCAGCGTTACGGGCATGTCGCGCCCACGGCGAAAGGTAAACTCAGCCGTAATATCGGGAAGGTCAGAACCTCCTGTGCCGTCACCTTTAGGGTCTCCTGTTTGATTCATGAACCCTTCGATCACGCGGTGAAAGCTAATATAGTCGTAAAACCCTTCCCGGGTTAAAGTCTTGATACGCTCAACATGAATAGGCGCGATTTCTGGATAAAGCTCCAAAATCACTCGGCCATATTCAAGATCAACATATAATGTATTTTCGAGATCAAGGTCGCGCCAAGCTTCATCTGGCGCTTGAAAACCCGTTGATAATGTTGCGGTAGCCGTTTGTAGCACCTCTTGAGGTAAAGACCGTTCTTTTGCCTGTTCTTCTGCGGCGCAAGCCGGCGCTGCAAGCATTGCAGAGGTCAAAAGCATTAAAGCTAAACGTTTAATCATGAGTATTTATCCTTTAAGCGAAGCTCAACTTCCGGCGTCACAAATTGAGAGACATCGCCGCCAAGGCGGGCGATTTCTTTGACAAGACGTGACGCAATCGTTTGAAATTGGGGGTCTGCCATTAAAAAGACTGTCTCTATATCCGGATTTAAGCGGTCATTCATTCCGGCCATTTGAAACTCATATTCAAAGTCTGAAACAG
>CAYXEB010000009.1:0-10776 GCA_964463835.1 uncultured Hellea sp.
GGCAAAGGCGAGGTTGATTGGGACGAGATTGTAGAATGAACCAGATAAAATTGAGTGACATAAGATGAGCTTGCGTGACGACATAAATGCGGCCCATGAAAAATATAAAGCGAAGGCTTTTATAGAGGCCGAAATTGCTATCCGAAATTTACTCGCTCAACATCCGAGCGATAAAGATGCTTTGCGCCTTGGAGCTTTAACCGCGCTGGCGCTTAATCAAGTGATTACCGCTCAATCCCGTATGGCGCAAGCTTGCCAAGATGTTCAAATGAACGCTGAAATTCAAAATACATGGGGCAATATTTATAAAGCTTCAGAGGAATGGGCGCAGGCAGAAGCGGCCTATAAAGAGGCGATGGCGCTTGATCCGAATTATGAACCTGCGCGGCATAATTTTATTGATCTACTTGTCTCTTCGGGACAGCCTGACCGCGCAGCAATAGAAATTGAATCCCAGCTCCAAACACATGGCAATAGTAACTTTCTGCGTGAAGCGAAAGTGATGGCGTTTACCGAGCTTGGCCAATATGCGCAGGCTTGGGATATTGCCGAAGAGATAGACGGTGATTACCGCCGCGATAAAATGGCCTATCTCAAAGTTCGCTTGCTGTTCTATGCGCGGCGTTATGATGAAATGAAAGACTTAGCAGATACTATCTCGCCTTCATCGGAATATAAAGTTGCTGCGCTTAAGATTGTGACCAACGCTTATGCGATGTCAGGGGATATGGCGGCGATGAAAGAGTTTATTTCTGCCGCCACAGATGATGCGCAGGCATTACCTATTATTTATACCACCTCAATTCAGCGTCTTAGGCGGGCGGGTTTTAATGTTATGGCTGATGATATTGCACGAAAAGCTCAGGTAAAATTTGGACACCAAAGCGCCGCCATCATGGAAGGGGCCGAGGCCTTAAAGCGTAAGGGTGATTATAGAGGCGCCGCCCAAAACTATGCGCAAGCTTTGTCTATGAGCCCCGGTAATTTATCTATCATGCTTGAATATGCTCAGCTTTGTCTCCTTGCTGGGGAATATGACACATGCCAGAATCTGATTCATGCCGCCTTACAGCAAGCTCCGAATAATCAATTTGTCATTGCCTTGGCTGCGACTTTGCACCGTTTGCGCGGGGGGCCTTATGAAATTCTCTATGATTTTGACAAATATATTCAAAGCTATGAGCTTGCTACGCCAAAGGGATATAATACCATCATGGATTTTAACGCGGCCTTGAAAGCCCGGCTTGAACATTATCATGAATTTCAATCTGCGCCGCTCGATCAAAGCTTACGCGGAGGCATCCAGACTAATATGGATTTGTCTTTTATTGATGACCCCATCCTCAAGCAGTTCTTTGCGATGATTGACGCCCCTATCAAAGCTTATATGGCCCATATTGGTTATGACTCCGCCCATCCCTTGCTGCGCAGGAATACAGGGGGGTACCGTTTTAATGGCGCGTGGTCGGTTAAGCTTAGCTCTGAGGGACATCATGTGAACCATGTCCATCCCAAAGGCTGGATAAGCTCTTCATATTATGTGGATGTTCCAGATGTAACTAATAATCATGAGAACCAAGAAGGCTGGATTAAGTTCGGTGAGCCAAATATGAAAAGCCTTGATTTGCCAGCTGAAAAATTTCTGCAACCCCGTTCAGGCCGGCTGGTTTTATTTCCGTCTTATATGTGGCATGGGACGGTTCCTTTTTCAGGCAATCAATCTCGCTTAACCCTGCCCTTTGATGTTGTGCCCGCTTAATGGCGAAGAAGCTTAATCTGCGGTTTTATAAGCGTGTTGGTGTCGAGAAAAATGATGACGGCTTCGTCATCAAGCTCGATCAATATGTCTTAAAAACCCCCGATCAGAAACCCGCGGATAAGAGAACATTATTGCTGCCAACGCAGAAAGCGGCGGAGCTTGTCGCGGCAGAGTGGGACGCGCAGGGGGATGAGGTCGACCCGCGCACTATGCCCGTCACGCGGCTCTTAAATGTCGCTATTGCGCGCACGCCCGAAGCGCGGGATGAGCTGATTTCTGAAGCGCAAAAATATGCGGGCTCTGATTTACTTTGTTACCGAAGCGCAGAGACGCGGCTTTATCTTGAACACCAAATCGAGAACTGGGATCCCGTTTTGGACTGGGCTGCAAAACAAGGTGTTGTCCTTAAAACCACTGAGGGCCTAGAGGTGATTGCGCAGGACCCCGCGGCACTGGAGGTTGTTGGCGATTATGCGCGGGGGCTAGATGATATTGCGCTCACTCTTTTTGTGCATTTGCTCTCAACCTTTGGCTCGACTGTTTTAGCCATGGCGGTAATGGAAGGGTATTTGAGTCCAGAGGAAGGTTTTGCAAAATCGCGTCTTGATGAACTTTGGCAGATTAAATATTGGGGCCAAGATGAAATTGCGCAAGAACGCACTGACGCGATTGCGCAAGAGATAACGGCGTTGTGCCGTCTGTTGGATTTTTATAGGACAAGCTATGGACCCGGTTATTGTTAAAGAACGCCTTGGCGGAAAATATACGCAGGACGTGCTCACCTCGCGCCATCAGCTTTTGGCTGATGAACCTGAAAGTTATGGCAGCGCTGATTTGGGCCCCACGCCCTTTGAATATCTCTGCGCGGCGCTGGGGGCATGTACAACAATTACGCTGCGCATGTATGTAGAGCGTAAAGGCTGGGAGGTCGAGCATCTCGCTTGCGAGGTTACCCATAAGAAAATCGCTATTGGCGATTTGCCGCCCAAAGATGTATTTACTCGCGTTCTGACAATCAAAGGAGAAATCGACGAGGCACGGCGTAAACGTATGTTGGTCATCGCGGATAAATGCCCTGTCCATAAAACACTTCATGCCAGTAGCGATATTGAAACTAAAATTTCGGCATAGGACCGGGTCTGATGTATAAGCTTTTACTCTCACCCTCCGGACGTATTGGGCGTCAACAATTCTGGCGAGGCATGGCCACCTTTGCGGTGCTTGTGGTGGTGTTTAATTTTGGGTTGAGGCAGCTCGGCAACTCTGTGTGGGCCTTTTTGATTTCGCTGCCTTTTCCCTTTCTCGCGATGCATATGGCTTATAGTGTTTACGGTAAGCGCTTACATGACATGGGCCGTAGTTTCTGGCCCCTCACTTGGATGTTGGTCAGCCTTATTATGACGGCGATTATCGTCATGCTGACTTTTGGCGGGTCTGAATATTTCTCTGAATTTGCGCAATATGAACGTAAGTCGGATATAGACCCTGCGGTCAAAGCCGCTATTCAAGAGCGATATCAATCGAGTCTAGCCCAAGCCGCTGGCCCCGTTCGGGCGATCATGTGGGCAATTATTGGCGGTTTTACGCTCTGGTGCGGACTCTCTAAATCTGATGGTCGTAGCAATAAATACGGCCCGCCGTTATAGATTTAGGACTGGACTTTGCGGTAATGAGAGCTCCCGCCGTTTAAGAAATAGGCTGCGTCTTTTGAAAAAGCCTCTGTCAGAAAATCAAAAACAGCACGGATACGCGCAGAGCGCCGCAGGTCTTCGTGAGCAACCAAAAACACATCTTCCTGCTGAGAGATATTAGGCAAAACGCGGCGAACAGTGCCCTTTATGCTCCCGTGCTCACCGGCAAATACTGGCAAGGTGCCAATACCATATCCATTGGCGATGGCCTCATTAAAGGCCCAGATTGAATTGGTTTTAAAGGTCACGCGCTCAGGTAAATGATGGGGCTGACGATTATTATCCAATATCCAGAGTAGTTTATTGTCCATGATTGTGGCAACGACCCCATCATGAGCTGATAACTCTTCCAAAGATTGCGGCGCGCCATTTTCTTCCAAGTAACTCACTGAGGCGAAAAGACCAAAGGTGACTGTCGCGACTTTGCGGCCAATTAAACTATTTTGATCGCCTGGGCTCATCCAGCGAATGGCAATATCGGCCTCGCGCTGCGCCAAATTATAACTTTTAAAGCCAATGCCAATATCCACCAAAATATCAGGGTGAAGGCCCCGAAAGCTCTGCAAGGCGCTCGGAAGCCATGACGTGCCAATACCCTCTGTTGCTGAGAGACGCACAACGCCTGCTAACGAGTTTTCAAGTGTAGCAGAGGACCTATCAATGGCCGCGGCTTCCTCCTGCATACGCCGAATATGGTCGAGCATGGAGTGTCCAAAACTTGTCGGAACAACCGCGCCATTTTCTTTTGTAAGGAGGGGCGTGCCGAAATGATCTTCGAGCGCGCGAATGCGTCGTCCGACTGTGGGCTGACTCATACCGAGCTTACGCCCTGCGGCTGTGAGGCTCCCCGTTTCAACAACAGCCAGCAAAATTGGATAGTCTGACCAGTATTTCATACGAAAATGTATAACATTAACACATAAAATGTCAATTCCATTCCCTTTTGAAGGGTTAAGACTAGTTTATCTCTACGCTCATACCTGTATGTAGATGGGGAAGGAGCTGAATGAACCCGTCCGGTGCAAGGGCGATGCAGCCTAATGTTTGGCGGTCATCAGGCTGAGCCACATGAATAAAAACAGCGCTCCCCAGCTTTGGGCGCGGGGGGCTATCGTTATGTGACATAACAACAATCAAATCATAAGCCCCATCTTCGCGCCAGAGACGCTCATGGCTGGCCGGATAGGGCAGGCGGATAAATCTGTTATAGGCTCTATCATAGGGAGCGTCACACCATCCATCATCAGGACGAAGCGGTCTAAATGTTAAAGCGCTACGCGGGGCGGCTAATCTGTCGGCTCTATAGAGGCCGAAGCGTATCTGATATTGCCCGAGCGGTGTTTTTTGATCTCCCTCGCGGCCTTTAGACCCCGCGACAAAACCTTTCTTCCCTATGCGGCATGGCGCCGAAAATCCATTTAATTTCATGGATGGCATTGACGTATCAATTTTTAAAGTCAAAATGTTCTCTCATCTTTGTGATGTAATGAGAGCCTTCTGACATTGGGCTTTGAGGTAAAACAAGTCTAAAGAGCATCCAAAGTTAAAGAGAGTAAAGACTATGGCCGTAAAAAAACGCCTTTTGATCGTTGACGACGATGACATGCTTCGCGAAGAACTTGTCGAACAATTCGCTTTATATAAGGAATTTGATGTCATCGCTGTCGGCACAGCTGGCGCGGGTATTAAAGCGACTGAGGACGGCACCTTCGATTTGATATTGTTGGACATCGATTTACCCGACATGCTGGGTACGGAGGCCTGTCAGTTAATGCGTACAGCGGGCGTGGCGTCTCCAATTGTAATGTTGACGGCCAATGATGGCGATATGAATGAGATTTTGGGCCTTAATTCAGGTGCCAATGATTATGTAACCAAGCCGTTTAAATTTGCCGTATTGCTGGCGCGGTTGCGCGCTCATCTTCGTAGCTTTGAGCAATCGGAAGATGCGATTTTCCAAGTAGGGCCTTATGAATTTGCGCCGGCTTATAAGAAATTGACACCGCCGACCGTCGAGGGTGAAAAACCACCGCGCGATATTCGCTTAACGGAAAAAGAAACCAATATTCTTAAATATCTATACAGAGCTGGCGGGAAGCCCGTTGGCCGTGAAGAATTACTGCACGAAGTCTGGGGTTATAATTCAGGCGTAACAACACATACGCTAGAAACGCATGTCTACCGCTTGCGTCAAAAGATTGAACCCCAGAAGGGTGTGGCGACAATTCTTGTGACCGAGCCTGGCGGTTATCGTCTCGAATTAGGCTAAACATTTAGGTTATGCATTCAGGTCTAAGATCTGAGTCATTGGAACATGGTCACTGGGCTTCGGGTCCCAAACACGGCAGGGAACATGAATTTCATGTGCCGCTTTTCCGCCCGCATCCACGGCGGGTTTTAAAGCTGGGCTGACCCATATATGATCAAGCCTGCGCCCACGATTACTTTTCATAGGATCGCGCCCACGGTAAGACCACCAGCTATAAAGTTTTTCATCATCCGCAGCAAAAAGACGGGAGCAGTCAGTAAAGTCATGAGTCTCTTGCAAGGATTTTAAGAGGCCAACTTCTAGAGGTGTATGGGAGACGACTTTTAAGAGTTGTTTATGGTTCCAGACGTCATTTTCATGCGGGGCGATATTAAAATCTCCAACAAGAATTTGTTGGTCGTCGCCAATGGCAAAGCGCTTTGAAAAATAGCGGCGCATATTTTCGATAAAATCCATCTTATGTTTGAATTTATCGTTGATTTCGGGATCGGCTGTGTCTCCGCCAGCGGGGATGTAGAAATTATGAAATTCGAAATCTTGATCCCCGGCAATGACCCGAGTGCTTACATGACGCGCATGGTCGAGTGGGCAGAAACTTGTCGTGAGGCGTTCCATGGGGAGTTTTGAAACTGTCGCCGCACCGTGATAGCCTTTCATGCCGGCCACTTCGATAAAATTATATCCAGCGTCGATAAAGGGCTGTCTGGGAAAAAGATCTGTTTCGCATTTAATTTCTTGAAGACCCAAAACATCGGGTCGCTGCTCATTTAAGAACCGGATGACTTGATCAATACGAAGCCGAACAGAATTTATATTCCATGTTGCCACTTTTACTTTCATAGGCAAGCCATAACTTACCCCTTGAAAGACGCAAGATTAATCTAGAATATCTCGGTTATTACTGGGGATATTATCTGCGGCGGTCGCGGCGGCTTTCATCTCGCAGAACAAAAAGCCTTGGATTGATGCGCTCATTATATTTCAGATCTGAGAGAATAACTTTGGTTTCACCGCCAAAGCTATCAATGATAATCCATTCCTTGAGGGCTAAATTATTCGCGTCATAAACCATGGTAATCGCGCCGTCCATTTCGCCAGAACCGTCCCGGGCTGTAACTCGCCATTCATTAAAGGTTTTAATCAGCGAGGTGACTTCGGTGTCTTGCGCGAGGTTAATGTTTTCTTTGAGGAAGAAATTAAGCGGTGTTGCTGATAAAGGCACACGGTCAATTGTTTCCAAGGCTTTATCTTGCTGGGTGAGGGTGACGCCGTCAGAGACAATTAAAAGCGGGTTGGGCGCGTCATATTCAAAGCGTAATTTTCCGGGTCTTTTTATATAGACCTGTCCCTGTGCAAAGGATCCGTCAGATGCATATTGCGCGAAACGTCCAGAAAAACTCACAGTACTATTCATCGCGGCGTCGACACGGGCCAAATCGGCGGGTACATTTCTAGGATCTGTAAAGGCGGCCTGAACAGGCTGGGTATATTGCGGCTGAGCCGTTAAAATCTGGCTTTGTCCGGGCTGAATCTGAGCGCTGGCCCAAAGGGGTGTAAGGGGAGATAAAAGGGCAAATGCGCCTATATATGCCAACCTTTTTTTCATGACGTAACCTTGATTCGGGTTTAACTTATATCTGTGTCTACACGTTTCAACTTTAACAAGGCCTGAATATTGAATTTAGAATAATTACAAATTTGCCATGGTTCTTAAGACGTCAGGGCAATTTCATGAATAGATTTTTCGGGCCGCGCGCCATAATGGCTAATGACTTCGGCCGCGCAGAGGCTACCTAAAAAGCCGGCATCTTTCCAGCCCAGACCCATAGCCCGTCCGGCTAAAACACCGGCTGCATATTGGTCGCCTGCGCCAGTTGTATCTACAACTTTATCCACAGGGGCGGCCATTACCATATACCGTCGGTCTTGGTCCTGAATAATCGAGCCTCTTTCGCCGCGGGTAATGCAAGCGATTGTTTTTGTTTTGTTTAGGGCGTCTAAAGCCGTATCCAGCCGGTCCGTCTCATAAAGCCCTAGAATTTCATCCTCATTTGCGAACAGGATATCCACATGGTTATCCACAAGACTGCGAAAGCTCTCTCTATGGCGGCCAACGCAGAAACTATCTGATAATGTGAGCGCAACTTTTCGGCCCGCCGCCTTCGCAATTTCTGAGGCTTTCACAAAGGCTTTCTTAGCAGGCTCGGCGTCAAAAAGATAACCCTCTAGATAAAGAACCTTTGCAGCCTGAATTTTTGCCTTAACGATGTCCGAGGAAGAGAGCTGTGTCGATGCGCCTAAAAATGTATTCATGGTTCGCTCGCCGTCTGGGGTAACCGCAATCATACTGCGGGCACTGGCTTGGCCTGATGTTGAGGCGCGAGTTGTAAAATCAACGCCGACATCTGAAAACCCTTTGGAGAGCCTTCTGCCCACCGCGTCATTGGCAACCTTACCGATATAGGCTGCGCGGCAACCCAGCGCTGATAGGCCTACCATTGTATTTGCGGCCGAGCCGCCCGCAATTTCTTGTGTTTTTCCGGCTTGGGATAAAGCGGTGTTAAGCTCTAAAGCCCGCTTTTGATCAATCAACGCCATGCCACCCTTTTCCATGCCGTGGCTCTCGAGAAATTTGTCGGTAACAGGCGCGATTATGTCCATAATCGCATTGCCAACACCAATAACATCATACTGTGTTTTCATTTAAAAAAAATCCTTGTTCAGTAGGGCTTATAGACCTATCTGGCTAACGGAATTTGCGGAGATTGTGAAATGAAAAAGGTAGCTATTTTAGCGTCCGATAATATGATGCCAGGTCACCCAAATCAGCGACCAGACTTTTTTGAACGTGATGAGCAAATGAGCAAACTTGTTGCAGCCTTTAAGGCTTATGGCATGGAACTTGACTTGATTGCGTGGCGCGGGGCTTCCGAAAAAGCTGCCCAGTATGATGCGGTACTGCCCTTATTTGTTTGGGATTATTTCGAAGGAAATGAAACCGCCTTCAAGATGGAGATGGCTAAGGTTGACGCTCAAACGCAGCTGCTCAATGATTTCACCACGCTAAAATGGAATGTCAATAAATCTTACTTAGATGAGCTTGCGGGCCGCGGCGCGCCGGTTATCGGAACTGTGACGGTTGACTGTGTGAGCGAGAGCGCGGTGCAAAAGGCTTTTGAAGAATTAGAGACGGATAAGATTGTCATAAAGCCGCAAATTGGCGCTGGCGCTTGGCGTCAGGTACTTTATGAAAAAGGGGCGCCATTCCCTTCCAAAGATGAGCTACCGCCAGAAGCGGCAATGATACAAACCTATCTGCCAAAGGTCGTGGAAGAAGGTGAGTTTTCTTTCCTTTATTTTGACGGGCAGTTCTCACACGGTGTTATCAAGCGGCCTAAGTCGGGGGACTACCGTATTCAATCAATTTACGGAGGTACGGAAGAGACATACCAGCCCTCGCGCTCCGAGCGCGCGGCGGCCCGGTTGGTTTTAAGCGCTCTTGATTTTACGCCACTTTATGCACGTGTAGATTTGCTACGTGGGCTGGACGACCAGTTGAAACTTATTGAGCTGGAAATGATAGAACCCTATCTTTATTTAACTCATGCAGAGGGCGAAGGCGGCGAAAATAAAGGCGCAAGACGCCTAGCTGAAGCTTTATTAAAGAGGCTTGTGTAATTTAACTGTAATCTCTCCAAATTTTTAGATGCATTTTCATTTTCATGCTTCATAAAATAGTAATAGAATCACACGCAAACCTTCAAGAAATTATCTAATTTAAAAAACGATAAAAGAGGCCTCAAATATGACCCTTCCAAATCCTGCGGCCAGCGCCAAAAATTGGTTTTCGCGATTGGCGCCATACCGCGCCGCAGAAAATGGACGCGCTATATTTGAACTTCTGATTACGCTTTTGCCCTTTCTGGCGCTTTGGGCAGGCATGTGGGAGCTCTTACGTTACGGTCATTACTGGGCACTGCTAGGGGTTATTCCAGCTGGCGGTTTCATTGTTCGCCTGTTTATTATCCAGCATGATTGCGGTCATGGGTCTATGTTTTCGAGCAAGAAAGCCAATGATTGGGTAGGACGGTTTATAAGTATTATGACGTTAACCCCATATGATCACTGGCGGCGCGGTCATGCGCTGCATCATGCGGGCTCTGGCAATTTAGATCGCCGCGGAATGGGCGATGACATAACCACTCTGACCGTTGAAGAATATGAAGCTTTGGCAAAATTTGAAAAACTCAAATACCGTCTATACCGTCACCCAGTCGTGATGTTTGGCGTTGGCCCGGCCTATGTCTTTATTCTAGCAAACCGTTTGCCGATAGGCGAAATGAAACGCAAAATGCCATGGATTAGCACCTTGGCGACAAACGCGGCCGTGGCGGTTCTTTACGGCCTTTTGATTTGGGGAGTTGGGCTGAAAGCTTTTTTATTAATCCAGACGCCAATCATTATTATTGGTGCGTCTATTGGCGTGTGGATGTTCTATGTTCAACACCAATTTGATGAAACCCATTGGTCACGTACCCAAGAATGGACCCGCGAAGACGCAGCCCTGCATGGCAGTTCCTATTATGATCTCCCCGCGCCCCTCATGTGGGTCACAGGAAATATTGGCGTCCACCATGTGCATCACCTATCCAGCCGCATTCCGTTTTATCAACTTCCGCGCATTTTAAGGGCGCATCCTGAGCTAAAACAGGTTGGACGGTTAACACTTTGGGAGAGCTTTAAAACAGTGCGTTTGGCGCTATGGTGCGAAAGCCGGAAAAAAATGGTCTCATTTGCCGCGCGCAAAAATGCGTGTGCTTAATTTTCGGAATTGACTTCATCATATGTTGACTGCCGGTTGAAGCTTTTTGACCGGCGTTAATGCGCTTTTATTGGTAGGAATGCCACGCAGTAGAGCAAGCGCCACTGACAAAAGGCAATTGGCAAATAATATCTAAAAGTTACTGATTCGGCATAAATATTGCTCGGGTTATCGTGATTACTAACAGCCATGATAACCTTCCTTTCATATGTGGCTACTCATATGTGGTTATTAT
>CAYXEB010000009.1:10876-27706 GCA_964463835.1 uncultured Hellea sp.
TCATATGTGGTTATTATGGTTTTAGGTCTGGCAGGGTTCGCGCCTTGTCAGGCCGACCAAGTATGCACTCGGGGTTGCCCAGTATATAGCCATTGATTTCCTATAATGTTCATGTTATGTTCTTATCTGAAGAACAAAGTAGAGGACATAAATATGACCCGTAGAAACGCAAAGAAATATTTAGACGTTAAATATGCCGATAGAGAAATGGCCAAACGGCTGGGCGCGCGCTGGGACCCATCGGTTCAGCGTTGGTATTGTCCGGCGGGTTCACCTTTGGCCACGATATTGAAGTGGCGGGCAGAGAAACCGGCAAAAACGTTACAGCTTATGCCAGCCCGAAATGAAAATTTCGAACTGCCTTTAGCTATTTAAGCGTTTTAGGTAATCAATCTTCAGGCCGTTTTGTTTTTGGCCTGAATTTGCAAATATCTTTGATGGCGCAATTATAGCATTTGGGTTTGCGGGCAACGCAGGTATAACGGCCATGCAAAATAAGCCAGTGATGAGCGTGAAGTAGAAATTCATCGGTAGTGACCCTCAGAAGGTTTAATTCGACCTCATAAACATCTTTGCCCGGTGCCATGCCCGTGCGGTTAGCGACGCGAAATATATGCGTATCCACTGCCATGGTGGGGTGCCCAAAGGCTTCATTCATAACGACATTAGCGGTCTTTCGTCCAACGCCGGGAAGCTTAATAAGCTCATCGTGGTTCTCTGGCACAACAGAGCCGAAATCATCAATGAGCATTTGCGAAAGTTTTATAACATTGGCCGCTTTGTTTTTATAAAGACCAATGGTTTTGATGTGATCGCGGACGGTCTCTTCTCCAAGCGCGACCATTTTTTTGGGCGTATCGGCTTTCTCGAAAAGAGCTTTGGTTGCTTTATTAACTCCGACATCCGTAGACTGTGCGGATAAGGCCACAGCGACGACCAAAGTATATGGGTTACTGTAATTTAGCTCTGTGCGCGGGGCAGGGTCAAGCGATCTTAAATGCTTATAAATCGACCCTATTTGGGCTCGGGTTAGTTTTGGCCGCGGTAAGTCTTTATAGAGTTTTTCTTTGGCGGCCATGTTAGAATATTTAAGCCCGTTTGATATTTGCTAACATCGCATCGCGCATGGTGTCTGCGAGAGTTGAGGTCGGCTCGGCGGTTAAATTTCCATCGTCATCAAAGGCCTCTGAGGCATTACCGCATCCCACTTGAACTGGAATGACGTTGGCGCCAAGGCGGGTTAAAATATATTGGATTTGCCGCATAACCATTACGCCGCTCAGGGGCCCCGGCGTACAAGACGCAATGCCATATACCGCGTCTTTAATATGTCCCGTTTCAACTGTACTCGTCCAATCGATTGCATTTTTAAGAACGGGGGGAAGTCCCCCGTTATACTCTGGCGAAACAATAACGATCCCGTCATAGGATTTTATGGATTTAATCAGCTTTTTAACGCCATCAGGCGTCGCGAGATCCCCATGATAAAGCGGGAGATCAAAACTGCTTAAATCAATTATGTGAGTGCTCGCGCCCTTGGCCTTAAACCGTTTTACCAGAGCGGTCTCAAGTTTCTTATTTATTGAGCCAGCACGCAGCGACGCGCAGAGAAAACCAATTTTTGGGGACGACATATAACTATCCAACTCACAAAGACGAAATGGGTTTATAACGCCAAGGGATTAGTATCAAGTTCCGATAGCTTACCAAGCGCCAACATTTTCCAAGGTATTCCAAGGGGCCTCTGGCGGCAGGCGTTCGCCCTTCTGAAGAAGCTCTATGCTGATATTATCAGGACTACGAATAAAGGCCATAAACCCATCGCGGGGCGGACGGTTAATGGTTATGCCCATCGCCTGCAATTTGGCGCACATTTCATAGATATTCTCAACCCTGTAGGCAAGATGCCCAAAATTTCGGCCCTCTCCATAGTTTTCGCTATTTCCGTTTTCATCAGGCCAATTATAGGTCAGCTCAATCATAGGCAGCCCGGCAGGCATGGGCTTTTCGCGTCCTGTGAGATTTAATCTCGCGACGTCTTTTGGTGCGGCCAGAAACACAAGCGTAAAACGGCCCTTTTCATTTTCAACGCGTCTAAACTCTTTGAGCCCGAGACCATCACAATAGAACTTCAGGCTCGCGTCGATATCGGTGACCCGTACCATCGTATGTAAAAATTCCATTAGTAGTCCTCCATCTCTTTCATCATTTCATCTCTAAAGGTGACAGGTGCATAACGGTGAAAACGCCGCGCCGTGCGAGAGGCAATAAACACCCAAAACCCGATGATGGAAAAGAAAATAATAAATTGCCAGACCAAAAACCCTGGCTCAATAACGCGCGAGCGCCCCGAAATCTGCCATGCCAATTCTAAAATATATTCTAAAATGGCCATTGCCGGCCAGGTCAGGATTAAAATTGCGGCAATCCCGCCTGCGACATAGGCTGGTCCGCGCGGGTTATGGAAGCGTTTATAGGCACGGATATATCCTTCTTTAGACAACCGTTTATCGATCATGCCTTGAGGGTGTTTGTAATTATAATCGTCCTCAGCGTCACGAGCCACGGACTTATACCCAAAATAGGCTCTTAGCCCATAAACGATTCCGATAACGGCAAATATGACAATTGCCCACCAAAATGAAATACCTTCAAAACTTCGCATGCCGTAATTAAATAACAACTCATCGGTCTAAGCAAGCCAAGTTTATGTTTACCCTATCCATAAAAAAAGCCGCCATGAGAGGCGGCTTTCTGAAAAAGTGTTGGCCGGATTAGCATTTATAATAAAGGTCAAATTCGACCGGATTTGGATGCATCGACACCCGGTGCACTTCTTCCATTTTAAGGTCGATATAAGCATCGATTTGGTCGTCATCAAAAACGCCGCCAGCTTTTAAGAAAGCGCGGTCACCATCAAGAGCATCAAGCGCTTCGCGTAGCGATCCACAGACCTGCGGGATCTTGCTCGCTTCTTCGGCTTCAAGCTCATAAAGGTCGATATCCATGGAGTCGCCCGGATCGATTTTGTTTTTAATTCCGTCAAGGCCGGCCATAAGCAGAGCAGAGTAGCAAAGATATGGGTTCGCTGAAGGATCAGGGAAGCGCGCTTCAAGACGCTTACCGTTTTTAGATGCTGTCCACGGAATACGAATAGAGGCCGAGCGGTTACGCGATGAGTAAGCCAGCATAACAGGCGCTTCGAAACCTGGGACCAAACGCTTATAGGAGTTTGTTGACGGGTTTGTCAGAGCGTTAAGCGCTTTCGCGTGCTTGATGATACCGCCAATATAGTAAAGGCAGTTCTTAGAAAGACCGGCATATTCATTGCCCGCAAATGTTGGCTTGCCGTCTTTCCAGATCGACATGTGAACATGCATGCCGGTCCCGTTATCATTCCACATCGGCTTAGGCATAAATGTCGCCGTTTTGCCATAAGCATGAGCAACATTATGCACGATATACTTATAAAGCTGCATATTGTCAGCCATGTTAAGCAGCGTGTTAAACTTCATGCCTAGCTCGTGCTGAGCAGGGGCCACCTCATGGTGGTGCTTCTCAGGATTAAGGCCCATTTCTTCCATAACAGCGAGCATTTCAGAGCGCATGTCTTGCTGGCTATCAACGGGCGGGACCGGAAAGTAACCACCTTTTGGTCCAGGGCGGTGCCCCATATTCCCGCCTTGATACATGGTGCCTGTATTAGACGGTAGTTCGGTCGAATCGATTTCATAACCGGTTTTATGCGTATCTGTATCCCAGCGCACATCGTCAAAGACGAAAAATTCGGCTTCCGGGCCAAAAAATACATCATCCCCAACTTTGGCTGAGCGCATATAGGCTTCCGCGGCCTTAGCCGTTCCGCGCGGGTCGCGGTTATAGGCTTCGCCTGTTTCAGGTTCTAAAACATCGCAGAATACGGAGAGCGTGTCTTGCTGGTAAAACGGGTCCATCTTGGCCGTAGAGGCCTCAGGCATAAGAACCATGTCTGACTCGTTAATGTCTTTCCAGCCTGAAATGGACGAGCCGTCAAACATTGTACCGTCAGCAAATAGGTCTTCGTCAACCATATCCGCATGGAAGGTCACATGCTGCATTTTACCCTTGGGGTCTGTGAAACGAAGATCGACGAATTTGATATTTTCGTCTTTCATCTTTTTAATAAGTTTATCTGACATAAGTTTTTGTCCTTTCCCTAATCCTGATATTATGAGTTGCTTTTGTTATAGTGCGGCGTCGCTCGTTTCACCCGTTCTAATCCGAATGGCCTGTGAGACTTCAGAGACGAAGATTTTACCATCTCCGATTTTGCCTGTTTTGGCGGCTGTTTGTATCGCTTCGAGAGCGCTTTCAACCTGCTCATCGGCGACGACGAGCTCAAGTTTTAGCTTAGGTAGAAAATCAACAACATATTCTGCGCCGCGGTAAAGTTCGGTATGACCTTTTTGCCGTCCGAACCCTTTGGCTTCGATAACGGTCATGCCTTGAAGTCCCACGCCTTGGAGCGCTTCTTTAACTTCATCTAATTTGAATGGTTTGATTATGGCTTCGATTTTTTTCATCGTAGGTCTCCTGCGCTAATGTGTTGCAACTTAAATGTTTGAAACGGTGGCAAGAGTCGAGCGGACTGTGAAAACTCGAGAATTTATGAAAATAATGTCAAAAAAATGCACCAATTTTAGACTCAATTTTAGGACCTCGCCCTTTTTTTGGGCATTATTTTTAGGATCCATTTATAGCAAAGAATTTTTTTAGCTATACCTGCATTGTATTACTCGTTAAACACGCGGAAATCACAAGGCGCATCAATTCAAGATAAGAACGAGTAAATCATGCCAAAACTGGAAGTTAGACCACCAAAAAAGCCCTATATTACAGATCAACAAGCTCTAAATTTTCATTCGAAGCCGATTCCGGGCAAGCTCGCGCTTTTGCCAACCAAGCCTATGGCGACACAGAGAGATTTATCTCTGGCTTACTCGCCAGGTGTGGCTGTTCCGGTTGAGGCTATCGCGAAAGACCCTGACCTTGTTTATGATTATACCTCAAAGGGAAATATGGTCGCCGTAATTTCAAACGGAACAGCGATTTTGGGCTTAGGTAATCTGGGTGCGATGGCGTCAAAACCGGTCATGGAAGGAAAATCCGTTCTCTTCAAACGCTTTGCTGATATTGATAGTTTTGACATCGAGGTTGAAGAAGAAGACGCCGAGGCTTTTATCGAATGCGTCAAGAGGTTTGGAAATACATTTGGCGGGATTAATTTGGAAGATATTGGCTCGCCTGAGTGTTTTATCATCGAGCAAGAACTGCGCGATGTCCTTGATATTCCCGTTTTCCATGATGATCAGCATGGCACAGCGATTATTGCGACAGCAGGCCTGATAAATGCGGCGCATCTTACGGGCCGTAAATTTGAAGATATGAAAGTGGTATTATCGGGCGCAGGCGCAGCAGGTCTTTCCGTTTTAGGCCTCATCAAAAGCCTTGGGGTGAAGAAAGAAAACGCGATTGTGCTAGATAGCCGCGGCGTTGTCTATGAAGGCAGGAAGGAATATATGGATCAATGGAAAGCGCCCCACGCCGTTAAAACTGATCTGCGAACCCTTTCTGAGGCGATGAAAGGCGCGGATGTTTTTTTCGGTCTCTCCGTGGCTGGACTTGTTACGCAGGAGATGGTCAAATCCATGGCGAAAAATCCAATTATTTTTGCTATGGCCAATCCAGATCCAGAGATTACGCCCGAAGCAATTAAAGAGGTGCGTAGCGACGCGATTATTGCAACGGGACGTTCTGATTATGCCAATCAGGTCAATAATGTTTTAGGGTTCCCTTATATTTTTCGAGGTGCGCTTGATGTCAGGGCGCGTAATGTTAATGAAGAGATGAAGCTCGCTTGTGCGCGGGCATTGGCTGATTTGGCGCGCCAAGATGTTCCAGAAGAAGTGGCGGCGGCCTATCACGGTAAGCGGCCAAAATACGGCCCAGAATATATTATCCCAGCACCGTTTGACCCGCGGCTAATTTCGGAAATTCCGCCTTATGTCGCCCAGGCCGCGATGGATACAGGCGTTGCGCGTAAGCCCATTGAGGATATGGAAGCCTATAAAAAATCATTGGCTCAAAGACAGGATCCAACTGCAGCTATTTTGCAAGGGATTTCATCTTCTGTTGTTGAAAACCCCAAGACAATTGTCTTTGCTGAAGGTGAGGAACCCGCCGTTATTCGCGCGGCACAGGCCTTCCAGCAGCGCGGCCTTGGTAAAGCGATTTTGGTAGGCCGTGAGAAACCGATATACGATAATATGAAATTGCTGGGTGTTGAGAATCCAGAAAATTTTACCGTGCTAAATGCCCGTCTTTTTGACCGAAATGCAGAATTTACCGAATATCTTTATGCGCGTTTGCAACGCCGGGGATTTTTGCGACGTGACGCGCAGCGTTTGGTCAATAATGACAGGAATGTCTTCTCTGCCTTGATGCTTCATCATGGCTTGGCGGACGGCATGGTGACGGGCGTGACGCGGAGCTATGATATTGCCTTGCGCGATGTACGTTTGGTGCTTAACCATCGCGATGATGAGCGGACCATGGGCGTCTCGGTTGTTGTCAATAAAAGCCGCACCTTGTTCATTGCGGACACAAATATTACGGAGCTTCCAACATCAGAAGATTTAGCCGATATTGCAGAGACGACAGCGGGCTTTGCGCGGCAATTTGGGTTTGATCCACGGGTGGCTTTTTTATCTTACTCAACATTTGGAAACCCTGTTGGCGAACGCATGGAGAAGGTGCGCCGCGCTGTTGAAATATTAGACGGCCGTGGTGTTGACTTTGAATATGATGGCGACCTAGCTGCTGACGTGGCCCTCGACCCGCTTCATACATTGACCTATCCTTTCTCGCGCCTGTCGGGCGATGCTAATGTTTTAATTATGCCAGCTATTCATTCCGCTTCAATTTCGACGAAGCTGCTCGATGCCGTGGGCGGGGCGACCGTTTTGGGACCTTTCCTGACGGGTTTGGAAAAACCCGTTCAAATTTGTTCGCTTGGCGCCACGGCTTCTGAAATCGTACAAATGGCAACACTGGCCGCCTTCGCGCCCTCTCATCGTGATGATGACTAAAATATACCAAAGTCAGGGTTGTTTTGGGCGCTAAGGTTGACCTAACTCAAGGGAGAGTCTCAGGCCATGTTCTGCGCATGTTGGGGCCTTTTTCAATTGCGGTTATTGCCCTTATTTCAACGGGCATCGTCGATACAATCTATCTAGGCCGCCTGACGGATGAAGCGCGCCCAAATCTGGGCGTTATGGCTTTGGCGGCGATAGGATTTGCTTTTCCGCTGACATTTTTAGGTAATAGCGCGAATATCGGCCTAGGCGCCGGAACACTGTCGGCGATCTCGCGGGCTTTGGGCCAAGGCGACATTGAACGTGCCCGCCGACACGGGGCGGCGGCCATTTTATTGGCTCTGACGGTGATGACGATTTTAGTCACGTTGATGCTCATTGCGCTTCCGCATGTGCTGACAATGATGGGGGCCAAGGGCGAGATAAAACATATGGCCGCTCAATATGCGCTCATCTCATTTCCGGGATTGGTGATTATTTCTGTCGCGGCCATGAGCAATAATATTTTGCGCGCGGGCGGCGAGGCGGCGCTTCCGAGCTCTATCATGATCATGGGCGCGGTAATAAATATCATCCTTGACCCCTTTTTGATTTTTGGCTGGGGGCCATTTCCCCGTATGGAAATTCAAGGCGCGGCTTTGGCAACTTTAATCGGGAATACGGCGGGGGCGATTTTTGGCTTCTCAATTGTTTTCTTTCACCGCAAAGTCATTTCATTTGCCGAAATGACACTGGGCTCAATTCGGCGGGCGTGGAAAGTCATTGGGAGCGTCGGCCTGCCCGCCGCGGGCACCAATATTATTGTTCCCTTATCAACGGCCTTGGCCGTGACGATTATCGCGCGGTCTTTGACAACGGTTGATGTGGCCGCCTTTACCGTGGCGAGCCGTGCCGAATTACTCTCTGTGGGTATACTTTATGCGCTCTCGGCCTGTATTGGGGCCATTACAGGGCAAAATGGCGGGGCGGGCCTAACAGGGCGCGTGCGCGATACCTTTAAATTTTGCTATTGGATATGTATTGTCTGGAGCACATTTATGGCCATCATCATGGCGCTGTTTGCGCCTCAAATTGCGGGAGTCTTTTCAACGGACGCAACGGTTGTCACCAAAACTATTCCTTATTTTTATATCGTACCCATCACGATTTTTGCTTATGGATTTGTGTTTATCAGCGCGGCGGGTCTGAACGCGCTGGGCCGTCCGATATATGGACTGATCTATACGATCATTCGCTCCCTTATCCTGTATGTTGGATTTATATATATCGGCGTTCAAATGGACGGGCTTCGCGGGGCCTTTTTCGGGGTCGCGGCCGCCAATATCATCTCAGGTTTAATAGCGGCGGGGTGGTCGTTAACAAAGGTGCCGATGAGCGCCAAAAAGAGTTGACCTTGCTCTTAAAACTTGGCAAACGCCGCGCACCAATCCTTATGTAAATAAGTTTCATATCTGTGCGGGTGTGGTGGAATTGGTAGACACGCTAGATTTAGGTTCTAGTGCCGCGAGGCGTGAAGGTTCAAGTCCTTTCACCCGTACCATTTGCCAGACAGGCAGTTTATGAGTCTGAATTGGCCTCTACGCACTTTTCAATACAAATATATTTTCCTAAATAAACAGTGTTGTTCTTTGGACGGAATTGTATGCATCTTTAACAAGACATTGATTCCTGGTGTAATTGGTATAAAAACAACTCCATTTTAAACTGGGCGTTTTGATGAAGAAACTATTTTTTTTTATATTTTATTATATGCTTTTTCGCTGCAGGCTGTTCACCGACGAGTAAGGTAGCACAGACTTTATTCACGCCAGATCACTACCGTCCGCCTGAAATTTTTGGGAAAATTGGAGAATCAGGCAGTAAAAAGTCCACCCTGAAACCATCCAATGGAGGGACTTCATTCATTGTAGAGGATATTGAAGAACCTTATTTTAAGCTCAATAAAGAACAACCGCTGGTCGCTAATTTTATGAGCCGAACACCTATGCCTGATGATAAATTTGCGCAAGTTGCATATTTATACATTCTTGCGGCTGAAAGTCAGTGCGAAAAAAGGGTATCAGAAATAAGTCGAGCAAGAACAGCCACAAATAGTGGCTTCGGAGCTTTGACGATGATAAGTGCTATTGCTGGGTCCGCTATTGGGACTACAACAGGCGCAAATGCAGCTTCAGGCCTTGCCGCTATTTTTAATAGTCTAAGTGCGAATACGGATGGTATTCAAAACCAAATTACATCGCAGTATTCAAATAATATCGCCACAGCTATCATAGGTAAACAGACGTTGATGATTGAAGGAAAAATAGATAATGATCCAAATAGCATCAGAGCTAAACTCAGTGATTTAATTAAAACTGGTTCTTCAGCAATGGAAACAGCGAAACAATCTGAAATTCACTATGAACTAAGTAAATTAAACCGAACCTGCACCATAAGTGCTGGTGAAAGAGAAATAGAACAAAAATTAGGTGGGTTTAATCAATCGTAGGAAACGCTCTTGCAAAGCGGGGTTGGTTTTAAATTCGCCTATGAACTGCGTCGTAATGGTCGAGACATTGGGGTGATGCACGCCGCGTGTCGTCATGCATTGGTGGGCGGCGTCTATCATGACGGCTGTGCCGCGCGGCTTTAGCGCGCTATCAATGGCCTCAGCGATTTGAGCCGTCATTGTTTCTTGGGTTTGCAGGCGCTTGGCGAAAATATCGACGACCTTGACGAGTTTGGAAATGCCGACAACTTTATCTGTCGGAAGGTAAGCGACATAGGCTGTGCCCAAAAACGGCGCTATATGATGTTCGCAATGACTTTCAATATCTATATCGCGCAAAATAACCATATCATCATAGCCTGATACATCTTCGAAAACGCGCGAAAGCTCTTTGGCAGGATCAAGGTCATAGCCGCGAAACCACTCTTTATAGGCATTAACCACGCGCTTGGGCGTATCCTTCAAACCTTCGCGGTCAGGATTGTCTCCCGCCCAAGCGATAAGGGTGCGCACAGCTTCCATGGCTGCCTCTTTGGAAGGGCGAGGCCTGTCGTTCACGGCTTTTAGAACGGGTTTTTTTGGTGTCTCAATACTCATGAAGCATCCTTTAGCCTATCTAACCTGCAAAAAGCCAGCCACAAAAATGCATAGCTGGGTTTGACGTCCTCTATGCTTAAAAAGGTGTTTAACAAGAAACAACACTTTATAAATGCATTTTTTATATAATATGCGGGTAATTAAGGTGTAGCCGTTATGAATTATCTGATTATATCAGGCATGATAGGTGTATTATCAGGCGTGTTTAGCGTCTATCGTCCGCGGACCTTTACGATATTTCTTCTGATGAGTGTTCTCACTGGGTTGTTATTCATTCAATCTGGAGGCCCAATTAATTTAGTTGCCGAATTGTCTGGAGTGCGGGGCGTAAAAGAGCTTTGGACCGTGTTCCAAGACTTCTATAGCGATATGTCAAAAGATGCTCAGATAGCCGTTATGATGTTTCCAGCCCTTTTCATAGCCGCGCGGATCATGGCTTGGCTCAAGCTGAACTTTTTTACGCGCGATGAATCGAGGGCGAAACAAAAAAGACGTGTCCTAAAAAAATATGGCTTTCAGGACGGTATTCCCGATTAAGACCCCCTTAGCCGCAATCAGGATATTCTGTAAGCAAATCGAAGCGCCTAATCTCGTCCATGCTCATATAATGAATATCTTCGGGCTCGGCCGCTGCGCGGGTAAAGGCATAAAAAGCGGGGTCAATGCCCATATCGGCGAGGAATTTTTCATGATGCTTCTGGCGGCGATCTATCCCGATATCTTTCGGGGAAATACGGATTGTTTCGCGCGCCCCGCCAATGGACCAGCTATGCACGCCAATGAGCGCGCCGCAGTCCATCGTGCGTTTTTTGCCCGATAGAAAAAGATCGACCGCGCCAGAGGCGATCACGCTATTAGCTTCGATATGGGTGTTAAGCCCGCGCCGGCGAATATCGCGCGCCAAACGCAGGTTCATATCCGCGTCTTGCGTGCCGGGCATTTTTTTAAAGACTAGCGTGTCGACATAGGGATGTTCTTGCATCAGTTTCTTCACTGCGGCGACGGAGCGCCCATCCGTGCCGCCATAGCCATAGGCAATATTATCTTTGACCCTAAATTTCAGTAGGCCGACATCTGGCCGCGTGGCCCCGTAAATCGCGACGGCGGCCCCAATAGAGATAAGAATTGCCGTGATGATGAGTTGCGTTTTCATAACAAAACATTAGATGGTGGTTTTATGAGTAAAAAGCCAGAATTAACACTGTATAATTCGCTCACGCGCAAAAAAGAGGTTTTTAAGCCTCAAGACCCAAAACGCGTGACGATGTATAATTGCGGGCCCACAGTTTATAGCTACGCCCATATTGGCAATGCCCGCGCGGCCGTGGTGGCCGATGTGCTGTTTCGCGTGCTTCGCCATATTTACGGTGAAGATCATGTTGTCTATGCGCGCAATATTACCGATGTGGATGACCGTATTATTCAAAACGCGAAAGAGACAGGCCGACCTATCTCTGAAATTACTGAAAAATATGCACGTATTTATAATGAAGACTTAGCCGCCATTGGGTGCTTACTGCCCACCCATCAACCTAAATGTACGGCCCATATTGATGATATGGTGGCGATGACTTCAGATCTCATTGAAAAAGGCTTTGCTTATGAGTCCGACGGTCATGTCTTTTTCGATGTGTCCACATATGAGGATTACGGAAAGCTCTCGGGCAATACGCTAGAGAACCTACGCGGTGGTGACCGTGTGGGAGAGGGCGAAGTTGCGCGTAAGAAAAACAGCGCGGATTTTGTGCTCTGGAAGCCTGAACTGGACGGCGTGGGATGGGACGCGCCATTCGGTAAAGGTCGCCCGGGCTGGCATATTGAATGTTCGGCCATGGCCAAGGCCGTTTTAACCGACGGCACGAATAGCGATACAATCGATATTCATTGCGGCGGGGTGGACCTTAAATTCCCCCATCATGAAAATGAAATCGCGCAAAGCCAATGTTCACACAATGCTCCGCTCGCTAAATATTGGGTACATAATGAGTTTCTCAATATGGGCGATGAGAAAATGTCCAAGAGCCTTGGCAATGTAAAACTCATACACGATTTACTCAAAGAGTGGGATGGGGAAGTTATTCGCCTCGCGCTCTTGATGGCGACTTTCAATGAAGAGCTTCTTTGGAGTGAGGTTATGTTGGCTGAAGCTAAACTTAGATTGGATTATTGGTATAGATTGTATCAAGACAGATTAGAGATGCTGAATGGTAACTGGGATAGGAATAAGCACCTTTTTGCTAAACAACCAATAGAAGCAATTAAAGATAACTTGAGTACTCCTCGTTTTTTAGCGCATATCGATAAACTTTACAGATCACGAAATGCAGATAAAGACTCTTTGAAAGAACTAATTGATGAAACAGGTCGTAGGCCAGAAGGCTTGTCAGATGTTCTTTCGCAGTTTGTGAACACTTTAAACCTGTTAGGCCTCCTCCAAAAAGACCCTGATGAATGGTTTAAGGGCGGGCTGGATTATGACGCGCTCGTCGCTGAATATGACTCTGTCCGCGCCCAAGCTCTTGCCGCCAAAGAGGCGGGAGATAAGGCCGCTATGGGCGCGCATTTCAAACGCTCGGATGAAATTCGCGATCAATTCAAAGCTGAAGGCGTTGTTATCGAATCTGGCGCGGGCGGTAAAAGTGCTTGGCGCAAAGCCTAAAATTTAGCTTTCTAATAAGCCTTGCCCATTAAAAAAGCCTGCGGCAAGCCGCAGGCTTTCATATAGCTGTAGTATTGAATTTTATTTTATTTTTAGTTCAGCGCCTAGATACATACAGCTATTATCTTTGTTAAGTTGAAAGCCTTCCGGGCACTCTACGCCTGGATTGATGGCGAAATCTTGAGATGGCACGCTTAAGGCCGGCGCGGGATCAACCGCGAAATCTTGAGATGGCACGTTTAAGGTTGGCGCCGAATCAACAGCGAAGTCAAATTCTTCAACTTCAAGATAAGTACATGTGTTTTCCGCTGTTAAATATGTGCCTTCTGGACATGGAACAGGACCGGTATCAACAGGGGCTTGAACATCGCTGACAAGCTCATCACCAAAATCAAATGTCTCAGTTTCAAGATATGTACAGGTGTTTTCAGCCGTTAAATATGTATCTTCTGGGCAAGGGACAGGACCCGTATCGATAGGCTGCTGGACATTCACAGAAAGCTCATCGCCAAAATCAAATGTTTCAGTCTCTAAGTACATGCAGGCATTTTCTGCATTTAAAAATGTGCCTTCTGGGCAGTCTTGTTGTGATGAGTTGACATCAACGCTTGCGCTATTGTCAAAAGCGACTTCATCATAAAGGACGACATCGGCTGGAACATATTCGCCAACTTCAGTTTTTAATACGCCGTCTTCCGTTGTAGAAGCTTCAACAAAGCTAATATCGCTTTTTGTTGAAGATCCTCTCAGGAAAGAAAACTTTGTAAATTCAGACATTTTGTAGGAGAGATCGCCTACTTTGCTCCAGATTGATGAACAGCCCGTCAAAGACACTGACGAGATGATTAGAGTCGTTACTAAAAGCGTATTACGTAGCATTGGTCATCCCCACACATTAGTTTTCATTTCCTGAGGTATAACAAAACAATCTTGAAAAACGGTTAATGGTGATTCGTTTTAAGTGTTAAAAAACCGTTTAGATATATGGGTTTAAGTCATATTTTATTAAATTATATGTCATTAAACTATTGAAGTTTATACAAAAATATGTGGATCTCTTTGGGGGTATTAAGAGTATATTAACTTATATGTTCCACATTTGTTCTAATGACAGAACATATTATTTATATCTTATCAGGTGAAAAACGCGGCCCCCTCTATGTCGGGGTGTGCCGCCAATTAGAGATGACGCTGCGCCGTCATCGCGCAGGAAAGCCGTCGCGGCCAGAATTCCGCTTGGACCGTTTGGTCTATACAGAAAGCTTTAGCTGTAAGTTTAAAGCCGATAAGCGCCGCCGCGCGTTAAAGGCGGCCTCACAGGAATGGACCAATGCCCTTATTTCGGCTCATAATCCTGCTTGGCAAGACTTATCAATGCCTTCTATAGAGATGTCTAAAGCCGCTTAAGCTCAAAGGACATTTATGAAGCTCTATGACTACCTGCCATCGGGCAATAGCTATAAAGTCCGCTTGCTCATGTCTTATCTGGGCATCCATTATGATTGGGTCAATCTAGATATTATCAAAGGCGACACCCAGACTAAGGCATATAAGGCTAAAAACCCCGCGGGGCAGATACCTCTGCTGGAACTCGCCGATGGCCGCCGCATCGCAGAGAGCAATGCCATTCTTTTCTTCCTAGCCGAGGGCACGCCCTATTGGCCGAAAAATGCTTTTGATCAAGCCAAGGTTTTGCAGTGGATGTTCTTTGAACAATATAAGCACGAGCCTTCAGTGGCGGTGGCGCGCTTTATTCGTCACTATGCTATGGAGCAGCGCAAAGATGAGCTCCCAGTTCTGACCAAGAAAGGCTATTTAGCGCTGGACGTGATGGAAGCGCATTTGGCAGACCATCTCTGGTTCGTCGGCGCAGGCCCAACAATCGCCGATATCGCGCTTTACGCTTACACCCATGTTGCAGGAGAAGGGGGCTTTGATCTATCCAAATATGCCAACATCCTCGCCTGGCTCGACCGTGTCTCAGACCACCCTAAACATATTCGGATTACCGATAAGCCCGCTGCATAGGCCAAAACATATTGCCGACATAATCTTTGAATAGGCTATGATGGATTATGCAATGGTGATACACCGAAATAATTGGACCCGCAGTTAAAATGGCCGCAAATCGAAAATAAACGCTGTTTCGTATATGAAGATATGATGACGCCCGAACTTATAGAACGTGATTGGCTTTCGCTGCGATATTGGTTGCAGCGCTGTGTTCTTCCGGCTGCGGTGGTTCTCACCTTTATATTGCTAATTATGCGACGGATTTCTAGTGACGCTAAAGACCTTAATCAGAGCGCTTTGATTGTCGGATTTTTCACGCTTTATTTTATCGTCGTGCGCGCAGGTCATCTTGTCATGATCCGCTCGCTTCATTTTGAAATGCTGCGTAAACATGAAAGCCTGTATAGGGAAAAGCTAGCGGGCTGGTCAGAAGATAATATGAGCCGCCGAAATATTGGCTTTATGCTTGCGCGCATAAAGCGAGAAATTATTAATACAACAAAACGTTGACATAAACATGAAATGGTAGCTGATAAATAAGCTGTCATTAGGGCTGTTCTCTAAGCCCTTAATAGATTAGGAGACCTTATTATGAAACGTATGATTACACGATTAATAATGGCTCAGCTTATTCCGCTGGCTTTGAGATACGCCAAAAAAGCGTTTCGTAACAGAAAAGCTGCTCCTGAGAGACAGCCGGCTGTCGATAATACTGCACAGCCTCAAAAACTGGAATCAGACCAAAGCCCGTCTTAAAACTCCAAGACAACATGTAAGTCCTCATCGGAGCAGGCCTAAGCTGCGCATTAAAAAAGCTTGCCTATCGCCAAGGCTATGTCAAAATAGCTTATGGCTGATGATCTTAAAGACATTGAGGCTATCTGGGATAAGCTCTCTAAGATATTTAATAATTGGGCCGGCATTCGCCCGCGTAAATCGTGGTTTACAACAGGATATTCAGAACGTGCTGGATATAAGCGTCTTCGCATTTTGGAAAATGGAAGAGAAGCCGTAAAGTTTTATGACATAACCAAAGATTTAAACATGCGCGAACTTCGTTATCTTTTAAAACGGGCCGAGCTGAATTTTGAACAAGCTTATAGCGCCGGGCGCATAAACAATGTTATAAGTGGGACAGCCGTTATCGGGATGGTGGTTCTTTTTAATCAAATATTTCCAGGAACCATCGCAAAACATCTCTTTGAACCCCTCATGTCAAATTTGCATAGACCTGCAGCTATATTTGTGATTCTCTGTTATTTATCTGCGCTCCTATTTTTTATTGGCAATCTCAGCTATAGCTTTGGCGGTACGGCGCAGGCGCGCGATCTCAAACATCTTCTTGAACTCTCTTTGGCCCGAAGGGATTTTCATGACGGAAAACGAAATTCTGAAGACACTGATAAAGAGAATATTTTAAAGGACAGCTATCTTACAAATATTTAGATACTGGACGCTTAGCATGGGCTATGTTAACCCCGCGCTATGTTGAACAAATTCATAATTATACGAATTATAAACCCGGTGCGCCCAAGATAATATCTGGACGTTATCGGGACACTTGCCTAAGCTTCAACTGACCTCTTTGAGACACACATGACCGACCAAAAACGCGATTACCGCGACACGCTTTTTTTACCCAAAACAGATTTTCCTATGCGGGCAGGCTTGCCCAAGAAAGAACCTGAATGGCTGGCCTATTGGAATAAGATTGGATTGTTTGAGCGGCTGCGTGAGCAGAGCAAAGGACGCGAGCAATATATTCTCCATGACGGCCCGCCCTATGCCAATGGCCATATACATATGGGCACGGCGCTTAATAAAATTCTCAAAGACATCATTAACCGTTCCCATCAGATGTTGGGTCTGGACGCGCATTATGTACCGGGCTGGGATTGTCACGGCCTGCCGATTGAATGGAAAGTCGAAGAAGAATTTCG
>CAYXEB010000010.1:0-27209 GCA_964463835.1 uncultured Hellea sp.
TAAATATTATTACTTTAGACAAATAAGCCAATGTCCGCTTTTCGCCTCAAATAAGCCTCTTAGCTAGGGCGGCAGTTTTTTTGGAAAGCCGAGATAAATCTTTGTGTAACCGCGAAGTAACCAAGACCCAGCGACCCTGTTTCATCAATTCTCTGAAAAACCTCGATTTTGGTTCAATATGACGTTCTAACGCTTATTTTGGGTGCTTGAAAACTGGAGCGGGCGAAGAGATTCGAACCCTCGACCCTCACCTTGGCAAGGTGATGCTCTACCACTGAGCTACGCCCGCTCATATTTTGCGTAGTGTGCCTGCAACGCAGGCCTGGCAGAAGAGCCGCTATATGACCTAATGACCGCCCTTTATCAAGCGCAATTTATGCATTTTTTTGAATTTATATGAATATAATGGGCAGGAATACACAACCTTGGCTTATCTGCGGTTCATGGTCTTAGATCATTATTTTTTGATTAATGAGTTTCGCCGAACACCACAATAAAAAGTTTGTTGAGGTCTTTTTAACTCAAAAGTTTGCAATAAAACCTATGCAAATTTATTGGAGACATTATGCTTTTTAAAAGAGAATGGGAATTATTATAGATTCCTAAATGCGTTTGTTGAAACGCCGAGGAGTTTGCAAATATCGCCAACCATCATGGTGTGTTGACCTTAAACGCGCAAAGGCTTAACGCCTGCTCTGCACAGTTCACTGGAATGATGATATGTCTAATGATGATTATATGAGCGCTAAAGCTTGGCCTTTTGAACAGGCCCGGGCTCTTTTGAAACGCTTGGATATTGAAAAGAAACGCGGCATTGAACGAGGAGACCGTCCGGTGACCTTTGAAACCGGTTATGGTCCCTCTGGCTTGCCTCATATCGGTACCTTTGGCGAGGTCGTACGTACAACCATGGTGCGTAATGCCTTTATCGCATTGACTGAAGGGAAAGCCCCGACAAAACTTATCTGTGTGTCTGACGATATGGACGGGATGCGTAAAATTCCGCCCACAGTCCCTGAGCCTAAAAAGCTTGAGCCTTATTTACAGAGGCCTTTAACGGATGTCCCCGACCCATTTGGTACTCATGAGAGTTACGGCGCGAATATGAATTCTCGCTTGCGGGCGTTTTTAGACGGCTTTGGGTTTGACTATGAGTTTTTCTCCGCCACGCAGCTTTACCGAGCAGGCCGTTATGATGAATATCTTTTAAGGGCGCTTGAAAAATTTGATGATATAATGGCGGTTATGCTGCCCACATTGGGAGAAGAGCGCCGCGCGACCTATTCGCCTTTTCTGCCGATTTCGCCAACCTCCGGCCGAGTGCTTTATGTCCCGATGAAATCAACAAACGCAAAGGCGGGGACCATCACATTTGACGATGAGAACGGCGCAGAGGTGACCCTGGCTGTCACGGGCGGCAATGTGAAACTTCAGTGGAAGCCTGACTTTGGTATGCGCTGGGCGGCGCTGGGTATTGATTTTGAGATGTTTGGAAAAGACCATCAAGATAACGCACCAATCTATTCGCGTATCTGTAAAATACTAGGCGGAAATCAGCCCGTGCAATATGTCTATGAATTATTCTTAGATGAAAAAGGCGAGAAGATCTCCAAATCTAAGGGCAATGGGATTTCGGTCGAGCAGTGGCTCTCTTACGCGCCGCAGGAAAGTCTCTCGCTCTATAATTTCAAGAAACCCCGGACGGCCAAGAAACTCTATTTTGACGTTATTCCGAAAACGGTTGATGAGTATTTTCAGCATTTGGCGGGATATTTAGGTCAGGACGGAAAAGCCCAAGCCAATAATCCTGTTTGGCATATTCATAACGGCAAACCGCCAAGCTTTATCCCGCCCGTCAGCTTTGCGCTTTTGCTGAATTTGGTCAGTGCGGCTAATGCTTCTGATAAGGATATTCTCTGGGGCTTTATTCAGCGCTATGCGCCAGACGCCAATCCGAAGGATAATCCTGCGCTGGATGACTTGGCGGGATTTGCAGTGCAATATTATCAAGATTTTGTAAAACCTAACAAGGCCTATAGAGAGCCAACGGAGCAAGAGCGCAAAGCGCTCACCGATCTTGTGGGGCGCTTAAAGGTTGTTCCTGAGGCAGACAAAACAGACGGGGAAGCGCTGCAAACCTTGATTTTTTCCGTCGGTAAGGATCATGAGTTTGAGAACTTGCGCAATTGGTTTAAAGCAATTTACGAAGTGTGCCTCGGCCAAAGTCAGGGCCCCCGCTTTGGATCTTTCGTGGCCATTTATGGTCCGAATGAGACGGCAGAGCTTATTGAAAACGTTTTAGCCGGTAAGCTAACGTAACTATATGTAATTTAATTTTTTGCAGCGCCTAACTGTGCTAGGTTAGCCGCATGTGGTTTCGTGCGGTCTTCTTAAGTCTCTTTCTTTTATGCGCTCCCGCATGGGCAAATTCGGCTGAAGACGTGCGCGCCTTAATTACGGCAGGAGAATATGAAAACGCCTACAGCATCGCCTCAGAGCTGAACACAGCAGAAGGCTTTGCTATGGCGGCAGAGAGCATATCGGCTCAAATACTCCTGGGCGAAGTTACGAGGTTAAATAAGCAATCCAAACAGGCAAGAAAGCTGGCTCAAACGGCGTTGTCTTTGGAGCCTGAGAATTATAATGCCAAATTACAATATACGCTCGCGGATGGGTTTGTTACCCGCACCAGCGGTGATATTACGGCGTGGCGCAAAAAGCTTCCGACGAAAACTTTAGCAGTTATTAGGGATTTTCGACAGAGCTATCCGGACGACCCTAGGGGCTTGGCGCTGGAGGCGGCTTGGCATATGGGTGTGATCCGACGGGCGGGCGAGAGAAATGGCCGAAAATGGTTTGGCGCTTCGCTAGATGAAGGCCTTAAGCTTTATAATATGGCTCGGAATAAAAATCCGAATGATATTTTAATCGAAACGAATTTCGCGATGTCACTCTTGGTTTTAAATTCTGAGCATTACGGCCCTTTTACGTGGCCAATCCTTGAAAATATTTCACAGTCCCAAGTTTCGACAGATTTGGACCGAAAAGTCCAGGCCCGCGCGGGGCAGGTTTTGACTCATTACGAGGACCAAAAGCGTGTTAAAAAACTTGCAGCTGATTTTTTAGATGGTGAACCTGCTGAGTAGCTTAATCTATTGAGACACCCAAACAATACGGGCCATCCACTGAACATCCTTTTTAGATAAAATCCGATCATCATATTCGGGGTTCAAAGATATGAGTTCAATTTTATGCGCGGTTTGCTTGTGAAGTTCTTTGGCCATCACTTCGCCGTCTATTGTTTTGACAACGACGCGGTCGCCGCGACGAACCGTTTCATTCGGCGCGATAAGAATTTTATCACCCGCGCGCAAAACAGGGGCCATGCTATCGCCGGCAATTTGCAGCGCGTAGACATTTTCATCGCTCAGCCCCGGTACTCGTACATCATCCCAGGAGCCGCCAATCGGAAAACCAGCATCGTCAAAAAAACCATCATCTCCAGCCTGTGCCAAACCGATAACGGGGATAGATGGGCCGTGATTAGGGGTGCCGTCCGTAAAACGGGCAAAATCTTCAAAGCTCATCCCCACGACGTCTAACACTTTAGCCAGACTTTCTGTTGAGGGCCAACGCTCTTTGCCGCTGCGATTTGTACGTTTAGATTTATTAAAAGTGGTCGGGTCAAGGCCAGCTTGCTTTGCCAGTCCAGAAGGGGAGGTTGAGAAATGCGTAGCTAGTCGGTCCAAGGCCGCCCAGATATCCTGATGCGAAAACATAACTCTGTCTAGGTAAATATTCCTATATCGTCAAATAAAAACCTGCACCTTTTAATAGGTGCAGATTTATCATTTACTTACTATGCGAGAAATGGGTGACCCGATGAGTGGGGTATTGGGTGACCCACATGCGGGAGGACTTAATTGTAAGCCGATTCCCCATGAAGGCTCGTATCTAACCCTTCATATTCTTGCTCTTCGGTAACGCGTAGTCCGAGAATGGCTTTTAACACCGCAAGAATGATAGCGCTTACAACAGCTGACCACACCACAACAGCGACGGTTCCTGTCAACTGAACAAGGAAGTTACCGTCACCCGTTCCGCCTAGCACTGGCGCTGATAAGAATGGTAAAAGTAAAATCCCCAACATACCGCCAATGCCGTGAACCGCGAAAACGTCTAGGCTATCGTCGATTTTGAGTTTCACGCGGATAAGGTTGACTGCGAGGTAACATAGTACGCCGCCAGCAAGACCCATAAGTATCGCGCCGCCAGGTCCTAATACACCTGCCGCTGGTGTTACCGTTGCAAGACCAGCAATCGTACCAGTTGCCGCGCCGACCAAACTTGGTTTGCGTCCGCCAATACTTTCAAATCCAATCCAGACTAGCGTACCCATGGAGGCTGCAATATGGGTGACAAGCAAGGCCATGCCCGCGCCGCCGTCTGCGGCAAGCTGTGATCCTCCGTTAAAGCCAAACCAACCAACCCAAAGCATAGAGGCGCCAATCATAACGACGGCTGGACGATGCGGGACAGAGAGGTCTGTCGGGAAGCCTTTGCGCTTACCCAGCATGAAGACATAAACGAGAGCAGAAATACCGGCCGTCGCATGGACAACAAGGCCGCCCGCAAAATCAACAACACCTTTTTCTGCGAGCCAGCCTCCGCCCCAAATCCAATGGGTTACAGGGGCATAGACGAATAAGAGCCAAAGCACTGTAAAAATCAGGACAGGGAAGAATTTTACCCGTTCAACAAAGGCGCCAACGATGAGGCCGGGCGTTATAACTGCAAAGGTCATTTGAAAGGCAAGGAAAACAGATTCTGGGATTGTACCGCTAATCGCTTCGCGCCCCAGACTTTTCAAAAACAGATTATCTAGACCGCCCCACCAAAGGTTCTCAGTTCCAAATGCAATGGAATAACCTGCAACGACCCAGACGATAGAGGCTAAGGCCGCTATGGCGTAGATTTTCATCAGGACGGAGAGATAGTTTTTCGCTCGGACTAAACCGCCATAAAACAAGGCCAATCCGGGTAGAGACATAAATAAGACAAGCGCCGTGGCGGTTAATATCCAAGCTGTATCGCCAGAGTTAACGCTATCCTGCGCAAGGGCGACAGAAGGCATGGTCATCGCTGCTCCCGTCCCGCAAATCATTCTTTTTAATTTTCTCATAGGATTCCCCGCGCAAATTCATTTTAAGTTAGCTTAGCCAGTAATGCTTGAAGCTGGAGTCGAGCGTGCCAAGGTGGCACGTATAAGAAGCGCGCGCCTAATTTTTGAACGAAAAAGCCCCGACTATGCACATATGATGTGCAAGCCGAGGAAGGTATCGCATCTCTATTCGAGTGCGGGGGAAAGTTCGTGCGCTCCCGCCTTGAATAGGCGGGAGTGGATATTCTACGGACGGCTTAGCCGTTCACGAATTCTGGATAAGAGGCGATGCCGACTTCATGGGCGTCCAGTCCGTCATATTCTTGCTCATCGCTGATACGGATGCCGATCGTGACCTTCATAGCAGTCCAGATGATAGCTGAGACGAGTGAGACAAAGACCGCGACCATAACCACGCCAACGAGTTGTCCGATAAAACTCGCATCGCTATTTGTCGCAGGAACAATCAATGTCCCGAATACACCCGCGACCAAGTGGACGGGAATAGCGCCGACAACGTCATCAATTTTCAACTTATCAAGAAGTGGAACCGTCAGACATGCGAGCAATGACCCTGCGCCACCGATAAGAAGTGCAGCAGGTACGCTTGGCGTAAGGGGCTCGGCTGTAATCGCTACTAGACCTGCGAGAGCGCCGTTAAGGGCCATCGTCAAATCGATTTTCTTATAACGAAGTTGGGTATAAATTACCGCAACAAGGACGCCAGCAACCGCAGCCATATTAGTGTTTACAAAAATTTTGGCAATTGAATCGGCATCAGTAATTGTGCCCATGGCGAGCTGTGAGGCGCCGTTAAAGCCAAACCAACCCAGCCATAAGATGAACACACCCAATGTTGCAAGCGGCATATTAGAGCCTGGAATAGGATTGACTTTACCATCAACATATTTGCCTTTACGCGCCCCTAGAATAATAGCGCCGACAAGCGCAGCCCAGCCGCCTGTTGAGTGAACGAGCGTAGATCCAGCAAAGTCTGAGAAGCCCCATTTGCTATCGAGATAGCCCCCCCCCCATTCCCATGAGCCAACGATAGGATATATGAATCCCGTTAGAAGCAGGGTGAATATAATAAAGGGCCAGAATTTAATCCGCTCGGCAACCGTACCAGAAACTATAGAGGCCGTTGTCGCACAGAACACCATTTGGAAAAACCAATCGGAGTAGGAAGAATATCCGGTTCCGACGTCTTCCGGCGCAAAACTCATTACACTAAATGTGCCAAAGAACGTTCCGCCGCCATACATAAGGTTATAACCAACGACCCAGAACATCAGGCCTGCGACAGAATAGAGGCTGATATTTTTAAGACACTGCATGGATACATTTTTTGTGCGAACGAGCCCTGCTTCTAGCATGGCAAAACCTGCCGCCATCCACATGACCAAAAAACCGCCAATCAGAAAGAGTAGTGTATTAAAAACAAAGGCGTCATTGGCCGCGAGGCTCTCGAGCGTGGGCGCGTCTTGCCCCCAAGCGATAGCAGGGATGACAGACATAACTGCCCCGCTGCCCAGTATTTTTGCTAATTTATGCATAGGATTATCCCTCCTCAAATTTGTGTAAGCCCGTTTTGGAAGTCGGTACGGGGAGTCGCGAGCTTTTAGGTGAGGTGCATAGAAATTCCGTACCGCTGGAATATTTTATGTGCGCAAAAAATCCGAATCTGCTTTATTGTTGTGCGTGAAATTTAAAAGAGCAAAATGCGCGACGCGATAATATATAAAATCCTACGCCAATCAGAATGGGCACAACTTCAAAGTACGGGCCGATTTGATGGTAGCATACATGATAAGCGTGACGGCTTTATTCATTTGTCAACGGCAGCGCAGCTACAGGGGACGTTGGATAAACATTACACCCAGAACGAAGCCGTGATTTTGGCGGCTGTGAGATTTGAGGATATTGCAAATAGCGTAAAATATGAGGTTTCTCGCGGTGGAGCTGAATTTCCGCATCTTTATGGCGTGCTAGACCTTGATAACGTGTCGCGCCATTGGCGCTTGTTGCCTGACGCGGAAGGGCGTTATGCCTTAGATGATATAGATAGGTGAATTATGAGTTTTCTTTACAAAGCAGCTACGGCTGGGATGCGGTTGCTGCCAGCGGAACCAGCGCATAATGCCACAATTAAAGCGTTAAAGGTAGGCTTAGGCCCGCGAGCACGCAATAACCACTTCGGGCTTGAGACGCAGGTCGGCGGATTAAGCCTGCCAAACCCTGTTGGCCTTGCCGCCGGTTTTGATAAAGGCGGCGAAGTCCCCGACGCTATGCTCGCCGCCGGTTTTGGCTTTGCTGAATGCGGCACAGTTACGCCGCTCCCGCAACTCGGTAATCCCAAACCGCGCCTATTTAGACTAACCGAAGATCAAGCTGTCATTAACCGAATGGGATTTAACAATGGCGGACTTGCAGCCTTTAAAACTCGATTGACGGAGCGGCATGGCCGCCCGGGAATCGTCGGCGCTAATCTTGGCGCAAATAAAGATAGCTCCGACCGCATTGGGGATTATGTTAAAGGTCTCTCAGAGCTTTGGGGTTTATCTGACTATTTCACGATTAATATAAGCTCTCCCAATACGCCCGGCCTGCGCGACTTGCAGAGCGAAAATGAAATGGATGAGCTGCTCGGCCGCATAGCGGAGACGCGGGCAGAGCTTATGGGGGCTAAGCCCAGCTTTCCGATTTTCCTCAAAGTCGCGCCTGATTTAGCTTCGAGCCAAATCGAACGTATTGTCGAGCAAGCGCGGCTATACGGGATGAACGCCATCATTGTCTCAAATACGACTATTGCGCGTCCAGAAAACTTGACAAGCGAGCAAAAGGGAGAGGGCGGTGGTCTAAGCGGAGCCCCGCTGTTTGAGCCGTCGACGCAAATCCTCAAAGAGTTTTACATGGCCGCGGCAGGAAAAATTGATCTCATTGGGGTGGGCGGCATAAGTAGCGGCGCGCAGGCTTATGCCAAAATCAGGGCTGGGGCAAAAGCGGTGCAGTTATACTCCGCCTTGGTGTATCACGGTCCAGGATTAGTCCTCCGTATCAATCAAGAGCTGAAAGCCCGCCTAAAAGAAGATGGGTTCTCATCTTTGTCTGAAGCCGTGGGAACGGCTGATTGATTTCGAATTAAGGCTGGATGGCGACAGGGCAACCAATTTGATTAGCCGCTGCGATAATTTTTGCGTCAGCTCTGTCTGAAGAGTTAAGCTCTCTTAAGGCAATGCGCGTACCTTGCGAGGTAACGCTACTGGCTGCGGAAGAAGCCGCAATTTGTCCAGCCGTACTAGATATACCCGAGGGGACGAGGCCGCGTGTCAGCAGAGATGCGACCACGTTTAAGCCCAAAGTGGAGACAAATTGTTGACCGCCTTTCGCCTTTTGCGCCTGTTGATAATAGCTATTTACATTCTCATAGAAACTGACACAGGTTGGGTCGGTCCCAGAGAGTTTCGTGGTGGCCGATGACGTCGCGAGTTTCGTTGCGTCTATCCCAGAAAATAATTTGTCTTGAGTAGGCACGGAAGCGCATGATGTAAGCCCAAGCGCTAGCAGCGAAACAAGAAGGGGAAAAGAATTCAAGCGCATAATAATCTCCTATAATTTGGGTAAGTGTGTAGCTCCTTACCATTATTCAGACAACTGCTGAATACAGTCTGAATAAATGTGCGAGTAGGAATAGGTTATCTCTCGTCTCTTATTGACGAAAGTGTTAATATCAATCAACTTCCTTAAACAATTCTAGCTATAAGAAATTAACGAGAACATATAGATGAGCGCTGACTATATTCCATTGACGGGCTACGAGACATTGAGCGAGGCAGAGATGCAAAGCCGCGCTGAGGCTGTGCTTGAAACATTGTCTAAGCGGCGCACCATTCGAGATTTTTCTGAGAAGCCTGTCCCGCGCGAACTTATTGAAACTTGTATTAAAGCGGCAGGCACGGCCCCGAGCGGAGCGAATCATCAGCCCTGGTATTTTGTCGCCATATCTGACCCTGAGACCAAACGTAAAATTCGCATTGCCGCCGAAGTGGAAGAAAGGGAGTTCTATGATAAACGGGCCTCTGACGAGTGGCTTGAGGCTTTAGCGCCTTTAGGGACGGATGCCAGCAAGCCTTTCCTTGAACATGCGCCGTGGCTAATCGCCGTCTTTTCGCAAAAGCGCGGCGGTGAAAAGGCCGGACAAAATAAGAAAAATTATTATGTCACCGAATCCGTTGGCCTTGCGACGGGAATGTTGATTACCGCTCTGCATAGCGCGGGGTTAGGGACTTTGACACATACACCCGCGCCTATGAATTTTCTGAGAGATATTTGCGGAAGATCCAATGGAGAGAAACCTTTTGTGTTGATGGTTGTGGGTTACCCCGCGGCGAATGCTGTTGTGCCACAGCATGCCTTAATCAAAAAAGACCTATCAGAAATCACGACTTTTATCGAATAGGCTGCAAGTCAATTTTTTGACTAAGGTTTTACAAACTCGGTACATATTTTGCCTGCAATATTGCAAGGCTGCCTTGTGTGGTTCGTGGTTCGGGCTTGCGCGACGGTTAAGACAAGCGTAGCTGAGTACAAAGAGAGCTCAGTGAAACAAGATACCCAACACCGCAAAATTAATACTGTTGCGAATACGTCCTTGCCGATGCCGCTCTGGGAATTTGTCTGCCTAGTCGCTGCCCTTATGGCGGTTAATGCATTTGCGGTAGATATTATGTTGCCCGCAATGGGGGTGATAGCGGAGTATTACCAAGTTTCGGGTAATGAGCAGCAATGGCTTGTATATTCCTATATCATTGGCTTTGGGGTTCCCCAGCTCTTCTTTGGTCCCATAACAGATAGGTTTGGGCGGCGTACATTATTAAGAATTTGTATTGCGGCCTATATTGTTTTTGCCTTTATGTGCATGGCAACGACGTCCTTCTTTGTGTTGTGCCTTGTTCGTTTACTGCAAGGCATATTTGCCTCAGGCATTCGCGTTATTGCTGTCTCTATCGTGAGGGATTTAACAGCGGGCAGAGCCATGGCGCGGGTCATGTCATTGGTTATGACGGTCTTTATGATTGTGCCGATTATTGCACCGGCTATCGGGCAAGGCGTGATGATGATTGCGGGATGGAAATGGATGTTTGGCGTTTTAGGCCTCGCGGGTATTTTTCTTCTAATATGGGTGCATTTCCGATTGCCCGAGACGCTTAATCCAGATGACAAACAGCCCCTGAATGTGCCCAAGGCCTTGAGCGGGTTTGGACAGGTATTAAAAACGCGCGTGACGCTGGGTTATATGGCCGCGAGCGGCGTTATTTACGGCGCGTTATTTGCCTTCATCGCCTCCGCAGAACAAATCTTCAGAGATGTTTTTCATGCGGGAGATCGCTTCGCGTTATGGTTTGCCGTGATTGCGGGCGCATTGGGTGTCGCAAATTTTATCAATAGCCGGGTTGTCGAGCGTTATGGCATGCGCCGAATGAGTCATGGGATATTGCTAACCTTTATCGTTTTATCGCTCACGAATTACGCCGTACTTCAATTAGGGGGTGAGAAATTAATTTATTTCTTACCGTTATTTGCTTTGACCTTTGGGTGCTTTGGAATGATAGGCGCGAATTTCTCGGCCATTGCGATGGAGCCGCAAGGCAAAATTGCGGGAACGGCTAGTGCTTTATATGGGTTTGCAACAACCACCGTTGCTAGCGGGTTTGGCTATCTTGTCTCTAGCCAATTTGACGGAACAGTCTCACCAATCGTATTAGGCTTTGTCGGTTTGGGCGTTATATCGCTTGCGGTTGTGTTGGTAACAGAGCGCGGTAAACTCTTCGAATTGGGAGAGGGGAAGGGATAAATTAGTCAACGTTTTGAATGACTCGCGTAATATCCTTAGACATTTGTTCGTCAAAAGGTCTAAGAAAATTTATCCTGGTTTTCCAGTTAGCGCTTTTATTCTGCCAGGCGTTCAAAACCGCTCTCATCGTGTTTAGCTAGCCTTTGTGTATTCGTTTTTATAGATGATTTTTAACTCTCGCTTGAGGATTTTTCCTGTTGCGCCAAGAGGAAGTTCATCTTGGAAGACGATTTCATCAGGGACCCACCATTTTGCACATTTGGCAGTGATACATTTTTTGATTTCGTCTTTATCAGGCGTTTTGCCTGCAACTGGCTGTACGATGAGGAAGGGGCGCTCTTGCCACTTCTCATGACGAATGCCGATACACGCGGCCATCGCGACATCAGGATGATCGGATGCTGCGTTTTCAACGTCTATTGAGCTGACCCACTCGCCGCCGGACTTTATGACGTCTTTGGAACGGTCAGTGATTTCCATAAAGCCATTGGGGTGGAGCTTGCTAACATCACCTGTGGCGAACCAGCCATCATCGGTAAAGGCATCTGTGCCAGCACCTTTGAAATATCCGCTTGAAACCCACGGGCCGCGAACATGAAGATGCCCTTCAGCTTTACCATCTTCGGCCAGGATATTTCCTTCATCGTCAACAATGCGCATATCAAGACCAAAGATACGACGCCCAGCTAAAAGCTTGTTAGGTACGGTGCTATCATAATCTGCCAAATCTGTATCGGGGTGAGCGGCATAGGTTGAACCAAGCGGGGAGGTTTCAGTCATGCCCCAACCTTGCTGCATAGGAATGCCAAGGTCTTGTTCATAGGCTCGCAGTAGGGATTCTGGTAGGGCCGATCCTCCGACAAGCGCTTTCTTGACGGTTGATAAGTTAATGTCATTGGCTTTTGCATGGTTATATATGCCGAGCCAAACCGTGGGGACACCTGCCATTAAGGTGACGCTTTCCTGATTAATCATTTTGCACATATTTTCGCCATCTAAACCTGGCCCTGGCATGACAAGTTTTGCGCCAACCATCGCGGCGGAATAGACAAGGCCCCAAGCAGAGACGTGGAACATCGGAACAACGGCCAAAATCACGTCACGAGATCCTGCGCCGATAACGTCATTTAAACTTCCTGCCATAGCATGGAGAATTGTTGACCTGTGTGAATAGAGAACGCCTTTGGGATCACCTGTCGTGCCTGAAGTGTAGCAAAGCGTACAAGCGGTATTTTCATCAAAACGAGGCCAGTTAATTGTTTCACTCGAATCAGCGATAAAACTTTCATAATCTTGGACGTCGGTTTTGTAATCTGGAAGACCAGCCTTATCGGTCAGGCAAATCCATTTCTTTACGCTTGGACACATCGCCGAGACACCCTCAATAATCGGGCCAAATGTTGTATCAAACATAAGGAAGGTGTCTTCCGCGTGATTGATCATCCAAGCGACTTGTTGCGGCTTAAGCCTCGGATTAATTGTATGAACAATCGCGCCGATGGAGGAGACGGCATAATAAATTTCGATATGACGGTAACTGTTCCATGCAATCGTGGCGACGCGGTCACCTGTCTTAATGCCAGCGGCTAAGAGCGCATTTGCGAGTTTGCGAGTACGAACGGCACAATCTGCCCATGAATAACGGTGCTCGCTCATATCTGCATTCAGCGTATAGATTTCTCGATTACTGTGAACTTTTGCAGCATGCTCAATCAGATCGCTAATCATTAGCTCTTGTTGCATCATGAGGCCTTGCATGGACGTCTCCCGGGTAATTTAATTGTTTTCTTGCCTCTCTATTTCCATCTAATAGGGTGAGCGTCAACCAAGCTTATGCAAAGAGTTTCATATGAGAGAACGACCGACGTATTATGATGTAGAGATGGCCGCCCAGAGACTCGCAGGGCATGCACGTAAGACGCCATTACTACGTTCGGATGTGATCAATCATATGACCGGTAAAAAGGTTTGGTTTAAAGCTGAATGTCTTCAGAAAGTTGGGGCGTTTAAATATCGTGGAGCTTTTAACCGATTATCAGTCATGAGCGATGCGGAGCGCAAACTCGGCGTTGTGGCTTATAGTTCAGGTAATCACGCTCAAGGTGTGTCGCGCTCCGCCAAGGAACTTGGAATTTCAGCGATCATCATCATGCCTGATGACGCGCCAGCCGTGAAAGTTGCAGGTGTTCGTAAAGACGGCGCTGAGATTATCTTTTATGACCGTATGTCTCAATCGCGCGAAGAGATTGCCAAAACTATTCATGAAAAACAGGGCCGAATTATCATTCCAAGTTATGATGACCCTTATATCATCGCAGGGCAGGGAACGACGGGGTTGGAAATTGCCCATAGCGGCATTGGATTTGACGTCCTTGTCACTTGCATGGGCGGCGGCGGCTTATGTGCGGGCATAAGTCTTGCCATGAACAAATTATCGCCAAAAACTAAAATTTACGGCGCTGAGCCCGAAAATTACAATGACCACCAACAATCTTTAGCGGCAGGTAAGCGTATTAAACTTACGTCAAATCCGGCGACCCTTTGCGACGCCTTAATGACGCCCGAACCCGGCGAATTAACATGGCCTATAAATCAAGAGGCGCTATCGGGCGTTTTTGAGGTCTCCGATCTTGACTGTTTGATGTCAATGGCGATTGCGAAACGTGAATTGGATGTGCAGTTAGAGCCAGGCGGCGCCGCCGCGATGGCCGCAGTTTTATCAGGGACCTTGGCGAAGGCAGATGAGCTTCAGACAATTTGCGTTATATTATCTGGCGGCAACGTCGACCCAGAAATTGCGATAAGAGCAGATCAGATGTTGTTAAACTAGGCTCGTTAAAGAGACGCGTTGCAGCTAAAATTAGCCACAGCCAATGTTGCTGGTGAAATATCGGTTTCACCCGCTAACTCAAAGGAAGGCGTAACTTTATTTACATCGACCCCCTCACTGCGAATGTCATTTTCCATCATCATATAGGTGTAACCTTCGCCCAATATTTGCACATGTGTCGCTTTATTTTCGGAGCAGGCGACGAGACGTTTCTCAAAATATGGCCCAGCGCGAAAGTTTTGCCGCGTGACAATGATACGGTTTCCATTTTCGCTTTCTTTTATCGAGGCTGCGTAAATACGTGCTGAGCGATCACCTGAGACCTTTATGCGTTTTAAGGTAATATCATTGCCTAATGCTGTGCGCCGGTAGTTACGCCGTAGCGTATATTTGTCATATCTTGCCCAGGTCACAGGCGTATTGGTCAGATATTCTACATTGACCCATTTGCTATTGGTCGTGTTCTTCGTGATACGAATCCAGTTTTCAAATTGCTCATAAGCTTTGACTTTTTGGCCTAGCTCCAACATGCCGATGACGTCCCCTGCGACAGGGTTATCTCGAATGCTTAATTGTTCGGCGTCAACCCAATAGGGGACAGGTTCGACATTACGAATTAACCGGCTTTTCTTGAGTGGTTTTGATGAAATAATTTCAACAGGTTCAGATACTTGGATATCTTGCGCAAAGGTAAATTGCGGTGAACTCAGGAGAACACCAATAAAAATACTAATCAGCTTTTTTGACATAGATGGCTCCTACGTCTGAAAATCCCCGTCGAGGACGTATAGAGTAATATGGTTAAATTAATCTTAAATGCCTTTGTTTTGCCGCAATTAGTCGATGTAATGTAGATGAACGCGGCATTAAAATGCTCATCAGATTAGGTTCAAAATTAAAAACCTACTAAGCATAAATGTCAGTGAAGAAGCTTGAGAATATAGGATTTTCGCTTCGCTCGATATTTGGAGGTTATTATGAAACGTCTTTTACCTATAACAACATTAGTAGCTGCACTTGCGCTTGCGCCAGCCATGGCCAATGCAAATAGTAACGCACATGAACGATGTAAAGCTGATGAAGACAATAGACAAATTTTGGGCGGGCTTGCTGGCGCTGTACTTGGTGGCGTAATAGGTTCACAAGTGGCGGGCCGCGGCGCGCGAACGGAAGGGAGTTTTATTGCAGGGACTATAGGCGCGCTTGCAGGGGCAGGAATTGCAGATAAAACGATTGATTGCGATCCTGTCTATGTCCCGCAAACGGGTTACCCCAGTGATAGATATTCCAATAGTACCGGCTATACAGGCTCCTCTACATATTCTTCGCCAGCTCCAACATATCAAACGAGCACGACGTCTGTGCCATATAGTTCGTCGTCATATGGGAGTGGGCAAACCTATTCAGACCGTGTGACGGTTTCTGACCACCCCGTTTATTCTGACCCGACTTATGGTGCAAGTACGGTCCAGACTTACAGCGCACCGACGACTTATTCGGCTCCGTCAACGCGTTATGCCTCTGCGGCTCCAACAACGACTTATGCGTCTACGGCCCCAACTTATGTGAGTCAGCCCGTTGTATCGCGTGCGAGCGTGGCGCATTATTCGCCGAGCTATTCGTCAGGGTATTCTTCTAGTTCGCATGACCCCCAATTCACCCGGGTGCGAACAAACGCGACTTACCCAAGCTATCGTCGTTCGCGCGGCACGCATTTCCATGGCCGTTATAGTTGCGATATGTTCCACTAGATTTCTGGTATAAATTAACATGAGACCTTGCGCTTGCGCAGGGTTTTTTTTTGTTTCGAATCCTGCTCCAAACCACAGAAATTAAATCAAACGTTTTGCCCCGCAAAAATGTGCTAAGGAAGATTCTTATGTCTGAGATCAAGGAAACATACCTCTTTCGCCCAGTTCGATCCGATGACGCGCTGGCTTTATTGTCACTTATCGAGCAATCGGCTGGAGGGCTTTCCAGCTTACAGCCCAGATTGGGGTTTCTCGAAGAGTATATCGAGACATCTATCTCAAGCTTCTCTGGTGAAAAAGACCTTGAAAGTGCCCATAAATATTTACTCGGTATGTTTGAAGTAAGGTCTAATCGGTTAATTGGCTGCGCGGCCGTAAAAACTCAGATTGGTATAGAGAGCCCTTTTATAAATTTTGATATTATCGGGGATGGACTAGAACAGGTTCTTAAAGCTTCATCACGGTTTTGCGGCGCGAGCGAGGTGGGTTCTCTTTTTCTTCATTCCGATTTTCGAACGGGCGGATTAGGGCGCTATCTGGCTAAGGTTAGATATTTACTTATCGCTTCCGAACCCTGGCGTTTTGGCGAGAGCATTATTGCAGAACTGCGCGGGATTTGCGGGCCTGAGGGAAGCCCGCTTTATGACTATCTGTTTAAAGACAAATTGGAAAAAAGCTTTCTTCAAGCTGACATGGAGTATTTCGATCGTAATCCGGACGCGCTGGGCGACATTGTGCCGCTGGGAGAGATTTCTACATTGGATTTTCCGTTGGATGTGAAAGCCTGCTTGGGGCACCCTCATGACTCGGGCATTGCCGCCATGCGGCTATTGCAATCCGAAGGCTTTATATTCTCTAGCACGATAGATTTATTTGACGCGGGGCCAATTATGTCTGTTCATCGAGACACGATAAGAACAATTATGAATAGCCAAAGGGGAACTGTTTCAGCCCCGCTACGCGATGTTCAAGGCCCGGCGACTTTAATTGCGAATGGCAGGGTGGCGGATTTCAGAGCAGTATTGACGCCGTCAAAGTTTAGTAAAGAGGGACTTCTGATTATGCCAAGCGCGCTAGATGCGCTCCAGCTTAGACAAGATGCACCGGTTAGCTATTGGCGGCAAAAGAAACGACCTTCAAAGCACAAGACTAATCTGGTCAAAGCCCATGTTTAAGTCTAAGTTCCCATAAACCCTCAAATCTCAGGATGGCTGATGGCTTCTGCACCGACCAAGACCCATAAATGGGACGACCCCTTATTTCTCGAAGATCAGCTTTCCGAAGATGAACGCATGATACGCGATAGCGCGCGGGCCTATTGTCAGGATAAACTTATGCCCCGTGTGCAGAGTGCTTATAGTGAAGAGCGCTTTGATCGTGAAATTTTTAGGGAGATGGGAGAGCTTGGCCTACTCGGCGCAATGGTCGATGAAGCTTATGGCGGTATCGGAGCGAGTCATGTCGTCTACGGTCTTGTTGCACGTGAGGTCGAGCGGGTTGATAGCGGTTATCGTTCTATGATGAGCGTGCAGAGCTCTCTCGTAATGTATCCGATAGAAGCCTTTGGCTCCGAGGCTCAAAAGCAAAAATATTTACCTAAGCTGGCTAGCGGTGAATATATCGGCTGCTTTGGCTTAACGGAGACTGATGGAGGTTCTGACCCGGGCGCTATGCGAACAACAGCGCATAAGGTGGCTAATGGCTATCTGTTAAATGGCTCCAAAATGTGGATTACGAATTCCCCGGTTGCGGATGTTGTAGTTGTCTGGGCGAAATTAGACGGCGCGATACGGGGCTTCATTGTCGAAAAAGGTACCGAGGGGTTCTCGGCACCAGAAATCAAAGGTAAGCTCTCATTGCGGGCCTCTATTACAGGCGAGCTTGTTTTCGAAGATTGCGCCATTCCTGAAGAAAATATTCTGCCCGAGGTCAAAGGCCTTCGCGGGCCTTTTAGCTGTTTAAATAAAGCGCGTTATGGCATTGCTTGGGGCGCAATGGGCGCGGCTGAGTTTTGTTGGCACGCCGCGCGCAATTACGCTCTTGAACGGATTGTCTTTGGCAAACCCATCGCCGCCACGCAATTAGTTCAGAAAAAACTCGCTGATATGCAAACTGAAATCAGTCTCGGTTTGCAAGGGGCCTATGCCTTAGGCCGCGCGCTAGATGAAGGGGCATGGTCTCCGGAATCGATCTCTCTTATGAAGCGCAATAATTGCGGTAAAGCGCTTGATATCGCCCGCGTTGCCCGCGATATTCACGGCGGCAACGGTATCAGCGGTGAATATCATGTTATCCGGCACGCTATGAATTTGGAGACAGTCAACACCTATGAAGGCACCCACGATATCCATGCCTTGATAATGGGGCGCGCTCAAACAGGTATTCAGGCCTTTTATTAGGCCTTAATTTAGTCATATCCAGACTTTACGCAGGGACAGAGTCGGGCCATAACGCTGTCAGGAATTTGAGGCTGATATGTTATTTATCAAACGTATATTTACTTGGTGGAATGGGTCTACATTTGGAACCAGTCTGCAAATCTCTCGCAAAGGCGAGAAAGTCGGCGAAGATGCTTATGGTAATCGCTATTACCAGGAGCGAGGTGAAGGCTATGATGGCCGTGCGCGCCGCTGGGTCACCTATACGGGTTATGCTGATGCGTCGCGCGTTCCGCCTGAATGGCAAGGTTGGCTAACTTACACAAGTGATGAGCCGCCCAGCGAGGAAAACCATAAGCCTCATACATGGGAAAAAGAACATATCCCTAATCTAACCGGGACAGTTCACGCCTATAAACCTAAGGGCAGTTTGGACCGCGGCGGTAAACGCGCGAAAGTCGCCTCAGATTATGAAGCCTGGACGCCAGATGGTTAGGCGGCGTCTGGTCATATCTTTTTTGACGCTCAGCGCATTAGTCTTCGTAGCCCCTGCGCAAGCGGATAATCTGAACGGCACAGCCGTTGTGCTGCGTACGCTTGATAAAGTCACAGCCACTACCAAAGATTACACCGTAGAGGTCGGTGATAAACTCACCTACGGGTCTTTGACAGTGAGTGTACGGCACTGTGAAAAACGCCCGCCAGAAGAAATCCCCGAGACATACGCATTTTTGCAAATTGATGATAAGAAACTCGACGGCAAAGGTAAATCTGCGCGGACAGAGCGCGTCTTTTCAGGCTGGATGATGGCGAGCAAACCCGCCGCCTCTGCATTAGAACATGGCGTCTATGATGTTTGGGTTCTTGATTGCGAAGTGCCCGAACCTGAGATTGAGCCTACGCTTGAACTCGATGAGCAAACAGGCATCCCAAAGCTGCGTTAATTACCCGAGATTAGAACATAGCTGACTTAGTTTTTACGCAAAAAAGTCTCAAATCTATTATGTTAGCATACACTGCCTAAAGAATACTCTGCCCTGTCTTTTCCCAATCTTTGAGAAATGCTGCTAAGCCTTTGTCAGTTAAGACATGATTGGCGAGGTTCTTGATAACGGCTGGCGGGGCAGTCATGATGTCAGCGCCGATGAGCGCGCAGTCCTTGACGTGATTGACGCTGCGAATAGAGGCGGCGAGAATTTCCGTTTCATAACCGTAATTGTCATAAATCGTGCGAATATCCTCAATCAGCTCCAGGCCGTCCAGCGTGATATCGTCGAGACGGCCAATAAAGGGAGAAATATAAGTCGCGCCGCACTTAGCTGCGAGCAGGGCCTGATTAGGCGAGAAGCAAAGCGTGACATTGGTTGGAATGTTTTCCTTGGATAGCGTACTACAGGCCTTAAGCCCGTCCAAAGTAAGGGGGAGTTTTACGCAAACATTGCTTGCGATTTTGCGAAGATGACGCCCTTCCTTAATCATTTCATCGGCCTGCGTCGCAACAACTTCGGCGCTGACATGACCGTCTGTTATTTTGCAAATTTTGGCGATGACCTCTTTGAAGTCCCGTCCTGATTTGGCAATGATTGAGGGATTGGTTGTTACGCCGTCCACAAGCCCAATGTCATTTAGCTCTGCAATTTGGTCGAGATCTGCGCTATCAACAAAAAATTTCATGGAAGACTCCAATTGGGGGACGATTCTAATTGAAGGTCTGCTATCACGAATCATGGGTTATCAAAACTAAAATGAAGAACGTACAGGTCCTTTTTCCTGTAAATGTCCCTGGGGCATTTGATTACCGTCTCCCACCAGAGATGTTGGCTCCACGCGGGTGCTTTGTTTTTGCGCCTATTGGGAAACAAATGAAGCTAGGCGTGGTATGGAATTTCACCGAAGATGACGGGTTGCGATCTCTCAAAGAACTGGCAGGGGTGAAAGCAACGCAGCCCCTATCCGAAAAAATGCTTAGCTTTATTGATTGGACGGCGCGTTATAATTGCGTCTCGCCGGGTCTGGTTCTGCGCATGGTTATGCGGAGTTATAAGGCGTTGGATCCTAGCCCTGTTATCACGCAGTTCTCACCCAGCGGAACATTGCCGGCAAAAATGTCAGCGGCTCGGTACGCCATATTAGAGCAGGGCGGTCCGTTTCCTGCCCGCGCCAGTGTGATTGCAGAGCGAGCTGGCGTGAGCGCGGGCATTGTTCGTAGCTTTGAAAAAACGGGCGGGATGCGGGCGCAAAGCTTGCCTGTAGATCAACCGTTTGATGTTCCTAATCCTGAATATGGCGGCATGAGCTTAACGCCCGCTCAACAGAGCGCGGCGCGGGACCTTATTCATCAAGTCGCGCAGGGGCAATTTAACGTCAGCTTACTCGACGGCGTGACAGGATCCGGCAAAACAGAAGTCTATTTTGAAGCGGTTGCACAGGCTTTAAAAGATGGAGGGCAAGTTCTTGTTTTAGTTCCAGAAATTGCCCTGACACAAGCTGGTGTATCGCGTTTCAAAGCCCGCTTTGGGGTAGAGCCTGCACAGTGGCATTCCCAAATAGGGGACGCTGCGCGCCGGCGCGTTTGGCGCGAAGTGTCACAAGGCCGAGCTAAACTTGTTTTGGGCGCGCGCTCTGCATTATATCTACCCTTTCAAAATCTACGATTAATTGTCGTCGATGAAGAACACGACACCTCTTATAAACAAGAAGAAGGCGTGATTTATAATGCGCGGGACATGGCTGTGGTACGCGGGAAAATTTCAGGACATTCTGTTGTGCTGGCTTCGGCCACCCCGTCACTGGAAAGCCTCGTTAATGCTCATGTGGGACGTTACGCCCATGTTGTGTTGCCGGAACGGCCGGGCGCAATTACTTTACCCAAAATTGATTTGGTGGATTTGAAAGACCACCCGCCTGAAAAAGGAAATTTCATTTCTGCTCCGCTCATTGAGGCGGCTCAGAGTGTCTTAGATCGTGGCGAGCAGGCGATGTTTTATCTTAACCGGCGCGGTTATGCACCGCTTATCATCTGCCGCAATTGTGGGGAGAAGTTAAAAAGTCCGGATACAGATAGTTGGTTGGTGCAGCACCGCGCGACGGGGCGGGCGATATGCCATCATACAGGTTTTTCGATGCTTATGCCTAAGGCATGTCCCGAGTGTAAAGCCGAAGAGAGTTTGGTGCCAGTTGGGCCAGGTGTGGAGCGTGTGGCGGAAGAAGCCTCGCAGCATTTCCCAAAGGCCCGAATTGAAATTTTTAGCTCAGATACGGCAGGGAACCCTAGTGAAATTAAAGCCCGGATGGCTCGCATGGAGCAGGGCGAAATTGATATTCTTGTCGGTACGCAAATGGTCGTCAAAGGGCACAATTTCCCGTGCCTCACATTTGTTGGTGTTGTTGACGGGGATTTAGGTTTGGCGGGCGGCGATCCGCGCGCTGGGGAGCGCACATACCAGACATTAGTTCAGGTCGCGGGCCGTGCTGGCCGAGCGGATAAGCCGGGTCACGCGCTTATCCAGACCCATCAGCCAGACCATGAAGCTTTTATCGCGCTAGCTGCTGGGGATCGTGAGCGCTTTATCGGTGCAGAGCTCAATTTAAGGCAAGCTTTATTGCTCCCTCCTTATGGGAAGCTGGCAGCTGTCATTATTTCTGGGCCAGAACGCGCTCAGACCGAGCAATTTGCCAAAAAGACCGTGTCATTGGCTCCGCGCGCAGAAGGTATAGAGATTTTGGGGCCATCAGAGCCGCCTATTGGCCGTTTACGGGGACTCTATCGCCGCCGCATCCTTATCCAAAGCGAAGATAATGTGAATTTATCTAAATATATGCAGACTTGGCGCGCGCGCGTGAAAGTTCCGCATAAATATAAACTTCATATCGATATCGACCCGCAAAGCTTTATGTAACGATCGAAAGTTTGCTTAATTATTCTCTTTTGGGGAGAATTGACTTCATGTCTGCGGTGAATTTGCTTTTTGGCCTGATGAACTTCGCTAAAATTGTGGCCTTGGAGATATCATTTTATGATTAAATCTTGGACCGCCCAACATTCTGAAGTTTTTCACAAAGAGATACTCACGCTTGAGCATGATTTGGCGAAAACGGGATTATTTACAGATGAAGCCTTGGCGGACTTGTTGGATAAGCACCCAAGGTCTCAATTAGACGTGTGCACCATGATTGATCACGACGTCTATCAAGCTAAATTTCGGACAGGCGACGTACGCGATGTTGACGGAAAGACACTAATCGAAGCGGCGCGCCAAGGATCAATCTGGATGAATTTGCGGCAAGCGATGAATCTACATGAAGAGTATAAAAAATGTCTTGATCAAATGTATGGGGATATTGCCTGTTTGTCAGGTAGGGCGCAATTTAAGGCCAAAGGCGGAATTCTTATCACAGGGCCCTCGGCTCATACGCCATTTCACTATGATGCAACAGAAACGATTTTGTGGCACATTCGGGGGCATAAACAGGTACATGTCTATCCAAGAACTGAAGACTTTTTGCCTGATGAAGGATATGAGGAAATGCTATTCTCGGATACAGAGGACTATCTTCCTTATAATTCAGAGATGGATAGGGATGCCAAAACTTACGACCTAGCAGGTAATGAACTGATCACTTGGCCGCTTAATTCTCCTCACCGTGTGGCTAATAAAACCTTTTGTGTTTCGGTAACCTCCGAATATAGCACGCGTGAAAGCACCTTAAAAAATTCCGTTATGTATACCCATGCCTTTATGCGTCGAAAAATGGGCTTAAACCCGTCTTGGAAGACAACCAGCTATCCGTCCAAAGTCGCCAAAGCTGTCGCCGGACGCGTTCTACGTAAAATGGATGTTTTTTCTGAGATAAAAACCGAAGATATGGTGACATTCACGATCGATAAATCCGCTCCAGGTTATATTTTAGATACGGCGCCATATGCGCGCAATTTTTAACCTTGCCTTGATTTAGGGGCTTTTTAACCACCTGCTAAAACGTCGCACTCCAACCGGACTTGGCAAGCGATATTCCCCATGTTAGAGCGCGCGCGAGTGTGGTTAATTAGATTTATTTCTGAGATGCCGTCGAAAAATTTCAGCCTTAGAATACAATGTTTAAGGGCAAAAATACGGACCTTATATAGTGTCAGATACTGAAGTTATTACCGGGGAAGCGCCTTCTCGATATGCCTTGGCTTTGCTTGAACTTGCAGAAGAGTCTAAGTCATTGAAAAAAATAGAAAAAGATGTGAAAACTCTAAAGGCTGCCTTCACGACAAGTCCTGATTTATTGAGCTTTGCTGATAGCCCTGTACACGCTTTAGCCGATAAAGTGGCTGCGTTAACAGCCGTTGCAAAGACGGCCAAGCTGAGCAAATTGATGGTGCAATTTGTTGGAACCGTCGCAGAGAATCGCCGCGCGGGAGAAATTCCGGCTATTCTGTCATCTTTCGAAGATATGCTGGCTCAACGCAAGGGTTCGTCTGTGGCGAAGGTAACAAGCGCGCAAAAGCTAACGCCTGCGCAGCTGACATCGCTTAAGTCAAATTTAAAGAAGTCACTTGGCCGTCCGGTCGAAGTGGAAACCAGTGTCGATCCAGACTTGCTCGGTGGATTCATCGTGCGTGTCGGCTCACAACTTTACGATAGCTCTCTCAAGACTAAACTTGCAGATCTAAAAATCGCGCTCAAAGAAGCATAAGAGGAAAAATTATGGATATTCGTGCTGCGGAAATTTCCAATATTCTGAAAAAGCAAATTAAAGGCTTTGGAACAGAAGCAAAAGTCTCAGACGTCGGACAGGTTCTCTCTGTCGGTGACGGTATCGCTCGTATTTACGGCCTAGATAATGTCGGCGCGGGTGAGATGGTTGAATTTCCCGGCGGCATCAAAGGCATGGCCTTAAACCTAGAGAGCGACAATGTCGGCGCCGTTATCTTTGGGGATGACCGCGGCATTAAAGAAGGCGACACAGTTAAGCGTCTGGGCGAAATCGTTGATGTGCCGGTTGGCATGGGTCTTTTGGGCCGCGTTGTTAACCCGCTAGGCGAACCAATTGACGGCAAAGGGCCAATCAAATCATCTGAGCGCCGTCGCGTTGATGTTAAAGCGCCAGGTATCATGCCCCGTAAAGGTGTTCATGAGCCTGTTCAGACAGGTATTAAAGCGATTGACGCGCTTATCCCTGTTGGCCGTGGTCAGCGTGAATTGATTATTGGTGACCGCCAAACAGGTAAAACGGCTGTGGCTGTTGACGCGATCTTAAACCAGAAGGCTGCATTTGACGAAAACCGCGAAAATGACAAACTATATTGTATCTATGTGGTTATCGGGCAAAAGCGCTCTACCGTCGCCCAACTCGTTAAAACGCTCGAAGAAAACGGCGCGATGGATTACTCAATCATTGTTGCCGCGACCGCTTCCGAGCCTGCACCGCTTCAGTTCCTAGCGCCTTTTGCTGGTTGCGCGATGGGCGAGTATTTCCGCGATAACAGCATGCATGGTCTCATCATTTATGATGATTTGTCCAAGCAAGCGGTAGCCTATCGCCAGATGTCACTTCTTCTACGTCGCCCTCCGGGCCGTGAAGCTTATCCAGGGGATGTTTTCTATCTTCACTCCAGACTTTTGGAGCGCGCGGCTAAGCTTAATGAAGATAATGGCGGAGGGTCTTTGACGGCTTTACCAATTATTGAAACACAAGGTAACGATGTTTCGGCCTTTATCCCCACTAATGTGATTTCGATTACAGATGGCCAGATTTTCTTGGAAACAGATTTGTTCTTCCAAGGTATTCGCCCGGCCCTAAACGTTGGTCTGTCCGTTTCACGTGTGGGTTCATCAGCCCAAATTAAAGCTATGAAACAGGTCGCGGGCCCGATTAAAGGCGAACTTGCTCAGTACCGTGAAATGGCAGCCTTTGCGCAGTTTGGTTCAGATCTAGACGCATCGACACAAGCTTTGCTTGCCCGTGGTGAGCGCCTGACAGAGCTTTTGAAACAGCCGCAATTCTCTCCGCTTCAAGTAGAAGAGCAAGTTGCCGTGATTTACGCGGGTACACGTGGTTACCTTGACGGGGTTCCTGTTAAATCCGTGCAGAAATACGAAAAAGAGCTTCTCGCTAACCTTCACGCTGAACATGGTTCGCTCCTATCGGATATTGCCTCTGAAAAGAAGCTGACGGGTGAGCTTGAGAGCACATTAAAATCTGCACTTGATACGTTTACAGCGAACTTTGCCGCTTAAGGACTGACCGATGGCGTCTTTAAAAGAGCTTCAAAACCGGATCAAAAGCGTAAAGAATACGCAGAAGATCACAAAGGCTATGCAAATGGTTGCGGCGGCAAAATTGCGCAAGGCGCAAGAGGCTGCGGAAAAGTCTCGTCCTTATTCAGAGCGCCTTAGCAGTGTTATCTCTAATCTAGCGGCTTCTATGGAAGGTGCAGGTGATGCGCCTGAGCTTCTCGTTGGAACGGGTAAATCTGATACAGTTCTATTGGTTGTAGCCTCTGCTGACCGCGGATTATGCGGAGGGTTTAATACCAATATCGTGCGTAGGGCGCGCGAGGAAATTGTTGCGCTGGAAAAAGGTGGCAAAAAAGTAAAGCTCTATCTCATTGGGAAAAAGGGCTATGATCAGCTGAACCGTCTTTATGATGACCGCGTTGTTGAATATATCTCTCTCAAAGAAGAGCGTAAACTGCATGCAGGCATCGCGCAGCGTATTGGTGAGCAAATTACGGGTATGTTTGAGCGCGGCGAATTTGATGTGTGTAAGCTTGTCTTCTCTGAATTTGAGAACGTTATGACGCAAACACCTGTCGCACAGACACTTATCCCTGCGATGGCAGACCTCGGCGCGGACACAAAGGATGCCGCCGTAGCAGAAGCCACTGGCGGCCCAGATCTTGGCGGCGCGATTTATTCATATGAGCCAGATGAAGCGGGCATGTTAAGCGTGCTATTGCCCCGTAATATAAACACCCAAATCTTTACAGCTTTACTTGAAAACCAAGCGGGCGAGATGGGTTCTAAAATGACCGCGATGGATAATGCGACCCGAAATGCGGGCGACATGATTGATAAGCTAACCCTTACATTTAACAGAACACGTCAGGCTCAGATTACATCTGAACTGATTGAAATTATCTCAGGCGCGGAAGCGCTTTAAAGCTAAAGGAAGACACCAATGGCTAAAGCAGCAGTAAAAAAGAAGGCTCCCGTAAAGAAACGTGCGCCAGCAAAGAAAAAAGTTGCCAGCGCAGCAAAAGGCCGTGTCAGCCAAGTTATTGGCGCGGTTATTGATGTGGAATTTGATGGCGCATTGCCGTCAATACTTGACGCGCTTGAAACGGATAATCAAGGCACGCGCCTTGTCCTTGAAGTGGCCCAGCATTTGGGACAAAATACAGTCCGTACAATTGCGATGGACTCGACTGAAGGTCTTGTTCGCGGTCAAGCTGTGACGGCTTTAGGTAAGCCGATTACGGTTCCTGTTGGCCCTGAAACACTTGGACGCATCATGAACGTGATTGGCGAGCCCATCGATGAACGTGGTCCTTTAAAAACGAAAGTGTCGGCGCCTATCCATAAAGAGGCGCCGCCCTTCGTTGATCAGTCAACAGAAACAGAAGTTCTCGCGACAGGTATCAAAGTTATCGATCTTCTTTGCCCTTATTCAAAAGGTGGTAAAATTGGTCTCTTTGGCGGCGCGGGCGTTGGTAAAACCGTTCTGATTATGGAACTCATCAACAATATCGCAAAGCTCTTTGGGGGTTACTCTGTTTTCGCCGGTGTGGGCGAGCGGACACGTGAAGGGAATGACCTTTATCACGAGATGATAGAATCTAACGTGATTAACCTCGAAGGGGAAAGCCGCGCGACACTTGTTTACGGACAAATGAATGAGCCTCCCGGAGCTCGTGCACGTGTCGCTTTGACAGGTCTTTCACAAGCTGAATATTTTCGTGATGAAGAAGGTAAAGACGTGTTGTTCTTCGTTGATAACATCTTCCGCTTCACACAGGCGGGTTCTGAAGTGTCGGCGCTTCTCGGCCGTATCCCTTCTGCTGTGGGGTATCAGCCAACGCTGGCGACTGAAATGGGCGCCATGCAGGAACGTATTACATCAACCAATAAGGGCTCTATTACCTCTGTGCAGGCGATTTATGTTCCAGCCGATGACTTGACTGACCCAGCGCCAGCGACGTCATTTGCCCATTTGGACGCGACAACGGTTCTAAACCGCGCGA
>CAYXEB010000011.1:0-26253 GCA_964463835.1 uncultured Hellea sp.
CAGCCGAAGCTGACGCGGGCACAATTCGCGCTGAATTTGCGCAAAGCATTGATGCCAATACTGTTCACGGCTCAGACGCCCCTGAAACAGCAGCCGAAGAAATTAAGTTCTTCTTTAGTGATGATGAGATTGTGGGGTAAATCACCTCACCAAGTAAAGAAAAAGGCTGGGCGAGACCCAGCCTTTTTTATGCCCCATTTATGCGGTTTATCCCGAAATTCGGATAACCTCTTTGACAATTGTATTTCCAATTCGATCAAAGGCATCGTTAAGAGCTTCCGCATTATCGGCTGTGATAAAGTTTGCGGGTTTAGTGGCACAATATTGCAAAAGCCCTCGAGCAATATTTGCATCTTCAGACGTGGTCCGTGTGATGTTCCAGGGTTCAGTTCTCCAAGTTCCATTGCTCCTTTGGACACGTGAATATTCCCCAGGGGCTAAGGCATAAGCAATCGTAAAGATCTCTACTTTCTCATTTTCCAAGGTGTCACATTGTTGCCGTGTTATAATATTTGATTCTATATCAAATTCGCCTTCTTCCCATGCGCCTGGTTCTGTTGGCCTGTCTTCTTGCTCAAGATATTTCCAATCAAAATCAGGCACTTCCACCTGTTTTTTGCATTCAACACGTTGGCTTGTAAATCCTTTGAATTGTGAACCATTTGAACGTCTGTACTCGTAATATTGAACTGGATGACCATTTGTTATTTTGCAATCTCCTCCCTCTCGGAATGCGTTTACAATCTCGAATTCGTCGATAAATTCTAAATGTGTATCAACGACCACCCATGCGCGCCAATTTTCTGTGCCTTCTCGGGCAACCCATTGTTCGGTCCCAACCGTATTTCTACCGTCCGTCATAAGTACAACATATTTAAGGGGGACTTCTCCTGGGTTTTCTACAGCGTGGATGGGAGGTTCATTTACATTTAACCAGGTATCGGCATCCACGAGCGGCGGAGCAGAATTGGTCCCGCCACTTGGGACCATGTCATTGATGTCCTTTTCTGGTATCGAGCCCCATTTCATATCCACCGTTCGGCTGTTTATGACACCAGTCGAAAATGCCATCATGCCTGTCCGTAATACACGAGGTCCATTACTTCCATCTTGCGGACCAATTTCATTATCTAGGTAGTCCATAAAGGCATTAGCACTGTTTTTTAAGCCAACAATTCTGGGCGCTGTTCCAGCAGGTTTATTTCCATTTTCGTCAAATGGATTATCTGCGAAATTCATTGAGCCGGAATTGTCAAAAATCAAGGCAATACTTGCAGGAGCGAGGGGTTCTTTTTCTTCAAATTTAACGGTTGCGTCCATATTGAAATCAAGCTCGTTGAAACCGAAAGTCTGCATAAATAAAGGTTGTGTTTTACCAGATACCGAAACATAAGCTTCTCTTTTGATTTCATCATAAGAGACATTAATTGCAATGCCGTCGCTACCGCCTACAACCCACTGGTCAATCTTGTAACCGAGTTCTGCGGCGGTATAGTCTCCAATCAACCCTTCCGATTTATTCTTTGGGATTTCGCCATTCCTATCCCTAATATTAATTGCCGCGGCCAGGGCTGTAGTATCTGTTAAACTCTGAGCTTTCGCGTTGGCGCTAGTTAAGATTGCGTAATCCACTCCCAATCCTACGGCGCCAAGCATAACAAGGAGACTAACGCCCCACATAAGTGAAAACGCGCCGTCTTCATTGTTACGATAATATTTTAGCCTACTTAATAGTTTATCAGCCAATCTCATGTCACACCACCCACCTAACTCGTTGTGTAGAGTGCTGCATACAGCCAAGGTTTTTAAAATAGATTATGAATCGTGCTTAATTAAAGACTAATAATTGAGCAAAGTGCCATGATATATTTTATCGGGACGTCTCTGTGAGTACCTTTTTTAAGGCTATGGGATATATTGTTTGCTCTATAGGTAATAACCTATCAGCCAAACTTTCGGCAGTATCAGTATTTAGAATACTGATTTTACGTTGAAGAATAACTTCTCCCGAATCCAACTCTGGGGTAACATAGTGTACCGTACATCCATGTTCTTTATCCCCCGCATCAAGAGCTTTTTGATGCGTATTTAACCCTTTATATTTTGGCAAAAGAGAGGGGTGTATATTGAGTAGTTTGCCTTGCCATTTAGATGTAAACTCGGGTGTTAAAATGCGCATGAAGCCAGCACAACACACCATCTCGATTTGTGCCGTTCGAAGGACACTATCAAGAGCCATATCAAATGAAAGTCTGTTTTTGAAATCCTTGTAATTGATAGCCATAGCCATCACGCCAAGCTCTCGGGCTTTGGCAATCCCAGGGGCAGTAGGAATATTTGAAATTACGAGGGAAATATTAGCAGGGTAATCTTTATGGAGAGAGGCTTTCACCAATGACACCATATTTGAACCGCGGCCAGAAATCAGAACGGCAGTCGGGACTTTACGCATCGGCGAGTTGCCCAATGACCCAAGCTCTTTCACCAGACGCCTCAAGTCTTTCCAGAATTTGGGTCATCTTATCAGCCTTGACGGCGAGAATGAGACCAACGCCGCAATTAAACGCGCGCTGCATTTCGGCGTCTGCCACGCCTCCTGTTTCTTTTAGCCAGTTAAAGACCTCAGGGCGTTCCCATGATGTCATATCTATGTCAGCCTTTAGAGATTTAGGGAGCATGCGTGGCGTGTTTTCCGTAAGCCCTCCACCCGTAATATGAGCCAGGCCAGAAATAAGTCCGTCCTGGATGAGGGGAAGTATGGACCCAATATATATTTTGGTAGGCGTGATAAGGGCTTCGCCTAAGGTTTGATCAGTTGAGAATGGGGAGGGTGAGTCCCAGGTTAGCCCAGAAATTTCGACAATCTTTCGAATAAGAGAATATCCATTTGAATGCGGCCCGCTTGAGGCGACGCCAATAAGAGGGTCGCCTGCCACCATATCGTTATGCCGTGGGAGCATTTGGTCGCGTTCAACAGCGCCGACGACAAAACCAGCTAAGTCAAAATCACCGTCTTCATACATACCCGGCATTTCGGCTGTTTCGCCGCCGATAAGCGCCGCGCCAGATTGCTTGCATCCTTCGGCTATGCCTTCAATTACGGCGACCGCTTTATCTGTCTCGAGGTGTCCCGTTGCGAAATAATCTAAAAAGAAGAGAGGCTCAGCTCCATTTGCGAGGATATCGTTCACACACATGGCCACAAGGTCAATGCCGACGGTCTTGAGAATGCCTGTATCTATGGCGATACGCAGTTTTGTGCCAACGCCATCTGTGCCCGAAATCAGGACAGGGTCTTTAAAGCCAGCGGCCTTAAGGTCAAAGGCGCCGCCAAATCCTCCGATAGATCCGTCGGCCCCAATGCGCCAGGTCGCTTTGACTAACGGTTTGATACGATCAACCAAACGATCACCCTCGTCAATATTGACGCCAGCATCAGCATAGGTCAGGCCATTTTTGGTCATGATGGAATCTTTCTCTCTTTAACGGGCTTAGAACCTTATATTGGCCGTAGATTCAAGCTCAATACTGTATTTCTAGAGTTTAAATCTCTTTTCAAATTACAGAAAGCGGGGTATCGCGGACACATGAAACATATTTTTCGGATATTCGTTGCGTTAATTTTAACCTTAATTGCAAAGGCGGCCATTGCTGCCGACCCCTTTACAGTGATTGGTATTCCTGTAGATGCCACGGGGCAGACCCCCATTGAAGCTCAAACTCTGGCGATTCAAGATGGTCAAGTGCGCGCGGCGCAAGCGATTATTGAGCGCGTAACCTTGTCCAATGAAAGACAGGCACGACCATTGACGCCAATTGAAATCGACGTCGCAGCAAAGATGATTAGAGCGTTAGAGATAGCCAATGAGAAACGGTCGAGTAATCGCTATCTTGGTGATATATCGGTAGCTTTTAATCCGAGTGAAGTTCAAAAATATTTACTGGCGAACGGTTTAAATATGGTGACGACCCAAGCTCGCACAAGACTGGTTTTGCCTGTTTTAGACAATCAACCGCTTTGGGACTTAAATCCGTGGTCTATTGTTTGGCAGGATGGGCGTTATAGACACGCTTTGACCCCGATAACTTCTGTTCCGTTAGGGCAGGGGAATGACGGCGTTTTGTCAATATCCGATATTAACTCACTAAATATCGGCAGGCTCAAAGGACTTGGCAGTCAATTTGGCGTTGAGCAGATACTGCTTGTGAGGTCATCAGAAACATTGGGAGGGCTGGTCACGGCACAAGTCACAGATATTGCATTGGATAGCGGAGCGAAACAAGATTTAGGACAGGTGAGCGGGGCAGACTTCCAAGATCTAGCAAATCAAATTGTCAATAGGCTAGAAGCGGATTGGAAACAGGCCTCTGCAAGTACAGCCGAAAACTCTATTTCAACGGTCGTGTCCGTTTTATATCAAAGCCACAATGAATGGCTTAACCTTAAAGAGGCGATTAACGGCTCCGCCCAAATACAAGATGCTCGTCTAGATGCACTTTCTAAGGACGGCGCTCTTATGACAATCACATATGGCGGAGATATAAATCGTCTTAGGAAAGAGCTATCCTTTAAAGGTGTCGACGTGCGTAACGACCCGGGCCTAGGCGTAGTCCTTGCGCGTACGGGGCGTTATTAAGGGGGGTGAGTAAACTCCCGCAAATACCTTTCGATCTCACGCCATCTCCAAAACATAACTTTGACAATCTTATTGTCAGTCCCTGTAATCAAGATGCTATCACGACAATAAAGGCTTGGCCTAAATGGTTATCACCTGTGCTTCTCCTGACGGGGCCCAGCGGGAGTGGGAAAACACATATAGGCGCGGCGTGGGCCGTACAGACAGGCGGAACATTCATTGATAATGCGAGCTCCCATGACGAAGCAAAACTCTTCGCTGTTTTTAATCAAGCTTTAAATGGGGAGATAAATGGCCTACTCCTCGCGTCGGAGCATAAACCCCAATTGTGGGAAACCGCGATGCCTGATCTGCGCTCGCGCTTGTCCAATACGCCTGTTGTGACATTGCAAGAACATGATGATGTTATTTTGGAACCTATTCTTCGAAAGCTATTTGAGGATCGTGGCCGAATGGTGAGCGCAGACCTTGTGAGGTATATTTTGAATCATCATGACCGTTCAATTCCTGCCCTGCGCGATATAACCCGCGAGCTTGATCTCGCCGCGCAAAGTCAAAAGGCCGATTTGACCAAATCCTTCGCCGCAAAGCAGATGCGCTAAAACGGAATTTTCTGTCCTGCCCAGTCGAGCAGGTGACCGCTCTATAGTGGCGCCGTTAATGACAGATATAAGCTTTTGCGCGCTATCTTTGGCTGTGAATAACTTGCCTTTAGGGACATTTCCCTGAAAGGGTTTAGATAAAGCTGTAGCAACCGTTCCGGGGTGAAGCCCCATGATAATACAATTTTTAAATTTACGGCCATGCTCTATAGCCAAGGTTTTTATGATCATATCAAGTACCGCTTTGGAGGCGCGGTACGCATACCATCCGCCAATACGGTTATCTGAAATCGATCCCACTCGGGCTGAAAGCGCCGCAAAAACTGATTTTTGGTCGTCGCGCATCAGAGGTAAAAAATATTTGGCCGTAAGGGCAGGACCAATTGTATTAATTGCAAAATTAGTCTCAAACCCTTCAGTGCTCATGGCCTTTAGGCTCTTTTTAGGGCCGATATTGGAACCATGTAGGAAACCCGTCGTGAGAATGATAAGGTCAAAATGACCTTTACTTTTTAAATCTTGGGCGACCTCTGCAATGCGGGCCTCATTGGTAAAGTCAAAAGCGATGTTTTGGATTTTAGTCGAGAAGCCTGTGCCGCTTTGCGAGAAAGTGCGAATATTTGAGCGACTTGAGTGGACGAGTTTAACGCATTTACCAAAGCCATGCCAATACCGCCTGTTGCGCCAATGACAACGACGTTCAAATCTTCGCCCATTGATGGTAATATCTGGGTCATGATTTAACTTCTATCATATCAATTTAAAATGGGCAGGGGCTTTCAAATTCGGCCCATTCTCCGCCTGTAGGCAAGCGAAGTTTAAGCTTATGGGCATGTAGTTGCAAACGAGGCGCTTGAGCGTAGACGTCATCAGGCGCGTATAATTGGTCGCCGAGGATAGGATGCCCAATAGCGAGCATATGGACTCTGAGTTGATGAGAGCGTCCTGTTCGTGGTTTAAGCAGCACCCGCGTTGCAAGGGCTTCACGCTCCATAACAGACCATGCGGTTTGTGAAGGTTTACCTTGCTCATGACAGACCTTTTGTTTGGGCCTATTTTGCCAATCGGTTTTCAGGGGCAGGTTTATGTCACCTTCGTCTTGCGTTATATGTCCAGCAACACGGGCCATATAGGCCTTCTCTATCGTCCGTTTTTCAAATTGAAGTCCAAGGTGGCGCTGTGCGTGCGGGTTCTTAGCAAAAACCATGAGGCCAGAGGTGGCCATATCAAGCCGGTGGACCGTCAAAGCGGCGGGGTGGTCTACTTTTATCCTTGCTTCGAGGCAATCTGGCTCTGTCTTACCAGGAACGCTCAGAAGACCGGAAGGTTTTTCGACCATGATAATATCATAATCAATATGGATATAAATTACAGGAGCTTGTGGTGGGTCGTAGGTAAAGGCTCTAATCACGCGTTTCTCACGCGATATCTTTCGCGACAACCTCACGTCCTTCGAGGCTAAGGGCGATTTTTCCATTGAGCATTTTGAGGGCATCCTCGCCAAAAATGTCTTTTCTCCAGCCTTTAAGGGCTGCAACATCAGCCTTTTCGCCAAAGGCAGCAAGCTGTTCAATATCTGCGCTATTGGCCACCATACGCGGCGCGATGTCTTCGTATTCTGTGCGTAGACGCAACAGAGTTTTAAGCATTTCGATCGTTGGGCCGAGATTTGGAGGCATGTGCCGGGTTTTTGGGATTTCCGGAGCGTAATCATCGGCGTTATCGACGGCGGCGTTAATCGCGGCGACTAATTTTTTGGCGTGACTGGATTTTTCAAACCCTCTGGGAATGCCGCGTAATCTTCCGAGCGCCGCGATGTCTTTAGGTTTTTGTTGTGCGAGATCGTAAAGCGCATCGTCTTTTAAGACGCGCCTGCGTGGAATGTTTTTTGAAATAGCCTCTCGTTCTCGCCATGCAGCTGCAGCTTTCAAAGCGGCCAAGTATGGTTTTCTTGGATTGCGTATTTTTAATCGTTCCCAAGCCATTTCGGGTTCAAAGTTATAAAGTTTTTCTTCGGTTTGAGGTTTCATTTCCTCTAGAACCCAGCTCAATCGATTGCGAGCTTCAAGGTCTCTAACAATGCCTGGATACACATCTCGTAAATGCGTTACATCCGCGAGGGCATAAGATAACTGTTTATTCGTAAGGGGGCGTCTTGACCAATCTGTAAATCTTGCGCCTTTGTCTAAGTTTATATTTAGCAAGCCCTTCACAAGAGCTCCGTAACCTACGCTATCTCCGAAACCCAAGGCCATTGCGGCAACTTGAGTGTCAAATATTCTATTAGGAACGCTCCCGCATAATTTATAAAAAATTTCAAGATCTTGTCTGGCTGCATGTAAAACTTTGATAATAGAGGAATTTAGCAACAGCTTTAAAAATGGCTCGAGGTCTAGGTTTTTGGCGAGAGGATCGATTATGGCTTCATCTTGATCAGTCGCCACCTGTATCAAGCAGAGGATAGAATAAAAGGTACTTTCGCGCATGAACTCCGTATCAACGCAGATGAACGGCCTTTTAGACGCCTTTGCGCAAAAGGCGTCTAGCTCAACTTGGCTTTCAATTACATGCATGCTGGAGCTTTAGCTAACTCCATGGGCATCAAAAACTTCGGCTAGAAGATCGATGCTGGCATTCCATGCCCGGCGTTCGCTATTAGGATTATGTTTAAGGGTTCCGTCTCCGCTATCTGTGCCCGGGACCATAAAGGCATGGGTTGTTTGACCATAGGCGTGGAGTTGCCAATCACAATTAGCCTTTACCATTTCTTGGCCTATTTGGACAACATGTTCTGGGGGAGCCATTGGGTCATCCCACCCATGGGCGATAAGAACCTTGGATTTGATTTTTTTTGTTGGGTAGTCTGGCGCATCAAGTAATCCATGAAAGCTAATAGCGGCTTTGAGGTTAATGCCAGCGCGGGCCATGTCTAACGTACATAGTCCTCCGAAACAAAAGCCCATAGCCGCGAGACTTTTTTCGTCGACCTCGGGAAGAGAAGACGCAGCTTTTACGCCAGCCTTTAGACGTTTAAGCAGAGCTTTGCGGTCGTCTTTTAATGGCATCATTAAAGCTTGCTTTTCTTCCACAGTTTCAGGAAGAACTCCGTCCCCATAATTGTCCAAACAAAAGCCAACATAGCCCAACGCTGCCATTTGTACGGCTGTGCCTTGCGCAAAATTATCAAGCCCGCTCCACGCATGATTAATAAGCACGCAAGGCTTTGGATCAGCAAATGTTTCGTCCCAGGCCATATAACCCACGCAAGTTTGCTTTCCGTCTTTATATTCGAAGGGTTTGGTAGTGATATTCATGAATTAAGATCCCAATTGTTCAAATCGAACCTTTATTTAGCGTCTATCGCCTGAAGGTCAAGAAATGGAGTTAGTAAATCAAAACAGCTTGGTTAAGAGAATATTAGCCATATTTCTTCAAAGATAAGCTCAAAACAGTTTGGAGCTTTTTATGTCCGCTAAAATATGGCTTTGCATTGCCTCATCATTCTCAGTGTTGACGGCTTGCGCTACGCATCAGGAAAATCCCAATTACCAATATTCCACGAAATATAAGGGGGGGGTGCCTACAACGACTTACGCGTCTTCTGCGACACATTCTGCTTCTTCCAATTATCAAACTGCATCTTATGCTTCGTCAGCGCCGACCTCGTACTCGACAATCGATCAGTCTTGCTTACGTAAGGAAAAGAACCATGAGTTAATCGGCGCAGGTTTAGGTGGGACTCTTGGAGCTTTTGCGGGCAAGGAAATTATTGGCGGAACAGCTGGAACGGCTTTTGGAGCAGGGGTTGGCGGAACTCTCGGCTATGGATTAGGAAATGCGACGGTTGACTGCACACAGCAAACTTATGCGAGTCAAGGGACGTTACCTTCGAGCCACACGGTTACACAGGCGCCTACTGCATCCAGTCAAACTTACACAAGTAGCAGTCATCTTCCCGCGAATTATCAATATGCTACGACTGGTGAAAGTGTAGTTTATCAATCTCCACGTATTGTCCATCAGACTCCCCCTCCACAAGTCGTGCATCAATCTCCACAACAAGAATTCCACCAATCCTCGCAAGTCGTACATCAATCTGCGCAGGTCTTGCATCAGGCGCCAACAGATACACAATTTTCAAATATTTCTGAAACAGGCACGCCTGGATATCAGGTTCTTCAATCGCAAGTGATATCTGATCAAGCGCCTATTTCAGTCGCTGAAGTTTCTCGCGCGTCAACAAGGTCTGTCAACGGAGCGAGTTTGGTAGATTATGACTACTCAGATAATATAATTTCTGTGAATGCTTATTCTGCACCTGAATATTCAGAGACTAGGTTTCTGAATGACGATAATGCTTCTCACCGCGTAAAAGAAGGGGATACCGTTTACTCTCTAGCCAGACGAAATTGTGTTACCGTTGGTGATATACAGTCTATAAATGGATTAAATGCAGATTTTGCAATTAAGATCGGAGATGATCTTAGACTTCCTGCTTCTCGTTGTTAGATCACGATAAAATCTAAATGATAGCGCTGTCAATTTGCATTTGATTCAGCTAAAGCTCCTTCGCGGTTAATCAGTGTGAAGGACAATTGTAGTGCGAAATCGGTCAGCCAAAATATTAGCAACTGTAGGGCCTGCGAGCGCCGCGCCAGATACTTTAAGATTATTACATGATGTTGGCGTTGATGCGTTTCGACTTAACTTTTCTCATGGCAGTCATGAAGATCACGCCCGTTCTGTAGAGGCTATTCGCCGTGTTCAAAAAGAAACGGGTAATTCCATTACGATTGTGGCGGATATGCAGGGCCCTAAGCTACGCTGCGGGGAATTTGAAGGCGGCCAAATAGAGCTTCGCTACGGGGAAACTGTTGAGATTGTCAAAAGTGATAAGCTTGGCAAAGACAGTCTTATTTCTATGCCTCACCAAGAACTAATGGACGCAATGGAAGAGGGGCATATTCTCAAATTTGATGATGGGAAATTAATGGTCACCATCCTGTCCAATGACGGGAAACGCTTAAAAACCCGCGTAGATGTTTCCGGTGTTTTAAAAAACAAAAAGGGGATCAATGTTATAGGGGCAGTTCTTCCCATGTCCGCCATGACAGAAAAAGATAAAATCGATATGGCATTCGCGCTTACGCAAGAGGTTGATTACATTGCTTTGTCATTTGTTCAAACCGCGCAAGACGTGATTGATGCCCGTAAGATTGTCGGAGATAAAGCTGGGATTATTGTCAAAATTGAAAAACCCTCCGCGGTTGAAGACCTTGATGATATTTTAAGAGTGGCTGATGCGGCGATGGTTGCACGCGGAGATTTAGGTGTTGAGCTTCCGCTTGAGCAAGTCCCTGTGGTGCAGCGCCAAATCATTCGCAAAGCCCGGGCTTTGGGTAAGCCTGTTATCGTTGCGACGCATATGCTTGAATCTATGATCGATGCGCCAACCCCGACACGGGCTGAGGCCTCTGATGTGGCTACGGCGATTTATCAAGGGGCGGATGCTGTTATGCTATCTGCGGAAACAGCCGTTGGCCGCCATCCTGCAACTGCGGTTGCGATAATGGACCGTATTATTGGCGCGGCGGAAGCGGATCCTGAATATCGAAAATATTTTAAACAGGCCGAGCTTCCACATGAAGCCACGCCAGAAGACGCGATTAGTCAATCAGTTCGAGGGATAGTCGAGACTTTGGATTGTAAGGCGGTGCTTGGATATACGCTAACAGGCTCGACAGTGCAGCGTATTTCGCGCGAAAGACCGCCTTGTAAAATTATCGGCCTCACGCCGCGCCATACCACGGCGAGCCGCCTTGCTTTAAGTTGGGGGGTTACTCCAGTTGTGACACGTGACCCTAAAGACTTCGAAGACATGCTCGTCAATATTCAAGGACTTGCCAAAAGTGACCGTGTCAACTTGAAAACAGGGGATAGAGTTATGATCTCTGCGGGTATTCCCTTTGGGCGTCCGGGGACGACAAATACGCTTAAAATCGCAACGATTGACTAGCTCGGTAAAATAGACGGTTTACCCCCGCCGTTTCGTATTGCTTGACTTTACTCCCACCAATAAGGCAGACGCTTTGTGTCACCTGTATGGACTTCATTCATTGTCTTCGCTTCATAAAGACGGCCGCCGAGCATGACATGTTCGATGGTTTCTGTATTGCGAATATCCTCAAGCGGATTATCTGACAAAATAACGAGGTCAGCTAGTTTACCTTTCTCTAGACTGCCAATGTCCTTATCAAACCCAAGATGTCTTGCAGGTTCTGTTGTTGCCGTGCGAAGCGCCTGAACGGGGCTCATACCGCCTCGGGCGAAGCTCCACATTTCCCAATGCGAGGCGAGGCCTTCGCGCTGGCCATGACCTCCAATAGAGACCGGAACGCCGGCTTCCATAAGTTCCTTGGCTCCCGCGCCGGCTTCCGCATCCGCATAGTCTTCTTCAGGGACCATTTGTCGGCGTACCGCCCGCGCTTGCAAGAGGGCAGGCGGGACATGTTTGGATAAAATAGGGTGCTTCCAGACATCGGATTCCTGATAATAGAAATTTTCACCCCGAACACCGCCGTAAGTGACAGAGAGCGTCGGGGTATAGGCAACATTGGTTTGCCCAAACATCTGTACAACATCGTCATAAATTGCCGCGACCGGTAGATTATGCTCAAGAGACGAATTGCCATCAGCGACAAGGCTCATATCCATATGATAAAGAGAGCCGCCTTCAGCCGCAACGATGAGGTCATGATCTCTTGATGCTTTAACAACTTGTTGGCGTTGGTCTCTGCGCGGTTGGTTGTAATTTTTAACCCCGTGCGCGCCTTGAAATTTCAGCCGCCCAACATGCTCCTGTGCATCTTCCTCCTTTTGGATATCTGCGAAGAACCCGGGGGCTTTGGCCCCGTAAATGACTTCGCCAGTCGAATAGGTTCTCGGGGAAAGCAGCTTACCTGCGCGCTGCATTTCGGCCGCAGCGAAAATTTCGCTCGCGCGGTTAGACGGGTCAAATACCGATGTTACGCCCAAAGCCAGTGTGGCCAAAGTCTTCCAGTTTTGCTGCGGGATGAGCTCATCCGTGCCTTGCGGTCCGTGGTAATGCGCTTCAATGAACCCGGGAACGATTGTTTTGCCGTCTAGGTCGATAGATTTAACAGACGATGATATATCTATATCTTCTCCAATAGCGGAAATTCTATCGCCGTCGATAAGGATTGTGCCCTTTTCAATTACGCCGCCATCTTTATCGCTCATTGTGATGATGCGGGCGTTCGTTAGCGCGATTTGCGTATCAGGTTTATCTGTTGTGATCGTTTGCGATAAGTCCAAACCGTCTTTTGGCGGTTCAAATTTATCATCCTGCATAGCCTTATAGCCTACGGAATAAAGTGTAGGCCCTAATGTCCAATTGAGTTGATTATCTTCTGTCCAGCTTGGATAGGTCGCGCCGCCATGACTGACCTTGGTAACGGGCAGGGCCTTTGCTTTCTTATTCGCTTCTAAATTTTGAGGGCCCTTTAAGGCGGGTATGACAAATAGATTATAGTTTTCTCTAAAGGCGATCATCGCGCCATCAGGGGAGATGTGATAGCTTTGAGCCAACTTAGAAGAGGCGTGTTTACGCTCATCCCCGCCCAATAGATTGGTTGAAATAAGCGTCGATTTCTTATCTATTGTTTTTGTAAAATAAAACCGTAAATCACTATCGCCGAAATGTGGATTGTTGCCAGACTTACTAATATGGACATCATCGCCCGAGCCAATGGCCTGGATATATATACCTGCGCCATCTGACCATTCTGGAGCTGTTAAAAAGCCGCCCGAACCTTTTTCATAGGTTATGAATTCGCCGCTGGGTGAAAAAGCAGGGCGCTTATAATGTCCCGGCTTTTTTGTATGGGTGGTGATTGTTTTTGATGCCAAGTCAATGGAATGAATGGCTCCAAGGTCAATATCAGACCATGTCGTAAAAATGATAGACTTTGAATCGCGTGACCACTCCGGATAAAGTTCTCTTATGTCATTAGGAAGTTTAGTTAAAGTACTGACTTTGCCAGAATTTTTATTTTTGACGTACAGCTTCCCCAAGCTTTCAAAGACGATGTTCTTCCCATCAGGCGAGACTTTCACAAAACGCGGCATTTGAGTTTTAAACTCTTTTGGAGACACCTCAACACTGGGGCGCGGGGCCGTGATAACGGTTCGTGTATCCTTGATTGTGAAATTAATATGCTGGACATTATCCTCGATGATGTCGGCTGAATGAATTAAGCCCTTTGCCCAGAAATATATGGTTTTAGAATCTGGGCTCCAATCCATATTAGGGTAGAGGCCCTGAACGCCCCATGTTTCTTGCATATCCTGGTCGAGATGATCAAAAATCATCCGTTCTTTTCCGCTCTCAATGTCTTTTACGAAAAGCTTTGATTTAGCCCGTACACGCTTAACATAGGCGAGATATTTTCCATTTGGAGACGGGGTAGGGCGTACCGCCCCGCCCGCACCACCTGCCGCCGTATCAATTTCCCCTGTTTCCATATCATAGCGTTTGATTTGAAAAAGCTCAGTATTGGAGTTCTGCGCATATTCAAATATCGGACCGGGGGTAATATTCTGGCTATAGTAAACATATTGACCATCGGGCGAAAACATCGGCTCGCCCAGTTCTTTTTGATGGGCGTCCGATGGCTTTTTAACGAGCTGAACACCCGAGCCCCCGCGGGTATGATAAAGCCATATTTCTCCGACGCCAAGTGAGCGAGAGGTGGTAAAGTGTTTGCGGGCGGCAATGAATTGCCCATCCGGTGACCACGTAGGATTATTTAAGAGGCGAAATGTTTCCTCGGTGACTTGCGTTTTATTTTCGCCGTCAACATCCATAATCCAAATATTGTCACCACCAGCCCGGTCAGACGTAAAGGCTATCTGAGTTCCGTCAGGCGAAAACCGCGGCTGCATCTCCCAGGCAAGTCCGCTGGAAATATTCGTCGCTGGGCCGCCCGTAACCGGGATGGTGTAAATATCTCCCAAGAGGTCAAAAGCGATGGTTTTGCCATCGGGGGAAACATCAAGGCTCATCCATGTGCCTTCGTCAACATTGATGTCTATATCCCGTTTCTCGCCGGGTGGGTTCATCACATCCCATTTTTCTTCTTCATCTTCGGCTTTTGTCTCTTTAGATTTCGCCTCCGTTTCTTCTGGCTTGCTATCGGCCATTTTCTTTTTGGCAATTTTGTCTTTTAGCATTTTGGTTCTGGGTGATTTTTCAGATGCCATACTCTTTTTTAGTTTTGGCGCGGGAATATCTGAATTTATTTTGACAGAAGGTTTATTATGCGGGTGATTAGTCGCCACAGCCGTAAATGAGATGGCTGTTACGGCGATGCCGCCTAAAAGCAGTTGTTTAAAAGATGTCATTCGATTCCCTCTCTTCTACCCCACATGCTATTTGGGATGGGGTGCCCCGTCATGCGAGTTCGCCTAATAGGGGAATAGTATTAAAAACGTCCTGCCGCTCCGGGGAACACAACGGGCGTTTCGCTGCCGTCTTTGGCGACGGCGCTCACCCCGAAAAAGTAATTGTCGATAACAAGGTTTTTGAACTCCCATTCATTGACCTTGCCGACGAAACGCGAATGGGTCCATTCTGGCGCCGTCGTGAGGCGCCAATGCACGCGGTAACCTGCAAGATTACTGGCATTGTCAGGGGTGTTCCATGTCAGCTTAGCTGACGCCTGCACGGCGCCTGTGGCTTCGACATTAGCGGGGAAGGGCGGCGCGCCGGCCATGCCTGCGATTGTAATAGCATTTAATGCCGTGAGTTTTGCGGCATATTGGGCGTCTACGCCCTCCATTGTGTCGCCATATTCGATGCCGTTTTCCGTCCGTAAATCCTGATGTTGGCGGTCATAATGCTCATGGGTTTCCATGATACGGATGCCAGGGATACCCACTTCATTGAAAGGGCGGTGATGTCCGCCTCGCCGAAACCGATCAAGGCGGTAAATCAACATGACATTCAGATTAGTCACATATTGATCGGCTTGCGCCTTAATATAACGGGCAAGATTACGAGAAGGGCTATCAACTTCGCCGCCCGTAAACCGCCTTAAGCGGGCCTCTTCTTCTGTTTCATTGGCGCGGGTGCCTTCGGAGAAAACACGAACAGATGTGTTATCGGTAACGCCGTCAATGCCCGAAATATTCGAGATCATATCATTGTTTAAAACGCCTTTGATCTCCCAGCCTTCTTTGAGCGCATGCTCAGCGACAATCTTACCGCCAAACAGGCCTTGTTCTTCGCCTGATAATCCTGCGTAAATTATTGATCCCGCATATTTGCGTTTGGATAATATACGCGCGGCCTCAATGGTGCCCGCCATGCCTGACGCATTATCATTAGCTCCGGGACTATCTAATGTCCCGTTAAGCGGGTCTGTCACGCGGCTATCAATATCTCCAGACATCATGACATAACGGTTGGGATCCGCGAAACCTTTTTGAATGGCGAGCACAGAAACAACGTCCACTGGATCAGGTATACGCGTTTCACCCTCTACAGTATCGGATACATAAATGACTTTTAGGCAGCCTCCGCATTCTGACGAAATTTTTTCAAATTCATCAAAAATCCACCGCCGAGCTGCACCGATACCGCGTGTTGAGCTTTCGGTTTCAGACAAGCTATGCCGCGTTCCGAAATTAACCAGTGTTTGTATGTCACTAAAAATTCGTTCAGGTGATGGCTCAACAGCAATGTTGTAAATGTCTAGTACCTCTGCTGGAGGTGCATAGTCGAGTTTCTGAGCTTGCGCTGTGCAGGCTAAAAGACATAAGGTGGACATTAAAACGAGATTACGCATGGATAGCTCTCTAAGCCTGAGTTGTGGCTGCGTTCATTACAGATAGATAGCCAGTTTTTAATTCCATCTCGTCATGAAAACTAATCATCTCTTTGTGAAGAGCTTTTAGTCGGTAGCAAGGGACAAACATATAAGCATGATGTTCGACGTGATAATTGACCCAGTACGGTCCAAGGAAAATCCGCTCAAGTAAGTTTGTATAGGTTGTTCGTGCATGGGTTAGGGGGTTGTCATCATAAGTTGTCATTGCATGTTCTGTAATATTCCGAAGACGCAAAACCGCGAAAAACCAAGTCGCGATAGGGGCAAACCAAAGTGCAAAATATAACCACCAATGTCCAATTGCAGCCAGAATGGCGAATATAACAAAATTTGTAATCAGGAATGGCCAGGGGGATGTTTTCTGGAATGCATCAGAACCCTCGATATCTGACGTTTCGCCATCTTTCATACGCAGTGTTGCGAGGCGGATGCGTAGGTAAGTTTGTCCGGTAACGTCACGAAATAATTTACGTCTCAAGCTGGCTTTTGTGACTGGGTATTTTTTCGACAGAGGAAGGTCAGGGTCATCCTCGCTTTGTGCAAAGCGGTGATGCTTTAAGTGATACTTGCGATAACTCTCTAAGTCGCCGCCATAAGGCGCTCCGAGCAAATATTTGCCGACAAATTCATTCACCCCTTTCGTTTTGAATAATATCCCATGTGCCGCGTCGTGCATTAAGATTGCCATACCATGTTGACGTGAGCCAATAATCAAAAAGGCGAGAATAAAAGTGAAGGGGTTAGGCCAAATTATAAATGTTGCTATTGCGCCGGCAACGACTGCCCAGACATGAAATGTCAGCCAAGCTCCCCATAGGTCCGAACGCGCGGCTAGAGCCTTGAGGGTAGTTCTTGATATATATGATGGTCTTGCTCCCATCTGAATATAATGAGATTAACTCAGGGCTGTGTCAACTTGGCGGCGATTATTGACATTTTGAAAAGTTGATTAAAGAGTGGCTAGCGACAAGCCTAAATGGATTTAATGGTTCGTTTAATTGTTTACTAGGCGGATAGTCGAATTATCGAAGACAGAGACTGACCTAATCTAGTTTACTACTTAAATCGCTCGGACATTTGAAATCTTAAATGTCTTAGTTTGTTCAAGGAGGGGAATATCATGAGAGTTAATTACCTAAATAGACAAAGCCTTTCATTTAAATTGTTAATGCTTTCGACCGCTGTGCTAGCAATGACGCTATCAGGCCCCTCAGCAAGCGCACAGTCTAACGATGTCAGCTTTGAAGATGAAATCATTGTCACAGCCCGCCGTAGGGCAGAGAATATTCTTGATGTACCAGGCTCCGTTACGGCGCTAACAAGCGCGACATTGCAAAAAGCAGGCGTAGAGCGTGTTGAAGACTTCATAGGCTTAACGCCAGGCGTGACCATTGTGAATGCGGCTGAAGCTGGTGATACCCAAGTCAATATTAGAGGCATTAACGGGGCGCGGGACGCGGAGAATAGTTTCGCCTTCCTCATTGACGGTGTTCTCTATACGAACCCAGCGGCTTTTAACCGTGAATATACTGACTTACGCCAGATTGAAGTTTTTAAAGGGCCACAGGGAGCGATTTACGGTCGAAACGCGGCAGCGGGCGCCGTCATTGTGACAACTGAGAAGCCAGGCGAGGCGTTTGGGGGTAATATCACGGCAAGCTACGCGGAAGATGACACCATTCTTGTCAAAGGAAGTCTGTCGGGTCCATTATCCGATACGGTTTCCTATCGTATATCTGGGGATTACCGTACATCGGACGGGTTTTACCGCAATAGTTTTCAGGGTGACGCGCCAATCGTTGACGCATCGGAGAGCTTTAATATAAATGGACGTTTGGTTTATGAACCAAATGATCAGCTAAGTGTCGATATCAAAGGCCGCTATGGTGAGGTTGATGCGAGCTCAATTGTTTTTAATGCGAACTTCCACCTACCGACTTTCTCGGACCTTCTCGGAATTCCCGCGGCCAACCAAGATGTGAATGACCTTGAGTTTGTTTTTCAGCCAAATATTGTCTCTGATAATGATCAGACGGCTTTCGAATTATCAGGCAAATTTGATTATCAATTAGAAGGAGCCACCCTAACAGGCTGGGCGCTTTATAGTGATATTGATAATGACTTGATAGCGGATGGGACCTCGGGCGCTTTTGGGTTCTTTAATAATGATGAGCAATGTCAGCAGAGCGTTGCTGATTTAGCTGGGTTCCCTTTGCCCTCACCAACATTCTTTGGTGAAATTCCTGTGGGGGTGATATTTGCCCCCAATGGATCTTTTTTAGGCGCTTATACGCCCTCGACATGTGATGGTCTTCAGGAGCAGCTTCGTAACCAATCAGATATTAGCGCGGAGTTGCGTTTATCCTCAAATAACTCAGGTCCATTGAGTTGGTCCGTTGGGGGATATGTCTTAGATATTGAGCGTGAAGTCGGCGTATCAACAAACCGCGACGGCGGAGGACCTGTAACGCGAGGGCTGGTACAGCTAAGCGGACCAAACCAAACGATAGCTTTGGCCCATGATGATTTTGATACCACTGTTTATGCAATATTCGGGTCTGCCGATTATGCCTTTACGGATAGTTTGGAAGGTTCAGTCGCTCTCAGATATGATGTTGAAGAGCGCAGTGTCTCTAACCTGGTGCCAACAGATGCACGGCAAAGCTTTATTGATTTGGATTTTAATCCGGCGACAGCCGACCCGCTAAATGCGGGTCTGTCTCCGCTGTTAAACCCTAATGGCGTTATACCGGATCAGGAAGAAACATTTAGAGAGCTACAGCCCAAGGTCTCGCTGACATGGAATGCGAATGACGACACAACAGTTTATGGCAGTTGGGGCGTTGGCTTTAAGGCGGGCGGCTTTAATAACTCAGGCAGTGGTGCGACGGTTGATATCTTTAATAACGGGCTTATTTCTGCGGTATCAGGGACAAATTTTGCTGAGGTCGTTGGAAGTGCTTTGCCTGTCATTACGGATGATTTTCGAAAAGAAACGTCGAGCGCCTTTGAACTCGGCTTCAAGAATACGGCCTTTGATGGTCGATTAAAGTTATCTGCGGCAGCTTATTATACAGACGTTACGGATATGCAGTTTTTCGAATTTTTCGTTGGCGGCTTCGGACTTTTAAGGGTTGTCTCTAATATTGATGAAGTCGAGCTATACGGAGTTGAGATAGGCGCAGAGCTCGCGGCCACTAATTCTATAAATCTCTACGCGGGCGCTAATTTCACGGAAAGCGAAATTAAGGAAAACAATTCACGGACGGATACAGTCGGGAACAAGTCACCCTATACACCGGATTACACACTGAATTTCGGCGGTGATTTTACCTATCCTGTATTTGATGCTTTGGATTTTCTTATCCGCGCTGACGCACAACTCATCGGCCCTACATATTTTCATACGGTTCAGGACGGCGACCGAGCAACGATTTTTAATCCCCTATTTGAAATCGGAAACCCAGCCGCAGGTTTTGGAGCGGGAACGGGTTTCCTTGGAACAGGGAATTTTGGCAATGCTCGACGCGATAGCTATTTTACATTGGACCTAAGGGCAGGCCTACAAAGCGACACTTGGTCTTTGACAGCCTTTGCTCAAAATTTAACGGATGAGGATATTCTTGAAGAGGTTATTCCTGCCCCTGAATTTGGTGGGTCGTTCCTAGCGCCAGGTGCCCAGCGCCGCTTTGGTATTGAAGCGTCCTACAGGTTTTAAGGCAAGTCGGATCCAGAATTTTTAGATTTAATTGTGTGAAGTGTTAATTCGTTCGATCCCGCGTGGTCGCTATATGGATATTAACGTATTAGTCTCGATAAGACTTGAGCGAGTAATGCATATAGAAAGCCAAATCGGACAAGAAGGTAATCCTAAATGGAATCTAAGCGAAACGTTGAAATTCTGGACGTTACGGCCCGTGATGGGCTTCAAAATGAATCTGTCATGTTTTCAACAGCAGAAAAGCTGGATTTGATAAACCGCACGATTGAGGCTGGCGCCAAACGTATGGAAGTCGCAAGTTTCGCCCACCCTAAATATGTTCCTCAAATGGCGGATGCTGAAGACGTGATTGCGGGCCTGCCCAAAAGAAATGATGTAACCTATATAGGTTTGGCCATGAATGAGAGAGGCGTGGACCGAGCTATCAAAACGAATATTGATGAAGTTGGTTTGGTTGTTGTCGCCACTGATACCTTTGCGCAAAAAAACCAAAACCAAACCCGCGATGGATCCGTTGAAATGGCCAGCGCGATGATCGAAAAAGTAAAGGCCGCAGGTCGACGTGTTAATGTCACTATAGCCGCCTCACTCGGTTGTCCCTTTGAAGGTGAAGTCGCCATAGAGACGGTGGTCGCCATGAGTAAGCGCCTCGCCGCGTTTGACCCCGATGAGATTTCCCTCGCAGATACCATAGGGGTTGGCAATCCGTGGCATGTGAAGGCCTTATTTTTCGAGGTCAAAAAAGCGTCGCCGAATATGCCTCTGCGCGCGCATTTTCATAATACGCGCAATACAGGGTTGGCGAATATTTATGCGGCCTTAGAAGTTGGCGTGGATACATTAGATGTTTCTATTGGGGGGATAGGTGGATGTCCTTTTGCCCCAGCCGCGACGGGTAATGTGCCGTCAGAAGATGTCGTATATATGCTCGAGCGTAATGACGTTAAGACAGGTATGTCTTTGGATAAGATTGTCGAAATAGCCCAATGGCTCGAGAAAAAAATGGAAAAGCCTCTTCCTGGCATGGTGAGCCGTGCTGGCGGGTTTCCGCAAAATTTAAATCAAGCAGCAGAATAATAGGATAGATTTATGAGCTATAGATTAGGTGTCGACGTCGGCGGAACATTTACCGACCTTCTGTTATTTGATGATAAAACAGGCGCGTCTCATAAAACCAAAGTACCATCCACCCCAGATGATCCATCCCGCGCAGTTGTGAACGGGACAAAGGATATTTGTGAAATCGCGAATATTTCGCCTGAACAGATTGATTATTTCCTACACGGAACAACTGTTGCGACAAATGCCGTCTTAGAAGGCAAGGGTGCACGGGTTGGCTTAATCGTTACCGAAGGCTATCGCCAAATTCTACAAATTGCGCGTTCATTTGTCCCAGGTGGTTTGGCTGCTTGGATTGTTTGGCCAAAGCCAGAACCGATGGCCTCTCTTGAAGACACCATCGAAGTCTCGGGCCGTATGGGCGCCTTTGGCGATGAAATCCGCCCGATTGACGAAGCGCAAGTGCGTAAAGCGCTCAAGAAACTGAAGAAACAAGACATTGAAGCGATCACAATTTGTTTGATGAACTCTTACGTTAACGGCGCGCATGAAACGCGCATTGCCGAAATTGCGCAGGAAATTTTCCCAAATCTCACAATTTCAATCAGTCACCAGGTTCTGCCTGAGATGATGGAATATGAGCGCGCATTGACAACAACGGCTAACGGTTCTGTGCGTCCTGTGGTTGGTAAATATGTGCGGAATCTTGAAGGTGATTTGCGCAATATGGGCATGCGAGGTCAGCTAAACTTACTGCGTTCTGATGGTGGGTTGATGAGCGCGGCGAAGTCTCAAACTGACCCAGTAAACCTTTTGATGTCTGGCCCAGCGGGCGGTGTAACAGGAGCGCTTTGGATCGCTAAAAGCGCTGGATTTGATAACATCTTGACGCTTGATGTTGGCGGCACGTCCACGGATGTTGCTTTGATTGAGAACTCGGAGCCGCGCCTCGTTCGTGATACGGCGGTTGGGCATTTGAAGGTTCGCGCCTCATCTTTAGATATTAAAACCGTTGGCGCAGGCGGGGGTTCAATTGCTCATGTTCCTGAATTAACAGGCGCGCTGCGCGTGGGACCTGAAAGTGCGGGCGCCGTACCAGGACCAGCTTGTTACTCCAAAGGCGGTGATTTACCCACCGTAACAGACGCCAATGTGGTGCTAGGTTACTTACCAGAAGAGCTTCTTGGCGGAGCGTTTAAGCTTGACCGTAAAGCGGCTGAAACAGCCGTACAAAAGGTGGCCGATGCATTGGGTATTGATCTTTACGCGGCGGCCTCGGGTATTATTGATATTGTCAATGAAAATATGTTTGGCGCCCTGCGGATGATCTCTGTCCAGCAAGGATATGATCCACGTGATTTCGCGCTTATGGGTTTTGGCGGAGCTGGATCTTTGCATTCAAATGCGGTCGCGAAATTGATGGGCTCTTGGCCCGTTATCGTGCCGCGCTCACCTGGAGTGCTCTGCGCGGTTGGGGACGCTACAACGCGCTCTCGAGCTGAGACGTCACGTTCGCATTCTCTACGTAAATCGCAAACAAGCTCGAGTAAGATTGCCTCTGTCCTTAAAGATATGGGTAAGCAGGTGATAGATGAACTTAAGAAAGAAGGCGCTAAAGCGCGTGATATCTCTGTCAGTTATCAAGCGGATGTGCGGTACAATGGACAAGCTTTCGAAATTCCGATGGGGGTTGAACTTAAGGGCTTTGGTAAAGACGGGCTGGACCGCTTATGCGCGGAATTTGACGCTGAGCATAAACGGATGTTCACCTTCAACATGGACGCCGAACATGAAGTTGTGAACTTACGCGCTGTTGCGCTTGGTAAAGAACTCGACTTGCCTGCGATGAAAATCAAAAGAGGGACCGCTGATGCTAAGGGCGCAAAAATGCGCGATACGAAAGTCTATATTGACGGTAAGATGAAAAAAGCTGGCATCTATGACCGCGATAAACTCAAGGCTGGCAATAAAATCAAAGGCCCTGCGATAATCATCGAAATGGATTCTACCGCGTTGGTGCATTCTGGCTGCGAAGCTAAGGTTGATGCTTATGGTAATATTATCATCAACCCAGTCAAAAAAACGAAGAAGAAAGCATAGGAGGACGACATGGCTACGACTTTTATCGAAAAAAATAAAAAGCCGTTAAGAAAGGTCAAAGTTGACCCTATCACGCTTGATCTTATCGGAAGCGCCATGCGCAATGCACGTCTTGAAATGGACGCGACCTTATTCCGTACCGCGCTCTCTCCGGGCATTCGCGAACAAGGCGATGCTTTCCCAATGATTGCGAACCGCGATGGTAAGATGATTGTTGGACAGTTCGGTTCTTTTTTGGATGGATTTTTTAATGGATTCGATGGCGAAATTGAAGAAGGTGACGTTATTCTTCTTAACGACCCTTATTCCTGCGAAGGCGCGATTAGTCATAATAATGATCAGCTGATAATTTTGCCCATTTTCCGAAATGGACGTATCATCGCTTGGGCTTCAATGTTTGGGCATATGACGGATATTGGCGGTAAAGTTCCCGGTTCTATGCCCAATGATGCGCAGTCCATTTTCGAGGAAGGCATTCGTATTCCGCCTGTTAAGCTATATAAAAAGGGTGAGTTCCAAGAACAGATTGTTGAAATTGCAGCCCATAATAGCCGTATGCCAGAATGGTATAAAGCTGACTTGCATGCGATTGTGGCTTCCTGCCGCGTGGCAGAAATGCGCGTGAATGAAATTTGTGAGCGTTTCGGTGACGATGTATTTAACTCGGCCACGAATGAACTTTTGGCGCGTAATCGCCGGGCAATGCGTCAATTGATTATGACGTCAATCGGCGAAGAACCCGTCTCTTTTGAAGACTATATTTGCGATGATGGTAATGGCGCGGGGCCTTTTAAAATCAAATGTACAATGTACCGCAAAGGCGAGAAAGTTTATCTCGATTTTGACGGAACAGACCCGCAATCGGAATATTCAATCAATTTCTATCTCAACGAAAACATGTTCAGAATGTTTTTTGGGATTTATATGGTCATGGTTTTTGATCCTCAGATTCTTTTTAATGATGGTTTCTACGATTTAGTCGAAGTTAATATTCCAGAAGGCTCACTGCTGAAGCCAACATTCCCAGCGGCTCTATCTTGCCGAACCCATGCTTTAGGACGTATTTTTGATGTCTTAGGAGCATTATTAGGACAAAAAACCCCTGATTTCCTTTGCGCCGCTGGCTTTTCGTCTAGCCCGCATTTGATGTTTTCTGGTTTTGATAAAAATAATGAATGGTATCAGCTCTTCCAAATCGGTTTTGGCGGCATTCCTGGTAAACCCTTTGGTGATGGCCCCGATGGTCATTCGCTCTGGCCAGATTTTACCAATGTTCCAAATGAGTTTTTGGAGCGCTATTTCCCAATGGTTATTGAGAAATATGAAACGGAAGCTGACTCTGGCGGGGCAGGTGTTTTCCGCGGCGGTAACGGCGTAAACATGACCTATCGCTTCACCCAGGATGGGCAGATTTCTATCCACGATGATCGTTGGTTTGTTCCCCCATGGGGCGTCAATGGTGGACAGCCGGCTAAACGCTCATGGAAGAAGCTAACCCGCGCCGACGGTAGTGTTGAAATGCTGGGTGCTAAGGTGGACCGCATTAATGTTCATGAAGGCGATAGCTTGCAATATGTCACATGGGGGGGCGGCGGCTGGGGTGACCCACTAGAACGCGACCCAGAACTTGTCTCAAAGGAGGTTCGCCAAGGTCTTGTCACCCAGAAAGGTGCTTTGGATTACGGCGTCGTTATCGAACGTGGCAAAGTCAATGCGAAAGCGACAAAGTCCCTTCGTGCTAAAATGCGTAAGGCTCGTGGTAAGGTCGAAATATTTAACTACGGTCCTGATATTGAAACGTTGCGTAAAAATAGCATCAAAGAAACGGGACTTCCTGCGCCTAAGCAACCTGTTTGGAAAACGGCTCCGCATGCGGAAGCAGCGGAGTAAGTGATGAGTAATGTGACTGAACGCAAAGGTCCTTTGACGGATATTCGCGTTATCGAAATGGGCCAACTTATTGCGGGCCCGTTTTGCGGACAGCTATTTGCCGATATGGGCGCGGATGTTATCAAAGTTGAACCCCCCGGCAGAGGCGATCCGATGCGGACGTGGGGCAGGGAAGGATATCCGCTATGGTGGAAAGTATGCGCCCGAAATAAGCGCTGCATTACAGCGAATCTTCGCGAAAACGAAGGCCAAGACATCATACGTAAACTCGTCGAAGAAGCCGATTTTGTTCTTGAAAATTTTCGTCCGGGCACCATGGAAAAATGGGGTCTTGGATATGAAGATTTGAAGAAAATAAACCCTAAAATCATCATGATCCGCGTGTCGGGCTATGGACAGACGGGACCTTATTCAAAACGACCTGGCTATGCCTCTGTCGGTGAAGCCATGGGCGGCGTTAGATATCTTATGGGCGATCCGGACCGTAAACCGTCTCGGGCTGGAATATCCTTGGGAGATACATTGGCGGCAACATATGCAACGGTCGGCGCGCTTGCCGCTTTGCATCACCGCGAAAAAACGGGTGAAGGTCAAGTCATTGACGCGAGCATTTATGAATCGGTCTTGACCGTTATGGAATCGCTTGTCGCGGAACATACCGTGGAAGGATTTACGCGTGAGCGCTCAGGGTCTTACTTACCGGCAATTGCGCCGAGTAATATTTATGACGGGTCTGATGGCATGGTCATAATCGCGGCCAATCAAGATACTATTTTTGCCCGGCTCTCTAAGGCTATGGGAATGCCCGAGCTAAAAGATAATTCGCGCTATGCAACACATGTTGCGCGCGGGGCTAATCAGATTGAACTAGATGAAATCATCAGCGATTGGGCGAAAGATAAAACCATTGCTGACATCGAAGAACTTATGATTGAGAACGCTGTCCCTGTCGGAAAGGTTTACCGCGCGAAAGATATGGTCGAAGACCCGCATTACTTAGCCCGAGAAGCCTTAATTGATTTGCCAAGTGAATCGCACGGCCCTGTTAAGATGCAGAACGTATTTCCAAAAATGTCAAAGACACAAGGAGAGGTACGCTGGGCGGGTCCTGAGAAACTTGGTTCTCATACAGAAGAAGTTTTAACGGAGCTGTTAGACCTAACGCCTGCTCAAATTAAGAAACTCAGAGCTAGTAATATTGTATAATGGAATGTCGTGAATATGGTCATTTTGTGGGGAGGTCAACAAGTTGGGGGGCATAACCCAATGCTTTTCGCATGGGTTTACGGGCACCAGGTAGTGAATTGTTATTCCATGATAGGGTTCCGCCTGAG
>CAYXEB010000012.1:0-25887 GCA_964463835.1 uncultured Hellea sp.
AGAGACTCATAAATATGCAGATTAAACGTCATTTCACCCAGGCAGGCAAAACGCCATATGCCAATATTCCCTTCGCGAAGGTTTATAGCGAAGTGCGTGATATATCGGGCGAAGCGATTTCGGAAGCCATCGAATTTGAAGCGCCTGAAAACTGGTCTCAAGTCGCCTGTGATATTCTGGCGCAAAAATATTTCCGCCGCGCTGGCGTACCCACCCATGTCAAACGCGTTAATGAGGACGGTATACCCAAGTGGCTCAGACGCAGCGCCCCAGATGATACCAAACCCAGACGCGGTAAAAAGCTGTTCAAATATGACCGTGAGCGAGACGCGCGGCAAGTCTTTGACCGGCTCGCAGGATGCTGGACTTATTGGGGGTGGAAGGGCGGTTATTTTAACACCGAAAAAGATGCTCGTAATTTTTACGATGAGCTTCGCTTTATGCTTGCCGCTCAAATCGCGGCGCCCAACTCTCCGCAATGGTTTAACACCGGGCTGCATTGGGCTTATGGCATAGACGGACCCGCGCAAGGTCATAGCTATGTCGATTACCAAAGTGGCGAAATAAACCGCTCAAGTAGTGCTTACGAGCACCCACAGCCTCATGCCTGTTTCATTCAGTCTGCCAATGACGACCTTTTGGGGGATGGCGGCATTATGGATCTTTGGACTCGCGAGGCACGCTTGTTCAAATATGGCTCTGGCACAGGTTCTAATTTTTCAAATATTAGAGGCGCGGGCGAACCTTTATCAGGAGGAGGAGCCTCTTCTGGCCTCATGAGTTTCTTGAAGGTTGGCGACGTCTCTGCTGGCGCGATTAAATCAGGAGGCACAACGCGGCGCGCGGCCAAAATGGTCATCGTCGATATCGATCATCCTGACATCGAAACTTTCATTGACTGGAAAACGTCTGAGGAAATGAAAGTCGCGGCCCTTGTCGCCGGCTCCAAAGTTTTAAAACGCCGTCTTAACGCCATTATCAAAGCCTGCATAAATTGCTCAGGTACGGAAGAAGAATGTTTCGACATTGCCGAAAACGCAGCGCTGAAACGCGAGATTAAAGCCGCGCGCCGTGACGGCGTCCCTGACGGAGCAATACAGCGCACCTTACATTTGGCGCGCCAAGGCATTGATAAAATCGATATTGCCGACCTTGACGCCGATTGGGATAGCGAGGCTTACCGCACCGTCTCAGGACAAAACGCTAATAATACCGTGCGCATTCCTGATGCTTTTCTTGCAGCCGTAAAAAATGACGAAAGCTGGGACCTTATCCGCCGCACAGATGGCGCGGTTGCCAAAAATGTACGCGCCCGCGACCTATGGCATAAGATCGCTAAATCCGCTTGGTCATCCGCTGATCCCGGCGTGCAATATCATGATACAATTAATGCTTGGAATACATGTTCAGCTTCAGGCCCGATAACGGCCTCTAACCCGTGTTCAGAATATATGTTCTTAGATGACACGGCCTGTAACCTAGCCTCTCTCAATCTAATAAAATTTAAATCAAAAGATAATCAATTTAATTTGAAAGCTTTCGAGCATGCCGCGCGTCTGTGGACAATTGTATTAGAGATATCCGTCTTAATGGCGCAATTCCCATCTGAAGCAATCGCGAGACGCTCTTTTGAATTTAGAACTCTTGGATTAGGGTATGCAAACCTTGGCGGCTTACTCATGTCTTGCGGGCTCGCCTATGATAGTGCAGAGGGCCGCGCAGCCGCAGGCTCGATAACCGCCGTTTTGACAGGGACTGCCTATTTAACATCTGCACAAATGGCTAAATCCATGGGCGCCTTCCCGCGGTATAAAGACAATGCAAAACCCATGATGCAGGTTATCCAAAATCATAAACGCGCCGCCAAAGGTGCAAAAAGCTATAAGGGGCTCTCCTATCGCCCCGCCCCGCTCTGTCCGGCTGATTGTCCTTTTGACGACCTGTGCAAACGCGCCGTGGATGTGTGGACTCAAACTGAAAAACTGGGCGCGGAATTCGGATTTAGAAACGCGCAGGTCAGCGTCATCGCGCCAACAGGCACAATTGGCTTGCTCATGGATTGCGACACGACAGGCATCGAACCAGATTTTGCTTTAGTGAAATTTAAGAAACTCGCGGGAGGGGGTCACTTTAAAATTATCAACCGCTCGGTTCCCCGCGCGCTAAGCGCCCTGGGCTATTCAGAAAAGCAAACCCAGGACATCATTACCTACGCGCTGGGACACGGCACCTTAAAAGGCGCGGAAGGTATCAACCATAGACGCCTCAAAGAGCGCGGCTTTAGCGACCATGAATTAGGGCTTATTGAATCGGCCCTGCCAGAGGCTTTTGATATTCGCTTTGCTTTCTCTCGATGGGTCTTAGGCGATGACTTTTGCAAAGATGTCTTAGGCCTGAGTGATGAACAACTTAATTTATACGGATCCGATTTACTGCCCGTTTTAGGATTTGAGCCCGCCGATATTGACACGGCCAATATTCATTGTTCAGGCGCGATGACCCTTGAAGGCGCGCCGCACCTGTCAGCAAAAGATTTACCTGTCTTTGATTGCGCAACGCCTTGCGGGCGCTTTGGGACGCGCGCGCTCAGCGCCGAGTCGCATATTCTTATGATGGCCGCGGCGCAGCCTTTTATATCGGGCGCGATTTCAAAAACTGTCAATATGCCTTCTAGCGCCACTATTGATGAATGTGCCGACATCTATCTTCAGGCTCATAATCTTGGACTAAAGGCTATTGCCCTTTATCGGGATGGATCAAAGCTATCCCAGCCGCTCAACTCTGCGGTTTTCTCAGATATCGAGCTGGATGACCTTGAAGAGGCTATTGACCGTCCGGCAGCGGCCAAAGCAGCAATTGGAGCAGAGCGCATTGTTGAGAAAATAATAGAGCGCGTTGTCGAAAAACCGATTGAGCGCGAACGCCTGCCAGACCGCAGAACAGGCTATATCCAAAAATCCTCAATTGGCGGCCATAAGGTCTACCTCCACACAGGTGAATTTGCAGATGGAAGCCTTGGGGAAATTTTCATCGATATGCATAAAGAAGGCGCGGCCTTCCGCAGCCTGATGAATAATTTCGCTATCGCGATTTCCATCGGCTTACAATACGGCGTCCCGCTTGAAGAGTTTGTCGAAGCCTATGTCTTTACCCGCTTTGAGCCTTCTGGCCATGTCACCGGAAATGACCGCATTAAATTTGCCAATTCTATTTTGGATTATATTTTCCGTGAACTTGGAATATCTTATTTGGGCTGGGATGATCTGGCCCATGTTGACCCCAATACTGCGGCTGGAGATCAACTCGGGCTTGGGGCGGCCGAGCGCCGCGGCGCGCGCGAAATTGAAAACGAACAGCTTACCCTGCCAGGCTATTCCAAAGGTTTTAACCGCGAAGGGACAGGCGATGACAACATCGTACCTTTCGCTGCGCCTAAGGCTGAAAGCGAAGACCCCTTCGCCCTAGAAGTCGATGAGGAAAGCCTCAACATCAATATTTCGGAAATTGCAAAATCAGGTACATCAGGCGCGCTATCCCCAGCAAGTTCTGCTGCGCAGACCGCGCGTTTTCAAGGATATACAGGCGACCCCTGCCCAGAATGTGGACACTTCACCTTAATCCGAAACGGCACCTGCCAGAAATGCGATAGCTGCGGAACGACGACGGGATGTTCCTAAGGCTTAGCCTCTGCGCCGTCCGCGACGGCGCGAACCGCCATAACGCAACACCCCTAAAAGCTCCGCCGGATTAGGCCAGTTTTTAGTACGAGATTTCATCTCCCATTTCGCCTTTTCAAATTGCATGACATTGGCAATACGGGCATCTAAAAATTCACGGCTCTTGGTCTTATCAACGCTGTTATCGGTAACCCAGACAGCCAAGGTACTGGCGATAACACCCGATAAAATGGTACGTTTGGAATAATAATTCGCGTCGGTGCTTGTGTCGCCGATGGCGCGCCATATCATATCTGCGCTCGCCCACAATTGCTGCGGCCCTTGTCCTAAGGCGTCAGGCAGAGTCAGACGCGCAAAGGCGCGGCGCGCGGCTTCTTCATGCGGGCCGAGGGCTTTAAGGCGTGCCCAAACACCAGCCGTAACTTTGTCCCTAATTTTCATGGTCTCTTGATCTAGTACAGCAATTTTACTCCGCGCAAGCTCATCCATTTGCTCCGCCCAAAACCCAATGACTTCTAAGGGGCCATCAGGGAAATAGAGCGCGTCTGAGCCCTTGGGTAAATCTGTATTCGCCACAGCATCGCGAAGGCTTTTCGTCGTCCAGCCATCAAAGGCCGTAAGCGGAAGCATAGCCTTTAAAATAGCCTGACGCGCAATGAGTGATCGGTCTGTCATGGGCGCACTATAACGGGGTAAAGTTAATTTGTCTTGCGACGTAATACCTTAAGCTTGAACCAATCCGTGACGCCCTTAACGCCTGCGCCAGATAAAATCCCAAAGCGGAAAATACGCTCAGCCAGCAAAATAACGCCGATAGATAATATACCCAGAAAAACAGCTGACAGGCAAAGCTCCCAAAGCGGCGGATCGGACGGCAGCCTGACAATACTGGCAAAAGGCGCGGAGAGCGGGAACCAACTTGCAAATATCAATAACGGACTATCGGGAGAATTCATTCCTAAAGGCACGACCAAAATGCACGCAGTTAAAACAAGCATTATCGGCGTTGTTAACGTCTGGGCATCTTGCATAGACTCCGCCAAAGCGCCCAGCGCGATAAAAAACGCGCCGTAAAAAATATATCCCAAAATTAAGAAGATGATGAAAAAAACGATCATTTTAAGGGTGAAAGTATTTTTCAAGCCCTCAGCAATCTCAGGGTCTCCAAATAAAATGAACCCAATAACAGCACCTATTCCCAAAATTATATATGGCAGCATCGCGGTAATTGTCAGTGCCGCGACGCCCAGCAACTTGCCAAAAATTATCTCGGTAAAGCGCGTCGAGGCTAACATCATTTCTAGCAGCTTATTCATCTTCTCTTCGAGCATGGAGGTTAGAAGCATGTAAGCTCCGGAAAAGACAGTAAGCCATAACATGCCCGCTAAGATCGCCGCCGTTAAATAGGGAACCCGGTCCGTCAACGTCACTTGTTGGCCCGCACCGTCAGTGCTTTCGGTCTTTGTTGGATCAAATGTATTAACGCTCACAGCCCGGTTTTTTGCTTTATCCAATCCTTGCTGTGATAAATTTCCAGAAGACAGATATCCATCAGTTGCGAGTTGTCTAAAATATCGCTTTGCGAGCCGCTCAGCGGCCGGGTCATTAAAATTAGGGGACCAGTAATCTACATTTATGCCGTCATTCTCATAAATATGGATGACGCCATTTAATTTCACCGGCTCGCCCTCATGGCTTATCATTTTATCGCCGCGCAAATACGCTTTCAGCTCTGACAAGTCAGCCGCAGGCGGGTCCACAAAAACCATATCAGCTTGCGGATTTTTTAGTTTTTCACTCGCGCCAGGGATTTTTTTATCCAGATAGGATTTACCCGCCTCCAAACCTTCGGTTTTAACAAGGTTCTCAAACTCGGCGCCTTTTGCATCGGGTAAAAGCGTTTTCCCCAGGGTCAAGACAAGGGCCGATTCTATCTCAATCCGGCGGTCTGTATCGAGCTTAATCAGCGCGGCTTTGTGTTGCCCTGTTTCATCCAAAATTGTTTCATAGCGTGTAGGCGAAAGATTGAAATCTAGCGTCGAGGCCAGAATACCTAAGAATCCAAAAACAAATGGCATGAAAAAAGAGAGCCAAAACCCCCAAGTTTTAACATAGCCCAGATAGTCGCGTCGCGCGATAAGATAGGTCCGGCGAATATTTATGGCAGGGAGCTTCATGCGTGCGCTCCTTGATCTGACAAATCCATGGTCTGACGCAAATCATCGCCAACCATAGCGACAAAGGCTTCATGTAGCGACGGCTGTTTCGGTTCAAAGCGGGTCAGATTGATTTTCTCCTTCACGCAGCGCTCCAATATATCCTGATTTTCGGCCTTATCTTTAAGAATAATATTTAACGCCCCGTCTTCTCTCCTCTCAATAGTATCGGAAAACTGCTGCATCAGCGCGCCCAAGCGGTCATCATCAGAGCCGATGACCATACGGCGCGGCGCCTTGGACAAGGCCTCTTGGGTCAGCCCATCAAAAACTTTCCGTCCGCCCGACATCAAAATAATGCGGTCACAAAGGCGCTCTGCATGTTCCATTACATGGGTAGAAAAGATAATCGTGCGGCCGCGTTCGGCAATTTCGCGAACGATTGATTCTAAGACTTGTTGATTGACAGGGTCCAGACCCGAGAAAGGTTCATCTAATATATAAAATTCTGGGTCATGTGCAATTGCGGATAAAAGCTGAACCTTTTGCGCCATGCCTTTGGACATATCTTTATTCTTTTTGCGTTTCGCCTCGGACAAGCCATATTTATCCAGCATATGATCGGCCAGTTTGAACGCGTCTTTGCCCTTCATGCCGTTAAGCCGCGCCATATGCGCAATGCTCTCACGCGCGGTTTGCTTTTTATACAGACCGCGCTCTTCAGGCAAAAATCCGATGCGGCCAAAATTAGCTTCATTACCGGGCTGCCCGCCAAATAGGTCTATAGAGCCGCTATCAGGTTTAATCAGGCCCAAAGCCATGCGCAGCGTTGTGGTCTTACCCGCGCCGTTAGGACCGAGAAAACCGATAATTTCGCCGGGCTTTACTGTAAAGCTAACATCTTCGACAGCAACCTTACCCGCAAATGCTTTTGAAACGCCGTGAATAGAAAGAGGAGATTGCAAAGTCATAACTCCTTCTCTGCCTTATTGTTTATCGATATTCAATAGATTTCGCTATTCCATGGTGTTTTTCTGATTAAAGCGTTACTTTAGAAACATGAGCGGTATCATTCGTGAAAAATTAATGGCTCTTTATGAGGACACCTTAGCCCTTTCAAAAGCGGCCAAAGAAAGCCTCAAGCCCGTGGCCTTAGATCAGCAATCGGTTGGCCGCCTCTCGCGTATGGATAGTCTCCAGGTTCAAGCCATGGATAAGGCCCAAGAGACAGCGCGGCAAAAGAAACTCCTTAGAATAAAAGCCGCGCTTACACGGCTTGATAATGGGGATTACGGTCATTGCGTGACATGTGATGAAGCGATTAGCCAGAAACGTCTCGACTTAGACCCCTCCGTCCCCCTATGTATTTCCTGCGCTAAATAGAGGAAAATATGACAGACCTAATTCGCGGAAAAATTTACGACAATATCATGCAGACCATGGGCAATACGCCGCTCGTGCGCTTTCCGCGCATCACAGAAGGCGTGCCTGCTGATCTTTGTTATAAGCTAGAATTTTTTAATCCTATTAGCTCAGTGAAAGACCGCATCGCAATTTCCATGATCGAAAACCTTGAAGCCACGGGGACACTTAAGCCTGGCGGCATAATTGTCGAGCCGACCTCAGGTAATACGGGTATTGGCGTGGCCTTTGCCGCCGCTGCCAAAGGCTATAAAGCTATCCTTGTCATGCCTGAGCAAATGTCGATTGAACGCCGTAAAATGATGAAACTCTTAGGCGCTGAGCTTGTCCTCACAGAAGCTTCTGGCGGCATACCCGCCGCGCAAGCCAAGGCTGACGAGATTTGCGCAAACACACCAGGCGCAATTCAAGCGGGTCAATTTATCAATCCAGCAAACCCGGCTATTCATTATAAAACAACTGGGCCTGAAATCTGGAATGATTGCGAGGGCCAAGTCGATGCGTTTATCTCTGGCGTTGGCACGGGCGGAACATTGTCGGGCGCGGGCAAATTTTTGAAAGAGAAAAATCCCAATTGCCAAATTATCGCCGTTGAACCTGTCGGCTCGCCGATGATTTCCAAAGGCGAAAAAGGCCCCCATAAAATTCAAGGCATTGGCGCAGGTTTCCTCCCCGATGTTTTAGATACGGACCTCATTGATGACGTCGTGACAATTGAAAGCGAAGCCGCTTTTGGAACGGCCAAACATGTCGCCGCTGAAGACGGAGTCCCAATTGGAATTTCGTCTGGCGCGGCCGTGGCGGCCAGCCTCATTGTTGGAGCCCGTCCCAATATGAAGGGTAAACGCATTGTGACAATTATCCCAAGCTTTGCCGAGCGTTACCTCTCCACGCCGCTCTTTGATTAGTTGGAGTTTAGAACCTAAATTTTGACATGGAACCTGAGTCTATCAAACGCTATGCCCGTCATTTGGTCCTCAAAGAGGTTGGCGGGCCGGGACAACAAGCCCTACTCGCGTCCCGTGTTGCCATCGTCGGCGCAGGCGGTCTTGGCGGACCCGTAGGACTATATCTTGCGGCTGCAGGGGTCGGGCATATTACAATTATTGATGACGATAAGGTAGACGTCTCAAACCTTCAAAGACAGGTCCAATTCGTCACGGGCGATATTGGCGTGGAAAAGGCTATTGTCATGAAGGAGACCTTAAAGGATTTGAACCCCAATATTTCAGCAAAAGCTATCACCTCTCGCCTGACGCCCGATAACGCCCAAAGCTTATTGGAAGGTCATGACTTAATCATAGACGGCGTTGATGATTTCGCCTCGCGCTTTGCGATAAATGAAGCCGCGCTTAACTTAAAAATACCTCTCGTCTCTGGCGCACTTGGCCGATTTCAAGGCCAAGTCAGCGCGCATTACTCTAATGGCGAAGGGCCTTGCTATCGCTGTCTTGTGCCAGATATTCCGCCAGATGCCAAAACCTGTTCACAAGTAGGCATTATTGGCGCCTTAGCCGGCGTTATTGGCTCTATTATGGCGTTAGAAGTTATTAAGCTTATTACGGGCGCGGGCGATCCGCTATGCGGAAAGCTCTGGCTCTATGACGGCTTAAAGGTCCAATCGCGCACTATCACCCTGCCCAAAGACCCCCATTGTGAGGCTTGCGGTTCCGCCTTCTAATAAGGGCCAAATCCGCCAGAAATGCGCGTGTTTTGGGAAATACCGCGAACACCAAAAAAGCGATTACTAAATCCACCTCTTCCGATACCACGATTATTAAATCCGCCCGTTACGAAACGGCGATTGTTAAACCGGCCGTTACGGCGCGTGCTAAAAATCTCATTATCCGTAAAGGCTATACGGCGATCTAAATCGAGGCGTTGCTGCGCTAGGTTCTGCTGCGCTCTTTGTTGAGCCGCGGCTTGGCGAGCCTGATTGTCAATTTGACGCTCTTGTAGATCTAACGCCCGGTAAGAGGCGGCCGCTTGATGATTAATGTGCTGAGGCGCGCCGCGATAAACGGTGACGCCAGAGTGCTGACTAACATTAAAACCAGAGGCGCTATTTGCGCTCGCGTTCAGGCCAGTTGTTGCTGAAAGGCTAAGCGCCGCAACTGTTACAAGGATCATTTTTTTCATAATTAACTCCATTCACAGCTTTAATCTGACCTAAATTTTCGGAAAAAACCACGTGATACATCCGATACGCGAGTCAAAAAAAAGTGCAAACTCTGTGAAGAAATGCGGTTAACCATAATCTTAGCGATACATAAACCATAGTCTTTGCCTTTAGGTAATCCGGTTCCGGAATAAAATTTCAAATTCTGGCATAAGTTTCTCCAGATAAGGTATATAGGCATCATCTAACTTTACGGCGCGTTGAGGCGCAGGGCCAAAGCCTGTCGAATTATGTACAGAATGATACCAAAAGGGCGCCCAGGCCCCATCTTCGGGCCTTAGACCTGCCTTCCATGAGAGCATATCAGCGTCCCAAGGAATATCGATAGCGCGGCATAGATTTTCGAGCATCTGGGCAGGATTGCGCAAGATATCGAAGCTATCGATGACAGGCGGGCGGCCCAAATCTTCCCACAGACGGCGCTGTGCCAAGACCCCTAAATCCTCAATCTCAAATTCGGCCCTCGCGCGAATATAAGAGGCGATTACACGGGCCGGTTCACGAATAAGGAAAAAATGTTTCGCCTCGTTAGCCCAGCCCATGGGAAAGCCCTCTAACATATGCTGGGGCATATGTTTTTGAAAACTATATGCCGTATCTTGCGGGGCAAGACAGAGGCGCTGCACGGCCTCAGGATCAGTTTCATGGCTCGCAAGCGTCTCATTGCGCCCCGGATGGGCTTTGCCGGACACCGCCAAATAAGGGGCAAAAAAGGGCTCATCTATCACAGAACAATCCGCGCGCGACCCAAAACTACGCATCATCGCCGTCGAAAGGTTTCTCGGTCCAGACCACATGGCAATTATCATGCGGCGGTATCCGCGTGAATATGCTCCAGATAAAGCCTCTGTAGCCGCTTAACCATCGCCCCGCGCGTGCCGCTACCAATGACGCGGCCATCTATTTTGCCAACCGGTGCCAATCCTGCGAACGTACCCGTGGTAAAGGCTTCATCCGCGCTATAACATTTCATGAGACTAAAATTCTTTTCGAAAACGGGAATGCCATTAACTTTGCATAAATTGATTATTTTTCCGCGCGTAATCCCGCCCAGACAATAATCCCCGCTCGAGGTCCACACCTCGCCTTTACGGACTATGAAAAAATGCGTGGAATTACAGGTCGCGACAAAGCCTTGCGGGTCAAGCATGAGCCCTTCATCTGCCCCCGCCTCAATCGCTTGTACGCAGGCGGTAACGCAGTTGATTTTAGAATGTGAGTTCAGCCCTGGGTCTTGAACATCCGAGCGCCCGCGCCTCACAGAGACCGTATAAAGCGATAAAGGTTTTTCCGTTGTTTTAGGGTCGGCTTTTTTAAATTCAGGCGCAATTACAATCGTAGCGTTTGAGATAATAACGCGCGGGTCTTGATAGGGCGTAGAGCGCAGACCCCGTGTCACCATAAGTCGAATATGCACGTCCTCAGTCATCTCATTTGCGGAGAGCGTTTCATAAAGACGACGCTCCATATCCCCTCGCGATATCCCAATATCAAACCCTAACGCCGCCGCGCCTTCCCAAAGCCTATCGAGGTGGTCCTCAAGAAAAGCGATTTTGCCTTTATGAACACGCAGGCCTTCCCAAACACCGTCGCCCAACATGAAACCAGAATCAAAGACGTTCACCACCGCCTTATCGCGCGGCAAAAGCGTGCCATTTACATTAAAAAGAACCGACGCATTTCGCGGATCAGGGATATAAGCATGAGACCCAAAAGACATGTTTAAACCCTATCATCCTAAAAAGGATTTACAAGCAACGCGGATATTATCAGCCTATATCAGTTTTCCTATTTTAAAAAATCCTATACGGACTCCCCATTATCGATGAGAATGTCCGATCCATTTATGAAACGGGACTCGTCTGAGGCAAGATAGAGGACGAGATTTCCAACGTCGTCGGGTTGCCCCATGGAATTATCTTTCGCGGATTCGGCTAATTGCTCTTCGGTTAAATCAGCCCTGGCTGCTCTGACCATGTCCGTTTCATGTGTTCCCGGTACAATGACATTGCAGCGCACATTATTCTTAACTTCTAGGCAATGGGCGGCGATGCTGCGGGTCATTGCTAGAATAGCCCCCTTGGCCGCGGTATATGACACAATTGGCCCCATCCCACGTTTAGCGGCAATAGACGAGACGTTGATGATTGAGCCGCCCCCGCTATTTGCCATAGCCGGAATAGCGTTTTGACAACCCAAGAAAGTCCCCTCGACCATAACCGCGTTTACAAGTCTGAATTTTTCTAGGGTACTGTCCGCAACTGACGTAAAATCAACAATTCCGGCATTATTGACGAGAACATCTAATCGTCCAAATTGCTCAATGGTCGCGGCAACAACCTCTTTCCAGCGTTGTTCGTCGCGAACATCTTGCTGCATAAAGATCGCCCCAATGGCCTTTGCCGTGGCCTCTCCCCTTTCTACGTCAATATCCGTAATCACAACCTGCGCCCCTTCCGAAATTAGAATTCTAGCATCGGCCTCGCCAAGCCCCTTAGCGCCTCCTGTAACAATGGCAACTTTCCCTGCGACGCGGCCGTTAGTTTTTGCTGACATAATCAGACCTCTCATGAGTATTAGTTTACATCTTCTACCCAGCTTAGCGGTAAACTGAACACTATCTAATTTGATGCGTTGGAAAAACCAAGGAATAGGCTAAGAAACACTGACGTTAAAATTTGATGGAGCGACAAATGTCTCACTTGGCGGACCGAGAAAAAATAAGAGACATTCTCTGCCTTTATACTCACGCCATTGATAGGCGCCGTTGGGATATGATGCCCGCACTGTTTCATGACGATGCTGTTTTCCTATTTGGCGCGGTTAAAGGAGATTGGCGCGGGTTTGTCGAGCAAGCTAAAACCATCATAAATCCTATGCCGACGACGCATCATCAAATTGGCAATATCTTATTTCATTTTGAAAATGATGTTGCCTTAACTGAAACCTATTGTACGGCCACCCATGTTATCCCAGCAGATTACCCCGAGGGGTTGCCCTTTCCGAATAAAGGAAAACGCTACGTCACCACCATAGGATTGCGATACATTGACCGCTTCGAAAAGCGCAACGGAGGATGGAAAATCGTCAACCGTAACGGCGTTTACGATTGGCGTCACGATAACGAGTTTAATGACGGCGGCATTTTAGACAGCGGAGGTGATATTTTAGGCAAACATGACAATAGTGACCCATCAACCCCTATTACGGCTGCGTGGAGATCATGAGCAAGGACGCAAAATGATGGATAGCTCTGCCCTTCAGCTTGCGACCATAGCTTGCCTCAAAAACCATAGCTCGGAATATATAGATGCTAAAATCACAAATGTGTCTCAAATATCGGGAGGCTATAGCCGTCTGACCTATAAATATGTGATCAAACATGGCAATAAAACAAGTGAGTTAATACTGCAATATGTCCCTAAAGGCTCGACTGGCTTAGTCCGCGTTGACCGTAGGGTTGAAAGGGATATTTTAGAATTTCTTTCACAGCATTCCGAAATTAAAACCTCGACCTTAATCGCAAGTGATGTCGACAATGCCTATTTCGATAATGCAGCCTTTATTTTCCACGCAGAAACGGGTCAGCCCTTTATCGAAGTTTGCCGCGCAGCGCCTGCGGAGCAGCATGGCCAGCTTAATCAGATAGTTGCGCGCGCGGGAGCCAGTGTCCACAAACTCGATATAAACCTACTTCCTCAATCAGTTCCGCGTCCCAAAAGCTGGGAGAATTATATCGATGAGCAAATTAAGAGCTTTCGCGAAACTGAGGCATTATCAAAAACCTCACGTCCATTTCTGCGGTTCATTGCAAAATGGCTTGAAGACAACAAGCCACCCCCAGCCCCTTTGACATTAGTTCATGGTGACTTCCAAGTTAGCAATATGATCGAAACCGCAGATAAGAAAGACGGTAAATGTGTCGATTGGGAATTAGCTCATATTGGCGATCCGCGAGAGGACCTTGGCTGGTTCACCATGGTCTGCGGGGCCATTCCGCCAAATATTTTAGAGTCAGATATAGAGGCGTTTTACGACGAATACCGCAACAAAACGGGCTTTAGTAAAAACATTATTAATCCGGCTACTTCAGCCTATTTTTTAATTATTTCATCTATTCGGACCCATATGGGGATGATGAAGTCATCAGATGCATTGGCCGTAAACCCAGCTCAGGCACAGTCGGCCCTCGCCGCCTATTATCTCAATATTACCAGCTACCAACATGCTAATTGGATGAATTCAGTAAAATTTGTGGAGAGCCAAAAATGATTATATCTCCTTCCGTTTCCCAAATTTTACGGGGCATTATTCATGAAATGAGCGGTACGCTCAAAGAGGGTCTCGAAGACCCTATAAAAAGCGCAAAAATTGATACGATTATTGGCGTATTGGGAAGCTGCGCCGTAAGAGCGGATTATCAATCGCGCTTGATATTAGATGAAGTAACAGCTGCAAAAGACTTAGCCGCAGCTTATCAGAAAGCCGGGAAGTCTTCGCCCGAAATAGATCGCGCTATAGCAGAGATATCAAAAGCGACAGACGATGAAAGCCTTTACCAAGCCGCAAGCGAGGCTATATCTGCGATGTCTGATATCGGCCGAGCTGCAGGAAATAACCTCTATACTCAATTACATAATCTCATGGCGCAAAGACTCGAAAATGAGATGAAGATTATTGGCGGGGGATTTGAAGCGGCGGGCAGGGGCTAAGCTCAAAGCCCCATCATGCCTGACGTCGTCGCGCCGTCGATATTGTAAGATGCCCCTGATATGAAAGATGCTTCATCACTGGAGAGGTAAGCGACAAGTCCAGCAACTTCCTCGACGGTTGCCATTCTCTTGAGTGGGGCCAATCCTTCATATTGAGAGCGCGCGGCGCCTGGATCTGGGGCCCCGTCAATAAATTTGGTTATCATTTCTGTTTCAACAACGCCGGGATGAATGACGTTGCAGCGAATTTTTAAGCCTTGATTGGCGCAATGCATGGCAATGGATTTACCAAGAGCAATATGCGCGCCTTTTGTCGTCGAATAGGTAACGAAATTTCCCATAGGGATATGGGCGTTCATTGAACTATTAAGGATAATAGAACCCGTTGCGCCGTTGGGGTTCTCGCGCATTAATTTAACAGCCATCTTTGCTGTTAGCATTACGCCCGTTAAATTAATCCCAATAAGGTCATTCCATTTGCTGAGCTCAATATCTTCAATGTTAGAATCTCCAGCCTCTGTCCCGGCGTTTGCAAAGGCGATGTCTAATCGTCCAAAGTCAGATTTTATAAGTTTCGCAATATTAGTATAACCCTCTAAGTTTTGGACATCATGCTTAATGAAAACCGCCCCAAGGTCTTTGACAATAGTATTACCCGCCTCTTCATTACGGCCCGTGAATATGACCTTCGCACCTTCCTCAACCAATCGGTAGGCTGTGCCTTTTCCAATGCCTGATGTTCCGCCTGTAATGAATGCGACCTTATTTTTTAAACGTCTCAAACCATCCTCCGTGATGTTAATATCGCTTTGACTACTAAGGCCCCACATGCATTTAAATGTAAATACCATTTTTTGCGCATTTGACTCCATCATCATTATGAGCAGTTGCGCCCGCTAATTATAATCCAGCATATAGGTATAAAAGAGGGACAAAATGAGTGAAAACAAAAAATTCATCCTTAAGAGGCGACCAAATGGAATGCCTGTTGCCAAGGATTTCGCCTTAATCAAAGAACCCATACCTGAATTAAATGACGGCGCTATCCTTGTTAGAAATCATTACGTTTCGCTTGACCCCGCTATCCGTGGGTGGCTCGATGACGCTCCCTCTTATATGCCGCCCGTTCAGATTGGCGAGAGCGTCAGAGCATCAGCTGTTGGGCGCGTAGAAGAAAGTAAGAATCCAAATTTTAAAAAAGGACAATGGGTTTTAGGCCTAAACGCCATTGAGGAATATTCGGTTGTTGAAGAAGGCGGTTTCACGGCGCCTATTGATATCGACATTGTTCCCTCCGCAACAAATTATCTGTCTATTTTAGGGGCCGTGGGAATGACCGCCTATTTTGGACTACTGGACGCAGGACAACCAAAAGCTGGCGAAACAGTATTAGTTACAGGCGCAGCCGGAGCCGTCGGATCCGCCGTTGGGCAAATCGCAAAGATCAAAGGATGCCGGACGGTCGGAATCGCAGGCGGACCAGAAAAATGCCGCCGACTGATTGAAGATTATGGCTTTGACGCCACAATTGATTACCGCGGAAAAGATGTCGACGCACTGGACGCCGCTATCCGAAACGCTGCGCCCGAAGGCCTAGATATTATTTTTGAAAATGTCGGAGGCGACATTCTGGACGCAGGGATATTGTCTTTAAATGAGCATGCTAGAATCATTCTTTGCGGCCTAATTTCTGAATATAATACCGAGCATAAAGGGGCTAAAAACCTCTGGCAGCTCATCGTCAAACAAGCTTCCATTAAAGGGTTCTTGATTAGGGACTACGCCCAGCGTTTTGCAGAGGGCGGCGCAGTTATGGCAAAATGGATTGCAGAGGGGCACATCGCTTTTGACGAGCATATTGAGCACAATATTGAGACCGCATTCGACACATTCATGATGTTATTTAGCGGAGCGAATACAGGCAAACTTATCCTAAATATTGGGCCTAATAATTAAGGAGCATGACACGTAGAGATCAAGAAGAATATGCCAAGACGTATGGTCGGTGCTGGTACGTCCTACCTTCGTTTCATAAGTCTGCATGAAGTCAGGTCAAAGCGCCGTCATCTAGATTTAATTACAAATCAATTGGACGTAATGTTTACCTTCAATCCATCCCAAGCTAAAATTAACAAAGCTAGACCAAATTCAAGCGGCAGCAGGACATTGGTATAAAGGTCGTAATTCCCCGTTTCACCTATTTTGAAACGTGTAAAATATACTGCGGCCCCAATCGTTAGAAAAGCCAGTCCTCTGGCCGACCAATGCTGGGCAGCAAAGGGTAAAAACATCAAGAACCATATAAAGTACCAAGGATAACCTGTTGGCGATAAAAGCACGAAGGCCCCGCTGAGCATAATAAGCTGAAAGGGCATTGTTTGGGCGTGAGAGGTCTTTGCAAAAAACCCAAACCATAGGCTTAAACCTCCAAGCCCTGTGGCAATGAAATATCGCGCTAATCGATCAGAGTTATTCGTAAGAAGACTCAATAAGTCGCGTAGTCCCGGAAAGAGGAAACTACTATTTGTCCAGCTGGCGCTATAGGCCGACAGTCCAGATTGCTTGCCCATACTCAAGAGCATGGGCGCCAGACTTATTAACGTTAGCGCGGCAATGAGCGCGGCGACGCCAAAATAGAGCGCGCGTCGCTGAGGCCAATAATTGCGGAATAAAACGGGGGCCAGTAATAGCGGCCATATCTTCACAGCCGCCGCCACACTTAACAAACAAGCGGCCCGAATTGGATTAGAATTCACCGATAGTAAAGCGCCTAATATCGGCGCGACTAAGAGCACATCCATATGAATGCCATTATATGTGGTGAATATAATAACCGGATTAAGCCAGTATAGCGTGCTCCATATCAAGGGCTGTCTCCAGCGCTTTAGCGCAGTCAGCAATATAAATAGGCCCAAAATTTCTGTGATTAAAAACGTAAGTTGAAGACCCCATTTTTTAAAAGGAGCAATTTTATGCGCCAGCGCGAAAACAGCCTGCGCGGCGGGAGGATAGATTGTGGTTAAGACAGGACTATTAATCTGACCTGCTATCTCATCAGCATCTCTTGACATAAATGCAAGGTGCGTTAGATCTGGAACAGACCTCGCGCCAAGCTGGCCAGCGTCGAAAACCTCTTTTGGACTGAACCGATACGGGTTTTCAAGAGACGCGGTAACAGCCCCGTCCCACAGGTAGCGCTTATAATCATTTTCATGAACGGGCTGCGATTCAAAAAATATGAGGCGCAAGGCAAGGCCGCAGAGTAGTAAAATAGGTAAGACGCCTTTCGGCTCCCCCTTTTCTTGCCTCAAAATCAGAAACAATATGAACCAAGCGGTCCCCCCGATAAAGAGGCAGAGTGAGAGTAAATATGTTGGGCGATCTATAGCCTCTATACCAGGCCCAAAGGCGGGGGTTAGGCCCCGCATCCATAACAGAGCCCCGGACAAGATAATGACGCAGGCCCATATATATTTGCTCGATTGGCTTAATGATGTCATAGCCTAACGCATAAACACGAGCTAAGATAAGCATGCAAGTACCATTGTCTGCAGAGTTCTGCCTGCTGGACAATTTGTCAGTTTCTTCATCAGTCGCTAATCTAGAGAAATGCGACATAATATAATGAATGTAATTGTCGTTTAAGTTAACAAAATTATCAACGGTCCAACTAAATTGCTAATGTATAAGTTGAACCGTCCCGAAACAAACCGCTAACAAATAGCCTTTAAAATAAGCGTAAAAAAAGCTATCGTTATATTATAGTCACAAAGTGAATTCAGGATTGATATGAGTATTAAACGTATAGTTTGTTTATGCACCATTTTGTGTTTTTTCCCTGCTGCTTCACAAGTGAAATCAGATAGCGCATCAGATTTCGAACATGAGTCAGCGGATAGCTCTCAGCGCAAAATTCTTACTGCCGATAAAATTGTTATAACAATAAGCGAAATTCCCGAATTAAGTGGAGAATTCAACCTTGACGAATCTGGCATGGTCGAATTGGAGCTTATTGGCAAAATACAGGTTGCTGGACTGACACCTAATGCGGTAGCAAATTTAATCACTGACCTATATAGTAAAGACTATTTGCAAGACCCGGATATATCTGTTGAAGTATCAGACTTTTCCAATGAAACTGATGTGCTTGAGTTGGATCAAACCACGACGCCAGAGATTTCGCAAGATCGAGAAGAAACGCAAAACAATAACTTATTATTTTCAAACAATCTTGATGAGCCGTTTGTTCCAGAAGCAAAAACTGAGCCGCAAATATCTGACTCTTTTGTTCCATTAGAGCGTTTTTTAATTGAAGACGATATTAATAGGGCCTCCACGACCTCCCCTTCTTCAAGTATCGCATCGCTTCCCGCCCTCGTAACAGAACCTGCTGTAACCGATTATATTTATATCCAACCTCAAGTTATCGAAACAGAGATTAATTTAGCAGGATCTATCTGGTGGTTAGAAAATATTGAGAATGCATATATTCAATTTGTCGATCAAACAGATATAGCAGGCAATACTGGTTGTAATGATTTTTTTGCAGAATATAGCCATAAGGCCGACTTAATCAATATTACATTTATAGCAATGACATTAAATCAATGCGAGCAATCAAAAGAAAGTGAATTTCAAGCAGCGCTAGACTCAATCAGGAAGGTAAAAGTTATTTCTTCGGGTGAAATACAATTGTTGGATAAAGAAAATTACATAGTCCTCTCTCTAAAAAGGTAAGTCGGTGGTAAATTGTCATGCTTTCACTATTAACTTGGCTGGTTGGCGTCTTTGTAAATGTACTGATGACCTTAAGAAATCTCGAAATCTTCTGGGCGAAAGCCTGGGTCGGGATATTGCGGGTTCATCTCTTGGAGCGTATTTTTTACGATGGCGCTGACAATAGCCCCGCGGGTAGAGCGCGAGTCAGAGGGGATAATATGCCAAGGCGCATGGTCGGTGCTGGTCCGCCGAACCATAGTTTCATAAGCCTGCATAAAATCAGGCCAAAGCGCGCGGTCATCTAGATCACCTGGATTAAACTTCCAGCGTTTTCGCGGGATTTCTAAACGTTCGCGCAGCCGCTCGCCTTGGGTCTCTTTAGAAATATGGAGCATGAATTTAAGAACCCGCGTGCCATTTTCAGTTAAGTGCTTTTCAAAATTATTAATCTGCTCATAGCGCTGCTCGACTTTATCGGCAGGAGCAAAGCCGCGCACTTTGACCACCAAGACATCTTCGTAATGACTGCGGTTAAACACCGTAATCTGCCCCTTACGCGGACAGACATTGTGAATGCGCCAGAGATAATCATGAGCGAGTTCAATTTTGCTGGGCGCTTTAAAGCTAGCGACATTGACATTAAGCGGGGGTGTACGATGGAACAACGCCGAAGTTGTGCCATCTTTTCCGCTTGTATCCATACCCTGCAAAACAATGAGAACGGAGCGCTCAGCCTCTCCGTAAAGTTGATGGGCTAGCGGCGCAATGGCTTTGGCATTGTCTTTGATAAGCGATCTAGCCTTAGACTTGCTGCCAAGCCTATCGACGCGGGTGGGACAGGCAGATAAGTCAAATTTATCCCCGCCTTTAGCTATAAATTCAGACGCATAATCTGCGGACATAAAGACCTCGCTTCACATAATTTGATGCCGTTCTATCAAGCGGCGCCATACAGGCAAAGCCTAAAAGCATAAAAGCATAAAAGCATAAATCCTATCTCAGGCGGTTGTTTAGCCCGCATCTTCGCGCAGCATTTCAAGCTCTAACCACTCTTCTTCACTAGCATGCAATTTGGCTTGAACCTCTTGAAAGCTGGCCAAGGCGGCATTGAAGCCGTCAGGGTCGCGTTTGAAAAATTCGGCGTCCGCCATTATTGTTTCCAAGGCAGACTTTTTGGCTTCTAAGGCAGCGAGCTCGGCAGGAAGTTGTTCGAGACGGAATTTATGTTTGTAAGATAATTTAGGTTTTACGCTCGCTTTTGCTGCGGGGTCAGACTCGCTTTTCTCTCGCTTAGCTTTTTCCGCCCTGCGGCGCGCCTGTACCCCCGCCCCGCGCTGGTCGACCATATCGCTATAGCCGCCCGCATAGACTTGCCAGCGCGCCTTGCCTTCGTAAGCAATGGTTCGGGTCACCGTGCGGTCAAGAAAGTCTCTATCATGTGACACAACAACAACCGTGCCTTTATAATCGGCGACGAGTTCTTGAAGTAAGTCCAAGGTTTCCAAATCTAAATCATTGGTGGGTTCATCAAGGATAAGTAAGTTAGAGGGCAACCGCAGACCGCGCGCTAACTGTAATCGACCGCGCTCTCCGCCTGACAAGGCATGGAGCGGCGTACGCGCTTGCTCGGGTAAAAAAAGAAAATCTTTCATATATTTTATGACATGGACGGAGTTGCCATCAACAATGACCTTATCCCCGCCGTTATCGCTCATAGCCTCAGATAAAGTCCAATCCGGGTTTAGGCTCTCACGCTTTTGATCAATGATAAGCGGCTGTAAATTGACGCCTCGCTCAATGCGTCCGTTATCGGGCTGATGCTCCCCCATCAATAATTTGAGCAAGGTTGTTTTGCCGGACCCGTTCGGTCCAACAATCCCAATCCGTTCCCCGCGCGCGATCTTAATTGAAAAATCAGAAACGATCGAGCGGCCCTCGAAACTCTTGGATACATTTTCTAAAATGGCCACACGTTTACCAGAGCTTTGGCCTTCCGTAACCGCAATGGTGGCAGAGCCAACAACTTGTTTTTGATCGCGGACTTGTTGGCGTAATGAGGCTAATTCTTTCACGCGGCGCACATTACGTTTACGCCGTCCTGAGACCCCGTGAACAATCCAGTGCTGCTCGCGGTGAATTTTGCGTTTTAATTTATGCTGGTCCAGATCTTCTTGCTCAAGATACCCATCGCGCCAATTTTCAAAAAAAGAAAACCCTTTATCGAGAAACCGTGTTTCGCCGCGGTCAATCCATATTGTACGGCGGGAGAGGTTTTCTAGAAACTTTCTATCATGAGAAATCAATAAAATAGCCGAGGGTAAGCTTGCGAGTTCTTTTTCCAGCCATTCGATAGCGGGTAAATCCAAATGGTTTGTCGGCTCATCGAGCATCAAAATATCAGGATGCGGGGCCAGGGTTCGCGCTAAGGCCGCACGGCGAATTTCTCCGCCAGACATAATGGCTGGGTCTTCATCTCCGCTCAGCCCTAAGGCGTCTAATAGATAAGGTATTCGGGCGTTATCATCCGCCCCAATTAAGCCAGCCTCGATATAATCCCGCGCGGTTTTAAAGAAGGAGAGATCAGGTTCTTGAGGCAAATAACGAATGGTCGTGCCCGGTTGTAAGAATCGAACGCCGCTATCAGGTTCAACCAGCCCTGCAGCAATCTTAAGCAAGGTGGATTTTCCAGACCCATTACGTCCGACGAGGCAGCATCGATCTCTCGGCCTAACGGTCAGTTCAGCGCTTTCCAGCAAAGGCGTTGTGCCGAAGTTCAAGGCGATATCTGTTAATGTCAAAAGCGGGGGAGCCATAAGGGCGTCTCTATCGGATATTGCGCGAAGTTCAAGGCGGGTGTTTGCCTGCGACATCTGAAAAATTGCCCTCGGGAATATTGCACCCTATAGCAAAGTATGATTGCAGAACTTGGACATTTCGCCCTAGGCAAGCGCACCAAGATAAAGCCTAAGACTTAGGCTTATCCATTAAATTATCTAGCCTGTCGGCCAGGTCTGCCGTATCGACATCGCCGAGTTCATCCGTCTTTTGAGGCGCGGGTACAGGTTTAACGTCAGTAAGAATTTCGAGCGGCTTTTTACGCGCAGCGCCGCTTTCAAATCTTGGATGAATGAGCTCACCATCTTTTCCGAATGAAAACACAAGGCGCCGCCAATCCTGATCCACATAGTCAAAAGCCTCACCTTCTGGATCAAGATCTGACCAGTCAGCCTCCGCGGGCGCAGTTGCTGCGCGTTCTATCCATACCCGCGCATCCTGCGTATTTTTAAGCATGGTTTCGGTTTTAGCCGCAAGCGTGCAAAGCCGCGCGCTTGGCGTACCTTGCGCAACCATAGGTGAGAGGGCTGACCATGCGGTTACCGCATCATTTGATTTAAGAGCTTCCTCTATTTGAAGTAAAATAGTCTCGCGATGTGTCGGGTTGGCTTTATAGAGATTACGCATATGTTTAGCTTTTGCTTTGGGCGTGGCCTCTGCAAAAATATCTCTATAGGCTAAAGCCAAAGCGGGATGCGGGGCTTTCCCCCAGGCTTTCTCGATCAGCTGCGCGCCTTTCTTCGTTCCGCCTTTCTGATTTAATAATTTTGCCGCCAGGCCCACGGCCGGGGCAAATTCTGGAGATTCCTGCGCGGCCGAGACTGCGAGATCTAGCGCAGCTTCTGCTTGTCCAGCGCCCTCAAGCCTATCCGCCTCAGCTGTTTGTAATACCGCGCGGCGACGTCTAGAAATATCACGCTCAATATGTTTGCGCTTTTCTCCAAGCTCCAAAGTTTGAACAGCGGCTTGCCATTGATGATCAGACACTTGGGCCTGAAATAAAACATCAAAGGCCCAGGCTGCATTTTTATTATCTGCATAAGCTTTGCTCGCATGATCAATAGCGCCGTTAAGGTCACCTTGAGCAAGAAGCTGTTGCGCGAGTCCGCGCTGTGCTGTGGCTAAAGTACGGTCAGAGCCAAGCATCGCCTTATAATGCGTAATGGCTTCTTCATTATCCCCGCAAGCTTCCGCCGCTTGGGCGCTAACCATTCGGCCTAAGTCAGGACTACCAATTAGAGATCTAGCTTTTTGGGATTTTTTACGCGCCTTGGCCTTATCGCCCTCAGCGCCGGCTATTAAAGCCTCTTCCATCGCTTCAAGCGCTTGATTGCGACGCCTCAGTCCAACGCCTGACTTCACTCGCCCTGGCAAGCGCCAAAGCCATCCTAAAATGGACCAAAGTCCAATTAAGGCGACAACAAAGAATGTTAAAAAACCAATGGCCCATTGCCACGGAATTCTATGCGTTTCAAATTTCAGAAACCCAGCCTCTGCCGTTGAGCCTATGACGATCTCGGGTTCATTTCCGATATAAAGCATCACCGCCGCAAGAGCCGCGATAAAGATGAGTGCACCTATTACATATTTTGTCATTTTATGTCCTCAATTCTCTTTATGCTCTTCAATACTCTGGCGCCAGTCCTGAGCCGCGACTTTCGCCTCTTCAGGTAATTTGTCAAACTTTACCACCGCGCCAGAATAGTTTTTTTCATTTAAGTCCAATTGGATTAATTCCACTAAATATCTGGGATTATCATCTGATTGAACGGTAATGCGTTTATTGATCGTTTTCTTTAGCCAATTTCCCGAAGTCTGCGTTTCATCTAAGGCAGATAATATGGCTTGCGCCGGAAATTCAGGCAGGGGCTGCGCTGGCGTATTTATGTCATCTACTGGTAGATTATCGTCAGACTCGGGTTTTACATCCCGCATTTTATTTTTGCCAAAGGTCGCGTCTGCTAATAAATTAGATTTTACCTTCGCGATTAAGGCGTCTTCATCATATTTTGGAAATGTAGAAATCTTAGTCTCAGCTTTATCCAATCGCTGATTGAATTCGGATAAGTCGATCGCGGGAGAGCCCTCTTTTTGTAACGCCTCCAAACGCGCAAGCAGCTCCGGATCAATGGACGGTACGGAGGGTTTTTCCTCCTGCCTCTCGGCGTCTTCCAAAGCTTTTAGTCTTTGGTCAAACTCGGATAAATTGGCCTGAGTTTCAGGGCGCTTTTTCTTGATCTCACGCTCAAGACGCAAAAGCTGAGCCTTAAGGGATTTATTCTCTGTCACAACTGTTTCAATTTGCGTTTTTAACGGCTCTATATTTTTGGCTGGCGTCGCAGTGAGTTTGGATATCGCGCCCCCGCCCAAGCTGCCTAAAATTGCTGCGAAAAGAGCCGCAAAGCCGAGTGTTTTATACCCCACTGATCGGGGTTTCACACTCACGAGTTTATCGTCTAGCGGTGGTGTATCACCTTCTAGGACGTCATTTATTGCGTCGATGTCTGTCTCTTCATCCATAAACCAAGTTTAGACCGTCTATATGGGAGCAAGCAAGGTCAGCATAGCAGTTTCATTGGGGCTTTTTGCAATCAATCGCGACTGACACTTCATGTTTCCCAAAGCCGCATCCGTGGCTTGGCTTATCGACAATGTCGTAATGGCCGATAAATCAGGCTTAAACCCCGCTAATGTCTTGGCTGCTTGAGGCGAATATAAAGCAATATAAGATAATTTCCCGAGATCAGTTTTGGGCATCTTCTTAACCGGATGAATTTCATAAAATATATCTCGCCGCGCGGAATAACCCGCCTGAGACAAATCCTTCATAATTGATCCGCGTACCTGCTGACCCGCGCAATGTATAATAAGTTGGGTCACAGGGAATTTAGCTTTTATAAGCGCAGTCACATCTTCAGAGGTCCCGCTGGCTGAAAAGACAGACCCAAACCCATTGTCTTTGGCGCGCTGAGCTGTCGCGTCTCCCACAGTTACGACGGTCCAATCTCGGCGCGACGTATATTTACAAAACCAATCCAGTCCGTTTGAAGATGTAAATATTAAGGCAGACTCTTTTGGCGGAATATTGGGCATATCCGGTGGAGGACTTAGTTTTAAAAGCGGGTCTATATCAACAACCAAACCTGCACGCACAAAATTAGCCGCGCTTTCATTTGCGTGAGGTAAGCTGCGTGTCATCCAAAGCCTATTTGGCATGTTAAACATCATCCCAAATTATCTGGTCGCCGATTTCGGCTCTGATTTCCTGTCCCAAACATAATCCAAATTCATGACAAGATTCTATACTTGGCTGCTTTAAAATGGCCTTTCGCCAAAATCTTTTGGCCCCGTCCTTGGCGATGACTTCTCCCTTGAACGTCAAATCTCCATTTTGGATGTCAGCCAAAGCGGCAATCGGCGTTCGGCAAGACCCGTCTAAAGCCCGCAAAAAAGTACGCTCCGCCATAATCGCTAAGGCCGTATGCTCATGATTTAAAGGCTGAACGGCGCTGCGCACATAGGCATCATTTTTTCTTATTTCTATGCCAATCGCCCCTTGAGCGGGGGCGGGAAGCATAATTGATGGATCAACAGCTTGCGTTATGACCTCTGAAAGCCCGAGACGCTTTAATCCGGCGCAGGCTAAAAACGTCGCGTCAAACTCACCTTGAATAACCTTCTCAAGCCGCGTGCCAACATTTCCCCGTAAAAGCTTATATTTTATATCTGGACGTATAGCCGAGAGCTGAGCCGTTCGGCGAATGGAGGCCGTTCCAATAACTGCGCCGTGAGGCAGCTCTGCCAAATCCTTATAACGCGTCGCAATTAAGGCATCGCGGGGGTCTGCTCGTTCTAAGATGGCGCCAATTGCCAGTAAGTCTTGTCCAATTGTCGGCACATCTTTCATCGAGTGAACCGCGAGGTCGATACGTTCATCGAGTAACGCGTCTTCCAACTCCTTGGTGAAGAGACCCTTCCCGCCAAATTCTTTCAAATCCCCCTTGATGGTATCGCCTGACGTTTTCAAAATAATGATTTCGGTTTCACAAGACAGCAAGCTTTGCACCAAACGGGCTTGATAAAGGGCAAGCGGAGAACCACGCGTTCCTATTTTTAGAATCTTAGTCATGGGTGGATACCATTGATTGTTCTGTAGCTTCGTCTTATGTGCATGGCGATGGCTTTAA
>CAYXEB010000013.1:0-25566 GCA_964463835.1 uncultured Hellea sp.
GACCTCTGCCGAAGATATTTTATGGCGGCGCAGTAAACTCGGCCTGCATATGAGCCAGACCCAAAGAGATACGTTTACGGATTGGTTTAAGTCACATATGGCCTAAGGCGTGGATGCTCTCATAAATATATTTGGAACGCCCATAGCTTTGGGACAAACACTCTTCACTTACCTCGCTTTCACAGCGATTATTATTGGCCGCTATTTCCTTATTGTCTGGCCTATCCATTGGATGCTTTGGAAGCGGCCTGCCGAGAAAGTAAAGGCGCGGCGCTTATCTAAGCGTGAGCCCACGCGCGTGACTATTCGAAATGAGATTCAGCTCTCAACCATTTCAGCCTTCATCTATGCCGCCCCCGCCGCCATTGTTTTAGAAATGTGGAAGGCTGGCGGCACGGCCATGTATGCGGGCCTGCCCCAAGACTTTGGCGGCTGGGGCTGGGTGTTGATCAGCGCCTTTATTTACCTCTTCGCGCAGGACACATGGTTTTACTGGACCCATCGCGTCATGCATCATCGAAAGCTTTTCAAATGGACCCATGAAGGTCATCACCGCTCTGTCCAGCCCACGCCTTGGGCCAGCTTTTCCTTTGATGCGGTCGAGGCCATAAGCGCGGCGTGGCTCCTTCCTGTCATGGCGCTCTTTATTCCCATCCACGTCGGCACAGCGCTTGCGCTGCTCATGATAATGACGATTAACGCGGTCTTTAATCATGCGGGCTGGGAAGTTTATCCCGATAACTGGGTCAAAGGTTGGTGGGGCAAACACATCATCACAGCCAGTCATCACAACCTTCACCACACAAAATTCAAAGGCAATTACGGGCTTTATTTTCGCTTTTGGGATAAGGTCATGGGCACCGATACCGGTCTTGTTTAAGTTATGACAAAAATTCGAAATATCGACAAAGAACTCCTCTCCGATAATTGGTATACGCTGCATAAATATAGCTTTGATATTCTAGGCCAAAATGATGAGTGGCAACGAGTTGAACGCGAAACCTATGACCGCGGGAACGGGGCGGCTATTTTACTTTATGACCCGGCGCGCAAGACCGTCATCTTAACCCGCCAATTTCGCATGCCGACCTATATCAATTGCAATGAGGACGGGATGATGATCGAAGTTTGCGCGGGGTTGTTGGATGCGGATAATGCTGAAGACTGCATCCGTAAAGAAGTGGAAGAAGAAACAGGCTACCGCGTCAAAGAGGTGACCAAGGTATTTCAAAGTTATATGTCGCCCGGCGCCGTCACTGAAATTATTCATTTCTTCACCGGGGCCTATACGGCGGATATGAAAGTCAGCGAAGGCGGCGGCCTTGCCCATGAGCACGAAAATATCGAAGTCCTAGAACTGGATTTTGATACCGCTTATGGGATGATTGCCACGGGCGAGATTATAGATGGTAAAACGATTATGCTATTGCAACATGCGAAGCTGACGGGGCTTGTGACGGGCGAATAAAGGTTAAAACCTAAATCGCTCCGGTTCTTTGCTGGCTACTAGGTTTTACCGCTGATAGACGTTAAGTGCCCAATCATATTCATAGGCGTCAATATTGGTCACGCCTTGTAGAGATTGTAGCAGCTCTGGGTTTGCATATTGGCGGATGTGGTTCAGGATATCTTCTTCTGAATCGCCGTAATCTTTCTTATACCAGAGATAAATACGTGAGGCGATGATGCGCCCGTCCTCGGTTTTAATGGCGCGCGGATTATTGATAAAGGCGCGGGCTTGGATGTCGAGTGCTGAGTTTAACCCGGCACCTTTAAAGGCTTGCGCGCGTAAGTTTGGGCAGCCTATGGCGGCGCAATTGAGCGCGTAATGAATACGTGGGTCGTTAAAAATAGGCCGCACAATTCTGTTTTCGATATTATCAAGGGTGATGGATTCGCCCTCAACGGTCAGGTCGGCGTCGTTCCACGGCCCTTTAAAATCAAAGGCATGGGTTTTAATGGACCGAATAGAGTCGACGGGATAATTGTCTAAAATGACCCGGATGGTTTGGGCGTTATAAAGATTAATCCAAAAGGCTAATTGTTCGTCCTGATTAAGAGAGGTGACTTGCACGGCTTGTAGGCGGTTAATATAGGCCGTCAATGCAGCTTTATCGGCCGGGGTGACATCGGCGTAGCGTAGTAAAGCTGCGCCGTAATGCGGGGCATTATTATTGGCTGGCGCGATATAATAGGTCCTGAGGAATTGGTCAAAGGCGGAGTGATCAACTGTCTTTTGAGACTGGGCTGTGAACTTGGCCACCGAAGGGAAGGTTAGGCGCGATTCAGTAATCGCTGCGGTTTCGATGATATTTTGTGTTGTGACGCAACCCGTCAGTAAAATTCCTAATAGCACAATAATAAAACGCATAACTATCTCTCTTTTGACGGGGTGCTTAGCCTAGCTCGTTCGTGGCGGAAAATAAACTCTATGTGATAGGCCACGCATAGCAAGAAAACACATCTGTGATTTTGAGTTTACTTCCCAATGAAACCCAATAAGCGGCGTCAATATTTTTATAATAATTCTTACAATGCCAGAGACTTTGAAGATATTGTGATCAACGGGGTGCATGTTAACCGAAAAGCGCTGGGGTTCAGAACCTTGCCGTTTCGCCTTAAAACCAAACAGAATAGGTCCCTTAGCCTATATCTATTATATGCCCCAATAGCGCGCGGCTAACCGATTAACTTTACTCTTTATTCATGCTGAATCAAATTTAACGAAATCAGCGCCTTTTTGTCGGGTTAAGTTCAGCTTGTATCGTCTATTCCATACCGGCGCTATGAAGCTGATTATTCTGACGTTAAAGACTGGAATATCAGCCATAGCCGTCCCCCCAGAGATATTGGGGCGTCAGATTAGGTCGTGGGATACCTGTTTGAGGCCCCTTTATTTTGGATGATTTTTCGGCTTCAGATACTAAACTTCTATTTCGAATTAAGTTGATCGGCACAGTTTTGCTTAGGTGAACCTAAGCGACATTTAATGAAGTTACGCATTTTTATATGCTAAAATAACTGGAGGGACATTTCGGAGCTTTTATGAAATACATAGCTTTACTCTTCCTATTGCTATTACCTGCTTGCAAGAATGAGGTTGCGCTCACCCCCTTAGGTTCGAAGGAAAGTTACATCGTCCAATTTAATGAAGACGCGCCTTATATGGCTCTCGTGTCCTTAGACTTGAAACCAAATCAGACGGGCCAGTTAAATCTCATTTCCCGGGCTGAAAGCCTAGGCACTAAATCTCAGGTTTTTGACGTTCAGTGCAATGAAAAGGTCATTAGGAAAACTTTGAAACATTGGCCTGTACCTCCAAATTGCACGCAGGTAAAATGGAAAGTCCGGCTGGATAAAATTGAAGATGCAAAAAATGTGAGACCTTCTGAGCAACGAAGCCTTTATATGCCATCTGGATGGTGGGTTCTATCTGGGGCAACCTCTCTGTTGCGCGTTCAGTCTGAGACTGAGGATATTCCAATTCACATTACTGGTAGTCAGACATCACCACTGTTAAAGACAGTGTATAACCAAAGCGCCCCGCCAAATTTTTACGTCATTGGAAATGCGCCCGAGGCATCTTTCACTCACGACAGCAGTAAGATTACCTATTACGGCGAAGATTTAGACACTGTCTTATCAATCATTAAGCCGCATCAACACATCAAAGCCTTAAATTACTTCAAATTTGTTATTGGCGAAGAAAAATCCAGGAGTCAGAATGACTTATCCGTTGTTTGGTTTGGAGCCCCAAGGGAGCGGCACCAGGCGAGCGGAGCCGCTGGATATGACACCATTATGGCAAATTATATCGTTGGCCAAGATGACCCTAAACAGGCTGAGCAATTGCTGTCTCTCATGTTGGTTTTTCACGAACAATTTCATCAGATGTCCTCGGGATCACACCCGATATGGATGGGGGAAAGCCTTGCCAATTATTATGCGCTGAAGGCTTTAAGCCGGGCTTTTCCAGATAATGAGTCTGAACGTGCCATATGGAACCGATTTATAAATACGCAGGCTCCCCCGTCGATTGGCTTACTTGATATTCAAAAACAAATTATAGAGACGGGTAATCGTCAAAATTATGGTCTGCTATATACCCAAGGCGCTTCATTTTGGTTCGAAATCGATGAAGCGATAAAGACGTCTTCATCAGGCAAACTCACTTTGGATAATTTAATGCCTCAAATTATGAAATTAGACATTAGCAATGAAGATGTAGCATTCCTAAAATTGCAACCCATAATAGACATCGTTCCAGAAGCAGAGTTGCGTAAATTAAAAACAAAATATTTGAACTAAGCAATAGATAAATTAGTTGCCGCCTTAGGCAGAAGGCTAGCCAACTGCATTATGCGCAGCTCATAGCTGAGAACATATGTTTGGTTCGGTAATTGAAGATCGCGATAATTAATTTGAAACATAAAAAAACCGCCCGAAACACTGTCTTGGGCGGCTTTTTAATTCGATGAGATGTTCTAACGATATTGTTGGACCCGCGTTGTGCGAAGCCCTGCAATGCCGTGGCTCTCAATTGAGCGTTGCCAGGCTAAAAACTCTTCCGATGATAGGCCGTAACGCTCGCAGGCGCCTTCTAAAGTTAGGAGTCCACCTCTTACAGCGGCTACAACTTCGGCCTTGCGCCGGATTACCCAGCGAACCGTGTTTGGCTTAGGAAGATCCGCTAACGTTAACGGAGTCCCCTCAGGACCAATCACCACATTCTCTCTTTTTCTTACTCGGTCAGACATTTGTGTCGCCCTTTTATTTATTATGTAGTCTGTATATTTCATGGTTGTTAAAAATAGTTTAAGCAGGGCAAAAAAAGTCAATAAAATCAGTTGTTTACCAATATTAACAGAAATAAATCATGGTTAAGAAAACTTTACGAAAAGCCTAGATTATTGATTTTATTGACTCTTTTTTCGAAGCTACGCACAGACTCTGTATCGACTTGAGACAAAAGGCTACCTATAGGGGGGCTCAGAAATTTTAAAAGTTCTTCAAAAAATTGGATATTTGGAATAAACATGAGCGCTCAAGCGGTAAATAAGGTCAATTCTTTAGGGTTTTCCAAGCCTGAATCCGAGACACGGGTCGTTGTCGCGATGAGTGGGGGCGTGGATAGCTCTGTATGCGCGGCCTTGCTCTCGCGTGAAGGTTATGAGGTTATCGGCGTGACCTTGCAGCTATATGACCACGGCGCAGCGATTCAAAAGGCTAAAGCCTGCTGCGCGGGTCAAGATATATATGACGCTAAGCGCGTAGCCGAGATGTTTAAGTTCCCGCATTATGTCTTAGATTATGAAAGTAACTTCAAAGAACAGGTGATAGAGGATTTTGCCGACACCTATTTAAAGGGCGCGACGCCCATACCTTGTGTGCGGTGCAATCAGACCGTAAAATTTAAAGACCTTCTAAAGGTGGCGAAGGACCTAAATGCCGACTGCATGGCGACGGGGCACTATATTAAACGAGTTGAAGGACCAAACGGGACGGAGCTCCACCGGGGCATCGATGGCGGCAAAGATCAAAGTTATTTTCTGTTTGCGACAACGCGTGAGCAATTAGACTTTTTGCGCTTTCCGCTTGGGGATATGGCAAAGACAGAAACGAGACGGCTTGCCGCCGAGCTCGGCTTAAACGTTGCGGCTAAGCCGGACAGTCAGGATATATGTTTTGTGCCCACAGGGAAATATACGGATGTTATTGAGAAAATTCGCCCTAACGCGGCTAAGGCGGGTGATCTTATGCATATGGATGGACGCGTTTTAGGGCGGCACCGGGGCATTATGTATTATACAATAGGTCAGAGACGCGGCTTAGGGCTACCAGATGGATCGGGGACGGACCCATTATTTGTTGTGAGTATCGATACGAAAAAAAACCATGTCATTGTTGGCCCGCGAGAGGCCTTGCAAAGGTCTAAAATTTGGCTGACCGATATTAACTGGATTGGCAAAGGTAATTTTGGCATCCATTTAGACGGACAAAACATTAAGGTCAAAATCAGATCCACGCGCCCGCCCGTTCCTGCCGTATTTCGGCATATAGATGATAATATCATAGTTGAGCTGGCCGAGCCCGATATGGGAATCTCGCCAGGCCAAGCCTGCGTTTTTTACGCCAATAATAAAACAGCTGCACAAACTCTTGGTGGTGGGTGGATAGTTAGAACGGAATAGGCTATCCCCGAGGTGAAATTGGATATAATACATATCCAATATTAGCCAAATGGAGAGATACACATGGCCGTCATGAAATCAGTACAGATTATGTCTGAGAGCAGTAAATCGTTTGAGGACGCAATTGAAAATGCCGTCTCGCGTACAGGAAAGTCTGTGAAAAATATCCGGTCCGCCAATATACAAAATCAGTCTGTTACAATTAAAGGTGATAAAATTGACAAATATCGTGTCAATCTCATGATAACCTTTGAGGTAAGCTAGAGCCATTTTTCGGAGAGGCGGGGCACCCGTCTTTCCATCCTGTCCATATTGGAGAGGTTAACCTGCCGCGTGCAGGTCTTTTTTGGCGAGAGCCATTTCTCCAGGCGAAGCTCTAAGTCTTGAGCCCAAAGCGCTGGAAACAGAGTAGGCCGTAAAAGACGGCCCAAGTAAAAATGTCCATTGCACGAAGCGCGCCGCTGGCTTATGAGCCGCTAATATCGTTTAGCACCCGTAGCTCAGCTGGATAGAGCGCTGCCCTCCGAAGGCAGAGGTCATAGGTTCAAATCCTATCGGGTGCGCCAATGTTTTCGAATTGCTTGTTGTATTAAAGTAACCCCATAGTAATGGCGCTGGCTGAAATCGGTCATGCTGGTCCTTGGACTTCCAGCGGAATAATACCGCCGATGTAGAGGGCTGTTTGGCAATTAGAACTGAACTTGAAAATACATTTCAATATTGAAATTTTTCACGTCATTGTTCATGAGCGCTCCATGTTTTTGCGTTTGCTCTTAATTTCATGTTTCGTTTTTATTTTGTCTGGTTGTGGTCAGGCTCCTGTAACGGGCGGGGCGTCGCAGAAAGTTGCCGAGGCGCGGGCGCGTAATGATGGGCCGGCGCTTTGGGTAGCTAAAGATTATGACAGCACGGTCTATTTATTTGGTACCGTGCATCTCCTGCCCAGCAATTTAAGTTGGTTTAAAGATGATATCAAAACCGCATTTGACGCAGCGGGAACCATTTATTTTGAAGTCGATACGGGCACGCAAGGGCAAATTCAGGCCAGCGTATTGACGCAATCCTTAGGCATGCGTGCGGATGGCTCTCGCCTTTCAGATATGCTCGATAGCTATCAGCTTAAACTTTTGGACGCTGCGGCCCATAACGGGAAGCTCAGCCTGGCGGCCCTTGATAGTATGCACCCGTGGCTCGCCAATGAATTTCTTACCGTCGCGGCGGCGACCAATGCAGGTCTCTCGCCTGATATATCAGCCGATGAAGCGCTTAAATCGCGGGCCCGGCGCGAGCAAAAAAATGTTATTTATTTGGAAACGATGGAAGATCAAATTCGGGTCTTTGCGGATCAGGCTGATTTCGTTCAGCTTAAAATACTCACCAATACGCTGGAAAAATTTAATGTCTTAGGCGAGGACCTTAAACAAATCGTGGCCGCTTGGTCGGTCGGGGGGACAGACTTCCTCGCGCGCGAAGTTGTCTTAAGTCTGAAAGAGAGCTCAACCGATTATTACAAGGCCCTACTTGTCGACCGCAATAAGAAGTGGGCAAAAATACTGACCCGCTATATGGAAGATAGCGGGACAGCTTTTGTGGCTGTGGGGACTGGCCATCTTCTGGGAGAAGATAGCCTCATCAACTTACTTCGCGATCAGGGATATGAAGTCTCGCGATATTTCGATTTCCAAGGCAAAAACGTGATTACGCCGATTAACCCCACCATCATTCGTCCCGAGAATTAGAAGTTTAGTTTAAGTCCACCAAAGACAGCGCGGCCCGGGGAGGAAAATCCAACAACTTCTTCATACTCCTCATCAAGCAAGTTTTCGCCGCGCAGAGACAGAGACGCAAAATCATTGATGGCATAAGTCGCGTTTCCTCCCACAAGCGTAAAGGCGTCTAGCGTGACTGTGGAAAAGGTCGCAAAATCCGTATCCAGCTGATTGCCATTGTGATCAAGATTAGCCGTTAAGCTTAGGTCCTGTGTCGCTTGCCACGTCGCGGTTGCGCTGGCGATAAATTCAGGACGCCTAATCTCTTCAATGTCGTCTTGCTCGCTATCAAGATAAGTTGCAGACCCTCGCACAGAAATGCTATCCGATATTTTCCAGCGCGCTTCGAACTCGACGCCTTGGCGCTGGCTCTCCGTTTCTAAATTTATCACAGTGGATGTAAAATCGGGATTGAAAATAGTTGCGATTTCATTGTCCAAATCTGATCTAAAGTAGTCGACTGAAAAGTTTAAATCGCCAATCTCTTGCTCATACCCAATACTAAATCCAAGCGATTCTTCAGCTTCCAAATCTGGATTGCCCGTAAACTGGCTTTGTGGGAAAAATCCAAAAAGTTCAATTAATGAGGGATTTTTGATACCCGTCCCGACAGAGCCGCGCAGACGCGCGCCAAAGCCTTCAAAGGCATATCCTGCGCCCACACGCCATGTTACCGCATCTTGGAAAAGATCATTAATGTCGTAACGCGCCGAGCCAGACAGCGATATCGGGCCTGAGTTATAGCCGTAATCGCCAGCTAGGGCATATGTCGTATTTTTGGGCCTAGCGCCGGCTTCTGTGAAATTAGGGGTAATCTCATAAGTTTCCTCTTCGATCTCGCCTAATGCCGTGAACTGACTAGAACCGAAGGAACGTTTGGCCGCCCAATTTAGATTCTTCCGGTTGCCTTCAGAGCGCGTTGAAAATCCTGCACGTGTGTCGGTATCCGTATTGACCAAATGGGCGGTGATGAGATGTTCAAATCCCGCAAGCTCAAAAGCCGCGTTAATGCGGGCCGTATCAGTTTTAACCGTTGTCTCGCTTAAAGAGTTGTCGAGCCGTCCATTAAAGTCGGAGTCTTCGTCAAATTCTACGTCTAACACTGATGTTCCAAATTTGCCCGAAATTGAGATAGCGTCAAATAGGTTTAAGTTATTGATACCAATGTTTAGGCTTTGGGATTTGGATCCATCACGTTCTCCGTCAAGGCCGGAAATATCATAACCGTCCGTGTTAAAGGCATTACCATTTAAGGACAGGCTTGCAATGCCAATCGGCAGCACAGCGCTGGCTTGCCCTTCAATTGTATCGCGGCTCCCAGCTTCAACAGAGGCGCGCCATCCTTCTTGCGTCGAGCCTGCGCGGGTGATGATATTAATCACGCCGCCAATAGCGTCAGACCCGTAAAGCGCGGATTGTTCTCCTCTGAGGGTTTCAATACGTAATACGTCTTCTGCTCTTAGGCCTGCAAAATCGAACTCGCCCGAGCTTGGGTTAGCGACTTCTACGCCGTCGATTAAAACAAGGACATGGTTAGCTTCCGCGCCCCGAACGCGAATTTGAGTGAGCCCGCCAGCGGGGCCTGAAGAATTGACAGCAATGCCAGGCAGAGACCGAAGTAAGTCCGAAATATGCTGTTGTCCGCGGGCCTCAATTTCGTCTGAGGTTATAATGGAGGAGGGGGTTGTCAGCTGATCACGATAGCTTGTGCCGATACGTTGGCTTACCGTAATGATTTCCCCGTCGGAATCAGGTACATAGAATAGCACTGCATGGAGGATATCACCATCGCCTGAGACGCCTTGTTTTTTAGGTTCTTCATGAACTTGCCCAAATGCGCTAGCTCCGCAAAGCGCGGCTAAGGTTACGCCAAGTAATAATCGTCTCATTTTCATGACTCCATAATTGTCTGGGTCATTTCAGCTCCAAACAGGTTAAATGTAGTGTCGTCATTGGGACTGCCTTTTGGGCAGCTTAACCATGCGCATCGGTCATTCCCGCCCGCGCGCGCTGGCGACGTCATTGGCAGGTCTTCTGACTCTTGGCTCTTCGGTTCTGACGCCTTCCCGCCCTAGAATCCAGAGCAGTGGCTTTTGTCAGACCCTCGCCAATTACAGCTGCGGGCGCAGTGCCTGAGTTTCACAGGCTTCCCATATTCACCCTCAAATGAGGGACCAATAAGGCCCATTAGCAATGCCATATTTAAATGCAAGTCGGATATGCGTAAATTTGTGTGAGAATGACTTGAAATATGGTGCTAACTACGTCAGATGAGCGGTGAAACAGGCCGAGGGGCAAAATGCTCAAAGTTTACGACAACAAAACCGCGCCAATTAAAGTGGTCGGGCAAGATATGCCCTTTGATCAAATATTGATCGAGGGGCTGGTCTTACCGGCTTCTATTGGTGTGTTTGATTTTGAACACAAGACTAAGCAGCCTGTAAGGATTGATATTGATTTGGATATTAAACCTTTATCGCCAGAGGCTGAGCACGAAACTCATAATATTGTGCGCTATGACCATATTGTCGCTGATATAAAGGCGATTATTGCGGGCGGGCATATAGAGCTGATTGAGATTTTGGCCGAACAAGTGGCGGATATATGTTTGCGTTTTGAGCGCGCGGTACAAGTACGTGTCGCGATTGCCAAACTCGATATCATTGATGAAGCTGATGCGGTCGGTGTTAGAATTACGAGAAGAAAGTCATAATTAAAAATGCGGATTTCACTTGAAGACTTACTCGCTCAGCAAGAGCTAGTGCTTGCCGACGGCGCGACGGGGACGAACTTTATGGAAATGGGCTTAGAGCCTGGATTTCCGCCCGATCTTTGGAATATTACTGAGCCGCAAAAGCCAGAGGCGTTACACCGAGCTTTTGTTGATGCGGGAGCCGATATTATACTAACCAATACATTTGGGGCGAATGCGCCAAGGCTCAAACTCCATGATGCGCAAGACCAGACATATGACATCAATAAAGCGGGCGCCGAAATTGCTGGACGTGTTGCCAAGGCTTCTGAGCGGCCTGTTGTTGTGGCAGGTTCTGTTGGTCCGACGGGCGAATTATTTGAGCCCATGGGCGAAATGACGATGGAGAGCGCCATCCATGAATTTACCACTCAAATACAGGGCTTAAAAGACGGGGGCGCTGATGTGGCTTGGATTGAAACCATGTCTGCCGCCGAAGAAATTCAAGCCGCAGCGCAAGCTGCGATTGACGTCGGTATTCCCTATGTTTTTACTGCGAGTTTCGATACGGCGGGACGCACGATGATGGGCATTAAGCCTGACGCGCTCGCCGCTGTTCAAGATAGCATTTCCCAGCCAGCTGTGGCGTTTGGCGCGAATTGCGGTGTTGGGGCCTCTGATATGATGTTGACCATGTTAGAGATGACGGAAGCGAATACTGACGCTGTTATTGTAGGGAAGTCCAATTGCGGGGTTCCGACCGTCAAAGGAAAAAACACTGTTTATTCTGGCACGCCTGAACTCATGGCTGATTATTTGGAACTGGCGGCCAATTGCGGCGTGCGGATCATCGGCGGCTGTTGCGGTACGGCCCCTGAGCATATTGCGGCGATGCGCGAAGCGATTGATAATTATGAGAGTGGCGATCGTCCATCATTAGATGAGGTGACGCAGAAACTTGGAAATATTGTGAACCCACCACCAAAAGCTGGGGCGGCTGGGTCACGGAGCAATCGCCGGCGGAGATAATTTTGGATCAAGACACGCAAGATAAATTAGATGCGGCCGCTTTTCGTCGGTTATTATCGCATTTGGATAACCGCAAAGACGTTCAAAATATTGATATTATGATACTCGCCGACTTTTGCCGCAATTGTTTAGGCAAATGGTATAAATCAGCCGCAGATGATTTAGGCGTTGAGATGAGTTCTGAAGCTGCGCGCGAGCATATCTACGGCATGCCGTATTCAGAGTGGAAGGCCAAGCATCAGGCCCCTGCAACGCCAGAACAACTGGCGGCTTTTGAAGCGCGAAAAAAATAATCCTCTTTCGAGAATGGTCCCATTAAATCCCGACGCTTCGACATCGGGATAATAAATTATAGTTTTAATTGTCTACCGCAGCCAGGGCGGCAACAGCGGCTTCGCTCATTTCGAAATTGTGAAAAACCGTTGAGACATCGTCTACATCCTCAAGAGCGTCGCTTAAGCGCATAACGGCGGCGGCTTGATCAGGATTATCGATTTCGTTTTGAGCTTTCCAGACAAGGTTCACGGATTTGGCGTCGCCAAAGGCTTTCGCTAATTCGCCCGCCACTGTACCCAAATCGTCGCGCGCGGTCCAAATGGTATGAACCGGTTCATATTCATCCCATTGATCGTTTGCGGCTTCATCGGACTCGCAATCATCTGCGCCAGCTTCAATGGCCGCTTCCATCATGCCGTCTTCATTGGTGACTTCGAGTGGGTATTCAATTTTACCGACTTGATCAAACATGAAAGCCACTGACCCGGTTTCGCCTAGGGCGCCTCCGTTTTTTGAAAAGGCTGTTCTAACGGCCATGGCCGCGCGGTTTTTATTATCTGTACTTGCTTCGACGATAAATCCGATTCCGCCTGGGCCAAAACCTTCGTAACGGATTTCTTCATAATCGTCTCCGTCGCCGCCCGCACCTTTGTCGACGGCGCGTTTGATATTGTCTTTGGGCATAGACTGCCCCTTGGCGTTTGCGATTGCTAGGCGCAGGCGCGGATTCATATCGGGATCAGGACCTCCCATTTTTGATGCAATTGCAATGTCTTTCGCTAGTTTTGAGAATAGCTTTGAGCGCAGCTTATCCTGACGGCCTTTGCGGTGTTGGATATTGGCCCATTTGGAATGTCCTGCCATGAGAAACCTTGTGAAAATCTGTTTATCGTTGTTCGCTGGCGTTTTAGGGGATTGCCGCGCCGAGAGCAAGAGCGCTGCGGGCTTGATATTTTCTCCTATTTCTTTGATAGTCGGGGTGAAACGTGGGGAAAGTATATGAAATGGCTACTAAAAGGTATTGCCCTTATATTCTTACTCTTCATTGCGGTTTGTATTATAGGCTTTTTTCTGCCTGACAGACAAACGGTGGAGCGCTCAATCGAAATAGACGCTTATCCAGAAGATGTTTTCCCCCTTTTAAATGATCTTAAGGCTCTATCTCAGTGGGCACCGCTGCAAACCCAATTGGCGGATGCAGAAATTATATATGGCGGGTCAAATACAGGCGTTGGTCAAACAATGGCGTGGCAAAATGGATCGGGTATCTACCCCTTTGGGTCACAAGAAATCGTTCAAAGCCAGTCGGGGGAGTTTGTTCAGATTGAAAGTAATTTGTCGGGTCAATCCGCGAGCGCAACTCATGCGATTTTACTCAGTGATGACGGTGAAAGTGTGACGGTTCTAACGAAGTCCGAAATTCCGTTGGGGGGCTTTCCCTATCTGAGGCGCGTTCGCTCCAAAATACAATCTGGCGCCCTTAATGATCAATTTGATAGAAGCTTAACGCGGTTGAAAACAATTTCAGAAGTTCAGAGCGGCGAGTGATTATTCATTATCGGTATCGCCAAGCTCTAACACCCAATCATTGGGATCTACGGGATCGTCCTTGGGGATTTCGAACTGATTAAAATGTTTATCGAGGGCGCGTACAGGGTTTGATCGAAACTCATTATTAAAGCCGCCAATATCTTCCAATACTGTTGAAGAGGGGCCGCCATTGTTAATGGAATTATCGCCAATTTGCCCCAGCTGCTGGGCGCCGCCGCTGATGACTCCCCCGCCGCCGCCAAATGGCCGCGTGGCAGTTTGTGGCCCGCTGCCCGCTGGTGTAGCATGCTGGCGACCAAAGACCTCAAATCCGCTCGCATTACGGCCTGTATACGCTTTTAAATAATCTGGACATTCCAAATGGGATTTCCCAGCTTCACGGCAACGGATATCAAGAACCAGGCCGTCATAACCTTTGCCAGGGCTACGATTAATACTATCTCTAGAACCGGGGGCGAGCGTCCAACCACTTGCACCAGCCGAGCCGCGTTTGGTACCCCCGCTCGGGGGAGGGTTGCCGCCTCCGCGTATGGGGCCCGCGATTGCAGGATTTCTTTGCGGCGTCGGCGCGGCGTTACTATTGGGTGAGTTTCGTCGGTCTCTTTCTTCGCGTTTCTTCGCGCGTTCTTGTTCTTTGCGCTGTCTGTCTGCCTCGCGTTCTTGCCGCCGCGCATTATCTTTCGCCTCCCGCTCCTGTCTGCGGGCCTCATCTCGCTCTTGCCGTTCTCGGTCTTTGGCGTCTTTGCGTCTTTGCCTCTCTTCCTCTTTCGCGCGTTTTTCGGCCTCTTTATTTTGTTTTTCTATTTCTCGGTTTAGCTCGCGTAATTCGCGTTCCCTCTCTTTTTCTTCTCGCCGAATTTGCTTTTCAAGCTCGCGTTCGCGCTTTCGGGCGTCTCGCTCGGCGCGGCGTTGCTCTTTTGCTTCTAATTCTTCAAGACGTTTTTGTTGTTCGGCGTTGCGGCGCTCTTGCCGTCTTAATTCTCTGGCCTCGCGTTCTTCTTGGGCAAGGCGTTCTCTTGCTTCACGCTTAAGTCTTTCTATTTCTTCCTGTTCAAGCTGTTTGGCCGCTTGTTGTTCGGCGATGGCGCGCCGTATCTCTTCCTCTGTAATTGCATCTTCAGGAGAGGCGAGAATGGTTGGCGCGGGGTTTTGAAATTCAGGTTGATAAATCTGTTGGGGTTCTACAGCAATCTGGGGAGTAGGCTGCGGTATGAACACAGGCTCTGCTTGGGGAACTGGCGCGGTTGGTGCGGGCAAAGGCGGCAGTGAGGATATGTCTGGTAAATTTGGGAGCTGATCTTGCAACGGTGGGAGTTCAGCTGACGGCGTGATAATTGGCGGCAGGATAATGTCTTGAGGTTCTGGGATAGGCTGCGTGGGCGGTTCGTAAAACTCTATGACAGGCTCGGGCTCATAAAATTCTATTATGGGTTGAGGGTCAGGAATAGGGGCTTGAGCCGGCGCGGGGTCCGGTACGATTGGTTGCGGCGGCACAAAGACCTCAGGAACAGGCTCAAAATTTGGCTGCGGTGCAGGCGGGGTGGGCGAAAATGCTGGCTGGTTAGGCTCCGCGGCTTGTGGGCGCGGCGCAGGGGGCGGGGTTGGCTTAGGTCTGGGCGTTGGTCTAGGCACTGGCGGCGCTGGCGCGGTTTCAGCTTCTGGCTCAGGCTCAGCTTCTAAGGTGATTATTTCGACGGAGATAGTCTCAGGTTCTGGTTCCACGAGGTCGGGCATAATGAAATTGGGGTTCATGATGAAAAAGAACCCGATATGAATGGCGAAAACGGCCGCGACCACGCTGGTAATGCGCTGGGCGGTATCCTCATAGAATTCGGAGACCGGGTCAGGGTCGTGATAGGGCGAGAAATTCGCAAAGAATGTAATCGGCAGCTTCAAATTACGCAGGCTTCGTTAAAAATGAATCAGCCAGTGATCCCAGCATCCCATCGAGTCTAAAGCCATATAGGAAACCCGCCAAGGCCTTGTTGACATTAAATACCGCAGTAAACCCGTGCAGTTTAGTTAATTTTCAGTCACTCATGGGTCTAAACCAAGCTCTATTGATTAGGTGGCTCTATAAGCGTCGCTGGCATCAACCCGCGCATGGAGTTCCCAATATAGATTTTTTTCGCGCTCAAAAGGTCCATTTTCATTAAATCGGCGGTTCTAGCTTTTCTTGAGCGGAGCAACTGGGCTCTTAAAATTCCGGGTAAAATACCTGTTCTGAGAGCAGGGGTTAACAGCTTTCCGTCTTTCTCGATGAATATAGACGTAAAGGATCCTTCACAAAGCTTGCCACTTTCATTAAGGAAAATAACTTCATCAATCCCCGTAAGGGCTTTGAGACGCTCACGTTCTTCATCGTAAAAACTACGCCTTGAGATTTTATGTTTTGAATATTGTACTTTTTTGGACAGTTTATGCGGCGAGACCATAATCTTTGGATGTTCTAACGGAACGAAGTCTTTTTGGCTTAAACTTAGAGTGCCATTTGGATCTAATTTTATGCGGATATGTTGGTCGTTTTGTTTAGCCTTAATCCCGTTTATTAGGACGTCATATTCGGTAGGGTTAAAAGGATATTCAAAAGCCTTAGCAGCTTTTATCATACGGGCTTTATGGGCTTTGCCGTAAGCTAGGCCGTTTTTGGCCGTCCAAAGACAGGTTTCGATGAGCTCGACGGGCGGCTGCGTTAGGACATCGGCCTTGAGCAGACATTCGCGATATTCATCTTCAGCTTGGCTATCAAAAACAAGCCCGCTACCTACATTATAGGTCAGTTTTTTTCCAGTTACGGTGAGGGTACGAATGCCGACGTTAAAACAGGCGTCTCCATTGGGGTCGATATATCCCAAAGCCCCACAATAGGCCCCGCGGGGCGTTGTTTCTAAATCATCTATAATTTCCATAGCGCGAATTTTCGGAGCGCCCGTCACAGAGCCACAAGGAAAAAGGTTTGAAAAAATACTCTTTATGTCAACATCTGGAGTAAGTTTGGATAAGACGCGAGATGTCATTTGATGTAAGGTTTCGTAAGTTTCCAGGGCAAATAATTCAGGCACTTTGACCGAGCCAGGCTCGGAAATACGGGATAAATCGTTACGCAAAAGATCGACAATCATTAGGTTTTCAGCCTGAGATTTAGCGTCATTGCGCATATCCAAGCGTAAGTCTCCGTCTATTTGCAGATTGGGGGAACGCGGGCGCGTACCTTTCATAGGACGCATACTCATATCCAAGCCTTCTTTGCGAAAGAAAAGTTCAGGCGAGAGCGAAATAATTTGAGGGGTATCGCCGAGATGGACGACGCCGCCATATCGGCCTTTCTGGCGATGGCGAAGGACCGCATAAAGGCTATGGGCAGAGCTGGGATAAGGCCCTGTCATGGGGAAAGTTAAGTTAATCTGATAGACATCTCCGGCCTGAATATAATCCATGACTTGGTTAAACCGTTTACGGTATTCAGCCTCGTCCCAATGCGGGGTCAATGTGAGCTCGGGGTCTTGCGCAGAATATAATAGCTGCGTGGGGGCTTGATGCTGAAAAGTTTTAAATATCCCAAAACTTAAAAGCGGCGTCGGACGTTTTACGGCGAGGCGATGACTCAATGTAGGTTCGAATACATAGCTTAGGTCATAGGACAAATATCCCGCGATAAAATATCCCTTTTGGTGATATTGCATAAGCTTGGCAAAAATATCATCAATGTCGCCCGGATTATCGGCGGTAAGAATATCAATGGGGTTCGTATAATATCTTTGTGTATGGGTGAGCTGGTCATCCAAAAATATATAGGACTTTGGCAACATCGTCTAAAACGAAAACTCATCGATCATACCGCCATAAAAGCTGTTTCTAGCTCTTAGTATTTTTGGGGCATCTTCCGCAAAACAGCGACGAAAGCTGACCTGAGACCCCGGCGCGATTTGACCTAAAAGCCAAATGTCAGCTTGGATGACCTGCAAAACACGGGGATAGCCCCCCGTGCAATGCCCGTCTGCGAGCGCTAATATAGGCTGTCCATCCGCGGGGATTTGCAAGGTTCCAGGGAGCAAAGGCGAACTCGTCATAGACCTTGGTTTTTTAAAAGTAATTTTATCCCCGCGAAGACGCGCGCCCATACGGTCTGTGGCCGTGCTTGCATTAAACGGACTGACAAATAAATGGCGCTGGCTGGGCAGGTCTAAACCGTTCCATTCAGGCGCTGACTGCGCGCGCAAGACGACATGGCGAGACAAAGACGGTGTAAATCCTTTGGGGATTGTCCGCGGGGCCTCTCGCGGGCGGTTGCTTACATTAAGTATGTCACCTGCTTTTAGAGGGCGGCCTTCAAGCCCGCCGAGCCCGGCGGGCAAATAGGTTGAAACACTGTCCATAAAGCTCTCAACCTTAAAACCGCCCGCTATGGCGATATAGGCCCGGCATCCATCTCTGGCAAAACTTAGCGTTAGAATGTCGCCTTTATGTACAGATATGGCCGAGAAATTTTTAATGTTCTGGCCGTTTATTTGCGCCCACATTTCTGCGCCCGCCAAACCAATTGTGTAGTCAGATAGAAATTTTATATGCACGCCGCCCAGCGCGCATTCCAGAGCAGGGCTATTCCATTGATTGCCCACCATCCAATTGGCGAGGGCAAAGGATAATTTATCTGCGGCCCCGCTGGAGGGAATGCCCAAATGGCGCAGACCAAAGCGCCCCGCATCTTGGACTGTCGTTTGCGTGCCGCCGTTCAAAACCTCTATCATGACGATAACTCGTCAAAAGAATTTTGCGAAATCGGGTTAAACCGAATTTTATCACCAGCTTCTACCATGAAAGGCGTTTTGCGGGTTTTATCAAATAATTTTAAAGGTGTGCGTCCAATAATTTGCCACCCGCCCGGGCTTTGAAGACCATATATGCCCGTTTGCCATCCAGCTATTCCAACAGAGCCCTCGGAAACTTGTTGGCGCGGAGTTTTATGACGCGGGTGATGTAGCTTTTCGGGCGCTTGCGATAAAAAGGCAAACCCGGGCACAAAACCCATCATGCAGACATCGTATAACTCTGCGCAGTGTAATTCAATCACGGCGCGTTCCGATAAACCGCTGGCCGTCATGATTGCCTGCATGTCGGGTCCATACTCCCCGCCATAAGCAACAGGTATTTCAACGATTTTACCGGCTTCTTTATTGGCGCCGCTGGGAGAGGCTAGATAAGCCTTAATGTCTGTTTTGGCTTGATCTGCTGATAATTTTGCAAGGTTGAAATGACATAAAAGGCTATCATATCCAGCGACGACATCTAACCAATTGCCTGTGTCTCGCAAATCACGCGCTAAGCCATGCACACGTTGATTAACAGCTTTAGAGAAGAACTTAACGTCAGCCGGTAAGCTAAATTGAACGAGCAGGGCATTATCCCCATAAGGCGTGAGAGAGAAATCCGTATCTTTCATTTTATGCGGCGTTCGCAAAAGCTTGGATGCGAACATCCATTTTTTCAATTTCTTGGCGCAAGCGGCGCGCGGTTTCGACAGCGCCTTGGCTATCCCCGTGCAGGCATAGTGTTTGAACGTTCAAAGTCAAAGACGCGCCGCTATCGGTTGTTACACGTTGCTTGGAAATCAAGGATTTCGCTTGATTAATCCGCTCTTCTTGATCTGCGATAACTGCGCCGTCTTCGGCTCTGCTGAGCAAGTGACCGTCATCGGTGTAACGCCTGTCAATGAACCCTTCGGCGACAAAGGTAAGACCAAAACGTTTGGCAGCGCGGCCCATTTCAGAATTGGGCGCGCCCATAAAAACAAGGGCGGGGTCTATTGTGGAAATCACGTTTGCAAGGATTTCTGCTTTTTCAGGGTCATTGACCGCGTCATTATAAAGCGCGCCGTGGGGCTTGATATAGCTCACGCGGGCGGTTTCCTTTGAGGCGATTTCGCTCAGCGTGATAATTTGCTCAAGTAACGTTGCTTGAAGGTTTTCGCGGCTTATATCTAAACCAACGGCCAAAGATTTGCGGCCAAAATTAACCTTGTCTGGATAGGCAGGGTGCGCGCCAATGGCTACGCCGTTTAATATGGCGCCGTTGATGATATGTTTCATGCTTTGTTTTGTTCCCGCATGTCCCCCGCAGGCAATATTTGCCGAGCTAATATATTGGAGCATATCATATTCAGACTTCGCCCATTCGGCCGTATCGGCTTCGCCGAGGTCTGCATTCAAATCAATTGTTTTCATGGGGTCTTGTAACAGCAAAACCCAAATTTGAAATTAGTATTTATTGTTAAATTTATAACGCTGTCGCGCAGGCGTGAGCGCTGGCCCAAGCCCATTGGAAATTATGTCCGCCCAAATGCCCTGTAACGTCAACAACCTCGCCAATGAAATAGAGCCCTGGTACCGATTTTGCTTCCATGGTTTTGGAGGATAGCGCCGCCGTATCCACCCCGCCTTTGGTAACTTCTGCGGTTCTATAACCTTCGGTTCCGGCAGGTTTGATCCGCCATTCTTTAATCATCAAGGTTAGATTTGTGAGCGCTCTATCACTCATATCGGCGAGGCGTTCCTGTTTGAAATGACTTATAATATGATTAGCTAAACGCGCAGGCAGATATTGCGTGAGCCAGTTTTTCGGGCTTTGGCGCGGGCTGTGATCTCTGGCTGATTTAAGGGCCAGCAAGATATCTTCTTGTGGGGCCAAATCGATGGTTAGGTATTCTCCTGGAGACCAATAGGAACTGATCTGCAAAATGGCAGGCCCTGATAATCCTCGGTGGGTAAATAAAAGCGCTTCGTCAAAGACGGCTTTTTCATGGCTCACGCGGCTATCTGCACTCACCCCAGAGAGAGTTTTTAGAGGCGTTTTTAAATCATCGGTAAAGGTGAGGGGAACTAAGGCCGGGGTGGGGGTAATAATAGGAAGGCCAAACTCTTCGGCGACCTTATAACCGTAGCCGCTCGCGCCCATTTTCGGGATAGAGGGACCGCCGCAGGCGATGACTACTTTTTCACAGTTCAGCGTTTGATAAGAGGTGGTAACAGTAAAGCCGTCTTCCCACGCTTTGACACCGAGAACCTGTGTTGACAGCCGAATGTCATTCCCGCCCTTATTACATTCAGAAAGCAACATATCGATAATTAGCTGACTGTGGCCATCACAAAATAATTGGCCTTTGGTTTTTTCGTGCCAATCAATTTTATATCGATCAACCAGCGCGATGAAATCATGTTGCGAATAGCGCGAGAGGGCCGATTTGCAAAAATGAGGATTTTGAGAAATGAAATTGTCTGGGCCGCAATATAGATTGGTGAAATTACATCGCCCTCCGCCGGAAATGCGGATTTTCTCTCCCGGTTTTTCGGCGTGATCAATAATAAGAACGTTTTTGCCGCGCGCGCCTGCAATCGCGCCGCACATAAGGCCAGCGGCGCCGGCCCCGATAATAATTATCTCAAAGTTTGAGCTCATAGCTCAGTGCTTTTGCCTAGTGGCGCACTGCGGTCAATCTTTTCTTCCTGTAAAGCCCTCACAATGCGTGAAGGCTTCGTTAGACTTATTTGACGGCAATAAAGGTATTACGTCCGTCACGTTCCACTGACAGCGCAAAGGGGCCTTCTTTGCCGTCAATCGCCTCTTCGAAATCACCCAAATTGGCAATTTTCTGACGGTTCACTTCACGGATTACATCGTTTTTGCGTAGGCCGGCGCGTGCTGCTTTTGACCCACGCTCAATGGAGGAGACCATGACGCCTTTTGTACCGCCGCGCAGCTCGGTGTCTTCAGGAATATCCGTAATTGAAGCGCCTGAAAAACTTTCAAGCGCTGGGATCTCATCTGCCGCGCTATCGTCTAAAACGTCTCGTTCTTCGTCAAATTCCGCGACTTCAATCCGTGTTGAGCGTCGTTTCCCGTCACGTAAGTAGGTAATGTCGGCTCGCTCCCCGGGTTCGACGAGACCTACAGAATTGCGTATATCGGAGGCGTCTAAGATATCTTCACCGTTAAAGGCGACAATGACATCTCCAATTTTAAGCCCAGCCTTTGCAGCAGGACTATCATCAACCACATCATTGACAAGCGCGCCATTAAGCGTGGGCAGGTTAAGCCCTTCTTTATGGGCGGGTGTAATATCTCCGATTAAGACACCAATACGCCCGCGCCGAACTTCGCCGTAACTCACCAATTGGCGCATAACGCCTTGAACGATACGGACGGGTACAGCGAATCCAATGCCGTTATTTCCGCCAGAACGCGTGACGATCGCGGCGTTAATGCCAATTAATTCGCCTTTGGAATTGACCAAAGCGCCGCCCGAATTGCCGGGGTTAATTGAGGCGTCGGTTTGAATGAAATCTTGATAATTATCGCCTGCGCCCCTGTCTCTGCCAAGAGCTGAAATAATGCCGCTCGTGACCGAATGAGAGAGGCCAAAAGGATTGCCCACGGCAATGACATAATCGCCAACTTTGACATCCGATGTTTTTGCAAATTTTAAAGCTCGCAAGCTGCGCGCTGGGATTTTAATGACCGCGATATCTGTTTTAGGGTCAGACCCGACGAGCTCAGCTTCCAGCTCACGTTTATCTTCTAGCGTCACTGTAATTTCATCTGCGCCTTCAACCACATGATGGTTGGTAATTATGAGGCCTTTAGCCGCGTCGACGATAACGCCTGAGCCGATGCCGCGTCTTTCACGATCTTGCTGCTGGGGCAGGCGGCCGCCGAAAAACCTTTCGAATAGTTCTTCATTGCCTTCAAAGCCTTGCAAACCAGAAGAGGCTTTCTGGGTGCCGGAAACATCGATACTGACAACGGCTGGGGTAACGCTCTCGAGCAGCGGCGCCATGGTCAATACACCTCGGCTATCGATCGTCATTGCCGAACTTTCGGCGCCTCTAGAAAATGGACTTTGAGCTGTCACAATGGGGGCCACCATGAGGGCCATTAAGGCTGAACCTAGAATAAGAGATTTGCGCATAAAGATTGTCCTCTTCATTAGTTTGTATCGCTTATAGCTCACATAAGGTAGAATTTTTGAGCTTCAAGGCATCAATTCAGAATCTAAACGACTTTTAATTCCCTTAAGGCGGGAAATTTTATCGAAAATGGTCACGCTTGGTTAACGCTCTCTAATTAATATTGTGTCGATTCAAGAAGGATAATCCTATGCAGGCCCATTCTGCCCCTAATTCTGTAGCAGCGCAAACGCAGGAAATTACGCAAAACACTTCGAGTCAAACGCCGCAAGCACCTGTTGCAGCGCCGCTCCCAGACGCTAAGGCGTTGGAGTTAAAACCCACCGCGATTGTCCCAAAGACGCCCTTAGATGGTTCTGTACGTAAGTCTTTGGCTAAACGCCTCTCAGATGTGATCTGTATTCCACAAAGCCAACTCCCTCCGCAAGAGCGCCATCTTGCCGGAGACGTTTTGGTTGAACTTCTAAGAGAAGCGGAGCCAGAACTTAGAGAAAGCGTCGCGAAACGCTTGGTTATGCTCAATGAGGCGCCGCGCACCATACTTGTTATTCTCGCTAAAGATAAAATTGAAATTGCGCGTCATGTGCTTGAAGAAAGTAAAAGTCTGACCGATTCTGATCTTATTCAAATTTGTAAAAACGTATCCATGGAACATCGCAAAGTTATTGCCAAGCGCCGGAAGGTTGCGGACGCTGTTGTCGACCAACTAGTCCAATTTTTAGAGGAAGATGTTGTTGAAACATTGCTTAAGAATAAGGGTGCTAGTTTTTCGGAAACAGCGCTCCAGCGTATTCTAACAGTGTCAAGAAGTCATCTTCCTTATGTTGACTTACTTGTAGAGCGAGTGGAGCTAAGACCGTCTCATGGATTGACCATGTTTTGGTGGGCTTCAAGTGCGACTCGAAAGAAAATTCTACATCGTTTCGGCGTCACACGAAATGTGTTGCAAGAAAGCTGTCATGATCTTTTTGCAAAAGCCGCCGCAGAAGGCTGGTCAGACCCTGCTGTTCGAAAAGCTCTACAATTCATTGAACGTCGTCAGAGAAACCGCGCTGCATTAGACCGTAGTGAATATGACTCTTTAGAACAAGCGGTTGAAGCCGCCGAGGCTGACGGGTTAACCCGAAAGCTGACGGAAGAGATTTCATATATTGCAGGTGTTAAGCCTGCCACGGGCGCGCAAATTTTAACGGATAAGACCGGTGAAGCCATTGCAATTTTGTGTAAAGCCCCCGGTATGAAACGCCAATACATTGAAAAATTTTGGCGATCGTTAAAAAGACCCGTGGTTGATATGAATGGCGATATGCATCCGGATCTTGCGAAAGTGATGGAAACCTATGACGTCATATCGACCGATAAAGCTCAAACAATCTTGCGCTATTGGAACTGGTCTCTAACGTCATCCTTAAACCCTGAAGTCATGCGCCATATTAAAGACGGCGTCATTCCGAAGGAAGAAGACCACGGCGCGGCGGCGATAACAGCGGCCCTTGTTTTCGGGAATCGAAAATAAGCTTTGTATTTGAGCGTTTTGCCCTTTTTAAATCCCCAGAATTTCGCTTTTTTTTAAGCGAATAGTCTTTTGTTTCAGCCAATGGCCGTTTAAAGACCTCCCTAAAGACAAGAATCGTCTGGTGGAGGGAGCGTTACGATGCGTTTCGCAATAGTATTGGCGTTAGTTTTAGGAGTCACTTGGCTATCCTTATCTGGCTATTTCACGACTATGCTGCTGACATTGGGAACAATTTCAGTGCTTTTTGTAATCTGGATGTGCATGCGCATGGCTATTTTAGATAAAGAGACTGTCCCCTATCTGTCCCTGCCTCTAACCATGATCTACTTCTTCTGGTTGTTTGCCGAAATTGTAAAAGCCAATATGCAAGTTATTAAAGCGGTATTGAGCCCAGACCTTGAAGTCTCGCCGACAATGACAAAAATTCCTTACCCCAATGAAGCCGACGTAGCGCGGACAATGTTTGCCAATTCAATTACCTTAACCCCAGGTACAGTCTCCGTGGATATGGAAGATGATTACATTTTAGTTCACGCCTTACTTAAAGAGATGAGTAACCCCGAAGACTTCAAAGAAATGGGTGAGCAATCAGCTTGGGCCATTGGTGAAGGCGTTAGGGGAGCATAATGGATCACTTTGTACCCTATTTTAATCTCGCAGCGGCATTTTTTGTGATTGTTAGCATGGCGATGATGCTTGGCCGTTTGCTCAGCGGACCTACGCTTTATGACCGTCTCTTGGCGGTCAATTCTTTTGGAACTAAAACCGTTCTTTTTCTTTGTGTTTTCTGTTTTGTTATCGACCGTCCAGACGGCGTTGATATTGCCATCTTATATGCCTTAATGAATTTCATCGCGACAATCGCCGTTCTTAAGTTCTTTAATTATCAGGCCTTGGGTGTTCCGTTGATAAATGAACAGGCGCGTCAAGCCCGTGCGCAAGCCAGACGGCGCAAGGGATCATCATCATGATTGTCCTTATTGATATTATTCTTGCCGCCAGCGCCAGCACGGAGGCAGCGGCCACGTTAAATATTGACTGGTTTGGGGCTTTGCGAGCTATTGCGTCTATGATCGCCATCGCATCGGGCGTATTTTTTGTCTTAGCGGGTACGCTGGGTGTATTAAGACTGCCTGATTTTTACACCCGTCTTCATGCAGCAGGCATGACAGATACATTGGGCGCTGAGCTCATTTTAATAGGGCTTATTATCCAATCTGGGTTTACGCTGCTAAGCTTGAAATTATTGATTGTCGCTTTTTTCTTATTCGTGACCAGCCCAACCGCGACGCATGCCGTGGCACATGCGGCTTTTACAGCTGGCCTAAAACCAAAATTAGGAAAATATAAGGCGCCTAGCATTGACGGAGGCTCCCAATGATGGAGGCCTTATTCGCGGCCGCCGCTAAACCTGTATTGCCCACTATGATATTAGATGCTGGGCTTATGGCGCTCCTCGTTGTAGTCGCTTTTGCGATTGTTCGCATGAGGTCGCTTTTCGGGATTGTTATGTTGCAAGGCGTTTATAGTCTTGTTTGCGCGGCTTGGTTTGTGTCCCTCGACGCAGTCGATGTGGCCTTCA
>CAYXEB010000014.1:0-24783 GCA_964463835.1 uncultured Hellea sp.
ACCGCGACCGCGTCATTCATAAAGATAAGTTTTTGCCGCAAATCATCGAAAAGTTCAAATCCATGACCAAAGCAGAGCTCATGGAAAAAATTGAAAACCTAGGTCTTCCCTTCGCGCCCATTGGCAAGCCCGAAGACTTGTTTGATGACCCGCACTTAAACGCCCAAGACGGGCTAATTGATATGGAAATGGAAGATGGCGGACGTTGCAAACTCCCTGCCTTACCCATTTCTCTTGACGGAAATCGGTTAGGGCTTCACCTCAACCCGCCGAAAGCGGGAGAGCATACTGTAGATATATTGACGGCTTTAGGGCTAAATGTTGAGGACCTAAAATCGAAAGGTGTTATTTAATACGCCCACGGCCGGTCTTTTTTATCTCTTTCAAAATAAGCAGAAATTTCAATTTCATCCTCTAACGTAAGCGCGATAGGGTCCAATCCATTTAGGAGCATATGCTTATCGCTCTTGGGAATCATAAATCTAACTCCATCGACAGTCTGCGCTATCAAATTAACCGTCAATTCATCACCTAAAGTATCGATGATAATGGGGTCCATCTCTACACACAAAATACCATTACGCACACAATTATTGTAAAAAATTTCTCCAAAGCTTTCGGCAATAATGATCCGAAAACCATATTCTTTTAGAGCCCAAACGGCATGTTCCCGAGAGCTGCCACATCCAAAGTTTTTACCTGACAAAAGGATAGTCGCATTGCGGTAAAATTCTTGATTGAGAATAAAATTAGGATTCTCAACGCGGCCCGAAGTATATCGTTGTCCCGCAAACAAACCTTCCCTGAGACCTGTCTTAGAGACTGACGTCATTTCGCAAGAGGGAATAATTTGATCAGTGTCTATATTATCATGGATAAGAGGGGCTGCGATGCCTTTATGTATCGAGAAAGGCCTCATGACAAAACTTCTTCTGGCGCTGTTATTTTGCCTGCGATAGCGGAGGCGGCAACAACCGCTGGACTTGCTAAATGCGTACGAACACCTGGCCCCTGACGGCCTTCAAAATTTCGGTTTGTTGAAGAGATAACTCTAGTTCCAGGGGCAAATGTATCTCCGCCAGCATAGAAACAAAAGGCACAGCCGGCCGTACCCCATTTAAAGCCCGCCGCTTGGAAAATTTTATGAAGCCCCTCAGATTCGGCTTTTCGCCTCACAGCCATAGACCCTGGCACACATATAGCACTTACACCTTCGGCAACTTTATGACCTTTCAATATTTTAGCTACTACTCTCAAGTCGGAAAGACGGGCATTTGTGCAGGAGCCAATAAAGGCTCCTCCAATTTTCAAATCTGATACTTTATCGCCCACAGCGACATCCATATATTTCAGAGCTTTGGTATTTAAGGTTTCTGGGATGCAACCGTTAATCGGAACGGACTGTTCAGGCGACGTTCCCCACGTCACCGTTGTATTAATATCATCAGCTTTGATGTAATACTCATAATCAAATTGAGCTTCTTTATCTGACTTTAACTCCTGCCAATGCTCTACAGCAGCCAGAAAATTTTTGCCCTTAGGTGAAAATTTTCGACCTTTTAGATAAGCGTAAGTCGTTGCGTCAGGCGCTATAACCGCCGTAAATGCTCCAAACTCTACAGCCATATTGCAGAGCGTTAAACGTTCCTCAACAGACATGTTTTCGATAGTATTCCCTGCATATTCCACAGTACAACGCCTCGCGCCAGCCGCGCCATATTTTGCAATAATATGCAAGGCAACATCTTTTGCTGTTACCCCTACTCTTAGATATCCATTTATAATGATGCGCATTTGTGGCGGCTTTTTTACTCTTAGGGTCCCTGTGACAATTGCATGTTCTGCATCTGTAGATCCAATACCCCAAGCTAGAGCGCCTAACGCGCCTTGGCTACAGGTGTGACTATCGGGGCAAACCAACGTCAAACCGGGCTGCGCAATACCCAATTCGGGTGATATGACATGTACAATACCTTGGTCCGCATCCATCACATCAATGAGATTTATACCCGTTGCTTTTGCCGCGCTGCGCGTGGCTTTAATAAAGGCTTCACCGCCAGGCACACGGGCCTGATTTTGAGACCGGCCAGAATCATTTGAAACGATATGATCAATAGTTGCAAAAACTGTTTCGGGCGCGCGGGGACTTCGGGCGCTATTTAAAATGGATTGAAGCGCTACACTGCCTGTACGCTCATGTAAGAATACGCGATCAATAGCGATTAATGACTCGCCGTTATCGAGCGTTTTAATATGGTGGCTATCCCATAATTTATCGAAAAGAGTCTGAGCCAAATCCTTCAACACTATAATACGTGCAGACGATAACCCTATTTTCCGATTTCATCAAATTTCTTGACCTTGAACGGCACATAATCATCTTGATCAATATCAAGGACGCCATCCGCGCGCTGCTTAGCTAATGATTGTGCTAATTCAATATTGTCCATTCGAAAATCGGTCCAACCTTCGATATCAAAAATCTCAGGTGTGTACTTTTCAAGATTTTGCCGAATATCTTTCGGCAGAGCGTCATATCCAGAAATATGCTGCCCATAGGCTCTCACCATAGTCCGCCCAGGTGACTGCCCGAGTTTCAGGAAGGGTGCCCAACTGACTAAATTTTGCATATGCATTTCGGCCCCGACATGCGTTTTAGAATTATCAAAAACATCCCGAACATCAGCAGAATAAACTAACATCGAGTCCCAATAGGTAATCGGTCCACTCGAATATGGCCCCCATTCCTCAGCAGAAAGTGTATTAGGAAATTCAAACTGAGACAGAGTAGGAATAAAGACCCGATCTCCTATCATCGTAATATTCAAAGGATCTGGCGCAAAAGTTGCGGCAGTCTTGCCCATATCAGGACCATAAGCCCTCGGGACAGGTCCTAACACAAATGGCGGAATCTTAACCGTCTCGCCTGTCAGCGGGTTTACCCAGTCCTCTATAGGCTCGGTCGTGTCAAATTTAGAATAATAAGCCGCTTCATAGTGCTGGAGTTCAAATGCCCCATCTTCCGCGGGTTTCCATTTTTGGACAACATAATTATTCATCGTGAAGAACGGAATAAGGTTGCCATCTCCTGCATATCCAAAAATGTGGAATTTCAAAAACCCATGACGTTCTTCTTCAACCGTGGACCCCAGAACTTTGGCTATTAACTTGGTACGTTGAACCGGATTTTTAAGCGTTATAGCAAGTTTTCTTTGATATTCGTCAAGAGCCGAAGCTGATAGCTCCTGCTGAACATCTGAGCTTGGCGAACACGCAACCGTTAATCCTAACACTGTCGCGAAAATCGATTTTTTAAAAAAACTTGAGCCCATCAATATTCCCTCATTTCATTCTAAATCAATATTTTACATTCAAATTTATCGATTGCGGTTATGATAGTTCGATTAATCGGCAGCCGACCAACGCTTCTGTAACGCTTTAGCCTAATAAATTACTACAGTCATAAAGACGTAGCATGTCCGACTTGTTTGTTTCTTTACATATTTTGCGTGATAAATTAGCACTATAATGACCCTTATTCTATACTCAAAGCTTTGACCGCCATATTTGGCAAGGCCGTATCATCCCAGTCAAAACGCACATCACCGATGCGCACAATAACGAGTTCTGCGCTTTGCGAAATATAGACACGCTGACCGCCAAAGCCGTCAAAAAAAACCGTGTCCTCTAGAATGAAGGGCTCCGCACTTGGAACGGCAAGTTCAGTGCTAGGACCATATTCGCGCAATCCATCTTCTGGTGATCCGAGCCATATACCCAGCCCGTAATCTGCATTTAGACTGCTTGGTTCCAAGAGGGTTTCTAGCGCAGAACGAGGAACAATATTGCCGCTATTTTGCGCAATCAAAATTCCAAGTTTTAACCAATCGCGAGCGCTTGCTTGCAAGCCTGCATAAAAGCGCGGCGCGCCTTTTTCGGTTTCTGACCACAGGTACGCGTCCCCTGCCCCTGCGGGCGCCCATATACGGGACGATAGATACTGTGCATAAGTCTGAGATTTTTTTTCTTCTAATATTTTCCTAAGCGCCGCGCCAGCGACTTGAGAATTAACGTTAGAGTAGTCAAAAACAGGGACCTCATCGACGCGCTTAGCCTTAATCGCTGTTTTCTCGACCTTGTGACTGAGTAATAAATTTAAAGCATCTAAACTCGGCGGCGAGAATGGATAGCGTTCAAGGCCAGACTTATGTTGAATCATATCGCGAATGCTGAGTGTGTTACGCCAATCCTTTTTATAAGCGTCAATATAAAGGCTGATAGGGTCATTAAGATCGACTAAGCCGTCAGCCTCCATTGTTGCCGCAACAAGGCCCAAAATGGATTTATGCATTGAGAAAGATCTTGAACGATCAGTCGGCGATACACCATCCGCATAGGCTTCATAAACAAGCTCGCCTTTCTGCCAAATAAGAAGAGCCTTGCCGCCCGTTTTTTTCCAATGGTCATGCGCCTGAGTAAATGTGTTTTGATCCTTAAGGTTTAAGGTGAGAGCCGCGTTCTGACCTCCCTCAATCAGCTGTAATGGCTTTTGATTGTCGATAAACATGGCATCGGTAAAGCCATCCTGCGCGCTTGGGAGGTTTTTAACTAAGGTCAAATTTGACAAGACAAACGTAATGGCCAGCAGCAACAATAGGGAAATCCCTATTCCGGTAATTTTAAAAAATGTTCTAATGCCCTTTTTCATAATGCCCTAAATGCTTAACCCTTTGAGATATTCAGACGCATTTTCAAGCGACACCACGTCGCCATATTTCGCGTTCATATCAAATAAATTGGCATTATGGGGATCAGCATGTCTGTCACCACAAGCGTCTTCAACGATGATTGGCCTAAACCCATAGGAGCTCGCGTCAACGCAGCTTGCCCTCACGCAGCCCGAAGTCGTCAGCCCTGTCAAAATGACAGTATCAATACCTGCCGCTGTTAAAGTCGAGGATAAAGATGTTCCAAAGAAAGCGGATGGATATTGTTTACTAACCAAGATATCATTCGGGCCGAGCTCAAGCCCGTCCGGCCATCCATTATGCTCAGCGTCTGGAACAAAATTTCTAAGCGGCTTTGCTTTCTTAAAAAACACCCCACCCGTAAGGCCATTTGAGTCATAGACGACATTGGTTATAATGACAGGTATGTTTTTCTGATGAGCAATTCTTCTTAAAACCAACGCCGCGTCTAGAGCCGATTGCGGGTCTGCATATAGTTCGTTCTCTGGCCTGAAATAGGCTTCGACAAAATCGATTAGAATAAGAGCCGGTCGCTTTCCATATCCCAGTGCGTTATCATAGACGCCAGCGTAATTATCGTCTTGGCTGGTGCTCATGCTATATTCCTAGGCTTTGGGGTCAGGCTGATCAAAATGTTCTTGGGCATTGTCCAAATACCATGCCGCAAGTTCTTCGCGCGTGCACCACCAAATATCCTCCAGTGATTTTGCATATTTCAAAAATTCGGTAAGATATGCAATGCGGTAAGCTCGGCCCGAAACATGTGGATGTGTTCCCAGGTTCATAATGCGGCCCGTGCTGGCTCCCTCACCATAGAGAACGCGTAACTCTTCTATAAGAATTTCGGCAACTTCGGATGTACTATGTCCGCGGCGCGTAATCAGCGTGAAGTCATTAATCTCATTTGAATAAGGCGTCGCAACAATCGGTCCTGCATCCGTATGAATGAGGTAAGGTTGGTCGTCATTAAGTAAATCACAATAATAAGTCAGGCCATTCTCGGCGAGAATTTGAGCCGTGTTGGTTGTACTGCGTAAAGATGACGACAACCAGCCTTTAGCTTTCTTGCCGACATATTTTTCATATTGAGCGAGCGTGCGCGCTATAACGTCACGTTCAGCGTCAATATCAAAGGCATGTTTCCATAATAGCTCACCCTGCTCCCAGTTATGAGCCACGATTTCGCATCCCCGTTCTAAGGCTGCTTCAATCATCGCGTAACGCCGATCAAAGGTAACAGCATTGGTCGTGCAAGACGGCTTTACATCGAATTTGTCGAGCGCGTCGAACATACGGAAAACACCCACGCGCTGTCCATATTCCCGCCATGTATAGTTCGGAAAATCCGCAACATTTCCAGGAAGTATATTTGGAAGGACTGCTGGACCGCCTGCATAATAAGGCTCCTCAGTATCTTTGGTCATATCCCAAGTTTCCAAATTGAAGGAAATGATCAAGGCGACCCTTTTCCCATTGGGAAATTTTAGTGGTCGACGTTTATTTATCGGGACATAATCGTAATTAAGCATTTATCTACCAGTCTGACAGCAAGCGACCAAATCCTTGCATTTTCTCATTTATTTTGTTCGCCCGAAGCGCATGCCAATAGGTTGCAGAATTAATCGCAATGACGGGTTTATTTAGCCATTTTTCAGCCTCAGCCGCGACGCGAACACAGGCCAGATTGGTCCCGCATTGAATGATAGCGTCTGGATTGAGTTTATTTAGCTCCATTATGGCATTGCGCATTTTAGCTTCGCTTTCATGGGCAATCAGCATTGGGCTTGCGCTTTTCAAACCAATCACGTCCAGCACATCATAACCGATTTCGCTAAAATAACGTTTTACCATATTGTCCCCCAAGGGCATATAAGGTGTCAGAACAGCGATTGTCTTTATCGGCTTTTCTTCCGAATAGGCTTTGAGCGCCGCGTCGCAAGCTTGCGAACCCATTGTCACGCCAGTACCAGCACGCTCTTCAAAAGCCTTATGCAAACGATCAGCGCGCCCGCTACCATCCCAAAACGTCTCCGCGGACATTCCCATGACGACATATCCCGGACTACATGTCATAACGCTATCAATAGCGGCCATTGTGTTTTCGCTAATAATACGGACGAGCTCACCAAAGCTCTCATCATCGGTCACGGCCATATCCGGCGTTTCGATACGCGAGAAATGATTTGTTACGCCGGCAGGCTGCATCCAGGCAAATTCAGGCTCCACACTGGTATTTGTTGACGGCGCAATAACGCCAAACTTCATCCGGTATCCTAATGTATCAACCATGGGGACCTCTTAAGCGATTTGGTAACTGTCGCGCACACAATTAATCATGGAGGTTTCCATTACAAAGGCTTTTTCCAAAACGGGGTCAGAACAAGACTTCATAAATTTAGCTTGGCGTTTCACTTGGGTGTTTTTGTCCGTCGCTTCCATTAAGGCTTTATTGCGCTTTGTATGTTCTTGGATAAAACGTGTACATATACCTCTGCGTTGACGGTTATAAAGCGCCAAAAGGTCCTGTCGGTCACCGCCTTGCTTGATAATTTCTACAAATTTTTCGGCTAAGTTAATGGCATCTTGCACTCCGCCATTCATGCCCATACCGCCAAGAGGGTTATTAACATGGGCCGCGTCGCCAGCAATCAACACGCGGTCTCTAATTTGGTAAGAACTCGCGACACGCTGATGAACGCGGTAAAGCGTACGGTGTATAATATCAAAATCATTATCATTATCAGCTAATCTGTGCAGGCGGTCTTGAATAAACTCATCCGTTAAGAAACGCGAGTCTTCTTCTTCTATAGGCGTCGGAATTAAAACGCGCCAAAAACTAGATGTCTTAAGCAAAACACACCATTCATCCGGGTCTGAGACATAATTGACAAAAGATAAGTCATTAAAGAACTCTTCGAATTTATAGCTCGTACTCGCCACCAAGAAACGCTCGGGGTAAGTCATACCCTCAAATTTCATACCGCCAGCTTGGCGAACAACGCTATTCGCGCCATCGCAGCCCACAAGGTAAGAGCACTTTATATGCTCTTCGCCTTCATCATCTTGAACCAGCGCTCTTACTCCACTGTCTACTTCTGAAAATCCCTTAATACGTGTTCTAAAACGCACTTCAGCATGAGGAAAGGCCTTAAGTTTATCAACGGCTATTCCCGCCATTTTATACTGTTCGCATTGCAAACGATAAGGATGGTCTGTCTCATCTGCGAGAACAGATAAATTAAACTTCGCAATCTCATTCGACCGGCGGTCACGGTATTGATAATGCTCGACCTTGAGCCCCATCGTCATCATTTCTTTAACAACACCTAACCGCGCCAACATATCCAATGTGGGCGGGTGAAATGTAGACGCACGAAGGTCCATAGGAATAGTTTTCTCAGCCTCAATCAAAATGATAGGTATATCATTTTGAGCCAAAAATAGAGCTAATGCACAACCGACTGGCCCCGCGCCAGCTATCAAAATTGGATCCATGACAATTTCCTTTCAGCCGTAGTCTTACAAGCCAAATTAAAGCTTTAAACATCGAATAAAGTTTTTAACCGCTATGCGGAAAAACCTCGCAATATTAATAGGTTTACAAGGTGTCTTATCCACTAGGGGAATAGGTTTTCAATCTCTTAAGGCAGTCAGTATCAATCGATGGTATGTCGAACGGGGACGGTTTAATCCCAAAGACATTTCATTATAGAAGAGCCGCGATTACAGTTTAGGGATTAAATGGCAATACGTAAGTTTTCACGCCGAAGAACGCTAAAGCTTGCGGGCCGAGTGGCAATTGCAACGAGCCTGATGGGTCCCTTAGCCGCCTGCAGCGGAAAGGTTAAAAACAAAGTGGCGTCTTTCGACTATATAATAATCGGGGCAGGATCGGCTGGGTGCGTGCTCGCCTCAAGGCTTACCGAAAATCCCAATACACGCGTTTTATTACTGGAAGCAGGGCCGACCTCGCAAGACCCACTCATAGATGATCCAAAAAACTGGTTTCGCCTTACGTTTGGTGACTTAATTTGGCCAGACAAAGGAACCTCTCAAACCCATGCTGGTGGAAAAGACCTTTTTTTAGCACACGGAAAACTTGTCGGCGGCTCAAGCGCTATCAATGCAATGATTCACCATAGGCCAACGCCGGATGATATAAATGCCTGGAATTTGCCCAATTGGAGCTGGAGCGATATTGCGCCAATGCTTGCCCGTTCGGAGACTTGGAGCAGTAAGGATTCAGATGACCGAGGTAAAACAGGTCCAGTTAAAGTCATGGCTCTGCCGGACCCGCCTCACCTTGCTAAGGCTACAATGGCCGCTTCGGAACGCCTTGGTTTTGGCGTTAGCGATGATTTAAATGGTAAGGTGCAGCTCGGCGCTGGACTAAACCAACTCGCCTTTGATGGCCACAAAAGACAACATACGGGCTATGCCTTTCTCGGCCCAGCATTAGAACGTTCCAACCTTGTCGTCCAAACTGGAGCCCACGCAACACAGCTCTTATTTTCAACGAAGCGCTGTACCGGCGTAGAATATGATGTTGGCGGCTTAATCCAAAAAGCCGAGGCGGGTCGCGTTATTCTTTCGGCAGGAGCCTTACGCTCGCCCGTCATTTTAATGCGCTCCGGAATTGGGCCTGCGGATCACCTTAAAAATATCAACATCCCCGTAAGCTTAGATTTAGCTGGTCTTGGCTCAAACTTGCATGATCATATGCTTATCGCTGGCCATAACTTTGCCACAGACGAGAAAATCGCCGACTCCGCTGTTCACGGCTCGGTTGCCGTTGTCTATGGGAGCTCAGAATCAAACGGTAAACGTGATTTAATGTTAAATGTGTCAACAACGCCGACCGTCTTACCTCTGCTCAAAAGCCCCACGCACGGCTTTAAAACTACATTTAGTTTCACAAAACCCCAAAGCCGCGGACATCTAAAATTAGCAAGCGCAGACCCCTTTGCCCAACCCATCATTAATCACAATATATTTTCTGCTGTTGAAGATATGAATGGCACCCTCGCAGCGCTCCAGCTTAGTCGTGAAATTCTGGGCTCGCGCGAAATCGGCGCGCTGGGCGGCACCGAACAAAACCAGGAACTTTTAAAAACCCGCAAAGGTCAAATGGAATTGATAATTGCCGGAACAACCCCCTTTGGCCATCATTGCGGGACTTGCCGGATGGGTACAGACGATATGTCAGTTGTTGACCCATCCTTGCGCGTCAAAGGGACAGAGGGGCTCTATGTCATTGACGCGTCGGTTATGCCTGAAATTCCGTCCTGCCCAACCAATGCCCTTGTGATCGCTATGGCCGAATTGGCCGCAACGCGGCTTAGCGCCTAAGTTAACCTATAACGGTTTCGTCGCCAGCGTGGACTGTAAGAAAAAGTTTGAAGTTTTAGGACCTTCTTCAACTTTAAATCCTGCGCGGCGCAAAATACCCATAAAATCACAATGCACAAAGCCGACGGAATAGGGTTCGCAATTATTCCGCGAGTCAAAATCAATTAAGTATCTTTGTGACGCCGGGAGATTCTCTCCAAAATTATTCGGAAAATCAAAAATAGAAAATGTGCCGCCTGGACGCAAAACACGAAAAACTTCCGTCACGATTTCTTCGATTTTCTCCTCAGCCACCTCATGATATAAGAGATATGACATTACGGCATCAAAGTGACCATCGTCATAAGGCATATCTTCTGCAAGGGCTTGCTGAAATGTAACATCAATTCCCTGATCAACCGCCCTGTAATGCGCATATTTGAGCATCGGAAGAGCAACATCTAAGCCGGTTATTTCAACATCAGGGTTAAGCTTTTTCAATGCAGTGGACGCTTGTCCGATTGAACAGGCCATATCAAGGATGCGTTTACATTCTCCTTCTGGCATCGTTGTCAACTGGGCAAGTTCCATATGGAGCTCATCTTGATCATTTGATCCTTCGTAGAAAACCATTGTTCCGTAATGAAAGACGACACCGCCCAGAACGTCATCCGTATAGCCGCCTGGCTGCAAGTGAATTTCTTGTCGGGTGTAGGCCGGCACAACAAAATCCTCATCATATAGCAATTTGCCCGGCCCAAGCTTTTCACTCGCTTCCATTTTTGCTAAGATATTATCACTATCTCTGACAAAACTTTGCCGCGTTTTCCGCCACATCATTTCCTGTTGAGTGCGTAAAAACCTTTGCCATGTTGTAGCGACCGGCGCCCGGCGAAATTCCCGTTTTATATCTTCAAGATCATCTGTGTTGGCCTCTGGCTTCTCTTGCGCCTTCCAGTCGCCATAGCTCGCTTCTCCGCATTCTGAAACTAAGGGGAACATATCCTGAATAAGCATTTTGCGAAAGCTCTGAACATATTCAAGATAGCTTTCATCCGCTAATTTACTTGGGCGGGGTAACAAGCCAATATAGCCTCTATTTGTTGATGCTTGAGTCATATTAGCTCCTAAGGCGTTTCTTCTATCTGTCTTAAAGATGGATCATCGGCATTCTTCGCGGACAAATCATTAGGTCTTCGTAGAAAGCCACTAAATATTGATTTCACCATGTCATCGCGTTCGGCCGCGCGGGCCGCTTTTTCTGAGGTATCAGGTAGATAGGATTCGATTAATTTGGATGCATCAATCCCTTTTTCTGCCAAAACCTTTTCTAATACAATTTGCCGATCGCGCACGGTCCATAATACGGCTGACATTTCAACGACAGCGTCCATCAGGTTATCTATCATCACATCATCGAAATATTTTCGTCCAGGCCCGTTGATTTCAATACCTAGATCAGGATTTACAGTCTGCTTTTCACTCATACGTAACATTACCTAAATTTTAAATCTGTATTCAAAATTTATAAGCCAAATCCGACTAGCGAACAACACGCCTCAAGCGGATAAAGTCACTGCAGCAGGGTTATACTTAAATATACCCAAGGCGTCTTCATCACGGCGCGGGGCATCACGTAAGCTATAAGGATCCATCCCTTGCATACGCTCCGTTCCCAAATTTGACTCTCTTTGCAAGAAAGTTACCCGTTCATGCCGCGCTTTATCATAGAGTTTTAAAGCTTTATGGGCATTATCCGCTTGTTCAAAACAGCGCGCAAAAACAATGCCGTCCTCTATAGATGAGGAGGCGCCCTGCCCAAACCAAGGAAGCATTGGATGGGCGGCATCCCCGATAAGGGCGACATTGCCGCTAATGAGACTCGGCAGAGGTCTTCGAGAAAACAAACCCCACCGAAATAAATCCTGCGCGGGTATGGCATTGATTAAAGTTTGTACGGGCTGGCACCAATCTTGAAAAGTTGCCAAAAGTTCTTGAGGATTAGCTTTAACCGACCATCCTTCTTCTCGCCATTTTGACGCTTTTCCCATAGCTACAACATTTATAAGAGAGGTGCCGCGAATGGGGTAAGTAACAAAAGTCCTGCCCGGCCCTGTCCAAACACGAGAGACCGCTTGAGTAAAAATATCCGGCACCTGATCGGCGGTGATTAAGCCTCGCCACGCCATCAGCCCAGTAAACTCGGGTTCGCAATCTCCAAATACGTCATCGCGGACCCGAGATTTAATGCCGTCGGCCCCGATTGTCGTTTCCGCTTTAACGGTCTTTCCATTAGCAAAAACCAGCTTTGTATATTCCGGATTATCTTCAACCGAGGTTAATTGGTGTCCCAGCTCTATCGCGTCAGGCGCAAGGGACAAAACCCGCTTTACAAGTTCGGCATGAAAATCGGAACGGTGGATTTGATAATATTTCGCCCCGAATTTACGCACATCATCCTTGCGGTCTATGGCAACGAGCTTTTCATCCGTCGCGCCGTGAAAAACGTAATTGGTTTGAGGTGTGTTACTCTGCGTCTCCATAAAGTTTGACATATCCAAATAAGCTAATCCCTTTGAAGCATTTGGCGAGATAGATAATCCTGCGCCCACTTCACCAAGCGCGTTGGCATGCTCATATATTTTTATCTTAAGGCCTTGCCTTAACAGCCCTAAGGCCAAAGTCAGTCCCGCTATTCCGGCTCCGATGATATGTATAGAGGTTTCCATAATATTGTTATGACGCCCAATTGCGGTTTTAACAATATTGGCTGGACCTTTCTCACCTACCGAACAAAGCCGTTGCACGATTAAGCAATGATCTTCATTGTCCCATAGGGTTGAGCCCAGCGAGGGGAAATGACAGACAAAGATAGAAATTTTCGACAAGGCAATTTATATGCTTGGTTTGTTGTATTCATATTATGTCTGACCTCGATATTTGCTTATCTTGATCGCCAAATAATCAACCTGCTTGTCGAGCCGATAAAATTAACGCTCGGGATTAATGATACTCAGATAGGCCTGTTGCAGGGCGTCTCATTTGCCTTGCTCTATGTCATTGCCGCTATACCAATTGCCTGGGTCGCAGACTTTGGAAACCGAAAACAAATTATCACTATTGGAATTTTTTGTTGGGCTATTGCAACTTTTTTTTGCGGCTTAGCAACGACATTTTTATTGATGTTTATCGCGCGCACGATTGTAGGGCTTGGTGAAGCGACCTTAACGCCTGCGGGCTACTCATTGATTGGGGATTATTTTCAACCCGAAAAGGTCGGATTAGCCATTAGCTTTTTTACGGGGTCTGGGTTTTTAGGCGCAGGTCTGGCCTATATTATCGGCGGGCAAGTCATCGGCATTCTAAGCCAAGCCGAGAACTATAGCCTCCCGTTTATTGGGACTGTAGAGCCTTGGCAATTAGCGTTCATAACCGTAGCCATTCCCGGACTTTTACTAGTGGGGGTTATGCAATTCGTGAAAGAGCCGCCGCGCCAATCCACAATCACGGCGGACTTTGCAAAATTGCGCGCGCGAGAATCTTTTGCCGCGCTTTTCAAATATATATCGAGCAATTTACGCTTATTTAATGGCCTCTTCTTGGGCCTTGCTATTTTGGCCTCGGCCACATTTTCTATCATGAACTGGACGCCGGTTTACCTCGCCCGTAAATTTGAATGGTCCGCGCAGGACGTCGGGACAACCTTTGGCACAATCGTCTTATTTTCAAGCCCTACAGCTGTGTTCTTAGGCGGGTTCTTAGCGAGTCATTTAATGAAAAAAGGTATTAAAGGCGCGAATATTCATGTCCCTATAGCCGCGGCGTCTTTGGCGGTTATTTTTACCTATTTCTTTTGTAATGCCCCAAACGCACAGCTCGCGACATGGCTTGCGGTCCCGACTGTATTTTTTAGCGCTATGCCTTTTGGATGCGGTACAGCAACGTTGCCGCTCATTACGCCTAACCGCTTAAGAGCACAGGTCGTGGCGCTCTATTTGCTATGCGCTAATTTATTAGGGCTAAGCTTGGGACCCACAGTTGTCGGCGCGGTGACAGACTATGTCTTTAAAGATCCAACGCAAATCGGGCGGGCCTTAGGCATTGTCGCCCCGATCTTATTCATTTGCGGCGCTCTAATTTTGACATATGCCATCAAACCTTATTGCAAAATCATTCAAGCGCAGGATACTTAATCAGAATGCTCAAAAATGAGAATTTGCAATTCGTCTGCCGAACAATTTAAAGGTCAAGTGACTACACGAGGGAACTTCCCCTTACTCTAACAAAAAACATAGAGAGGTTAGATGACCCAATTAATTGAAATTACGACAGATGCCCATGACTTTTTGGCCAAGACCCATAGGCATTTTATAAACGGGGGGCCTGTTGCGTCCACAGGGACACCGCGAATAGATGTTGTCAACCCAGCGACAGGGTTGGTTATTTCTAGCATTGCAGATGCCACACAATCAGATGTGGACACCGCCGTGTCAGCGGCGCGCAACGCCTTTGAAGGGGAAGCCTGGCGAGAGATGAAACCTGCACAAAGAGCCAGCCTATTATCTAAATATGCAGATATATTGGAAGCTCATGCAGACGAGCTTGCCATGCTTGAGGTTATTGACGGAGGAAAACCCCTGATGCTTGCCAAACCTGTCGACGTTATGGCAACTGTCGGCGCGTTTCGGTATTACGCAGGCTGGGCAGATAAAATTCATGGCCAAACCCACAACACGAATATGCCAGGCGACAATCATGTTTTTACCTTAAGGGAACCCGTGGGCGTGGCGGCGTTAATAGTGCCTTGGAATTACCCGCTTGTTATGGCAGCGATGAAGCTCGCCCCTGCTTTAGCGGCTGGCTGCACATGTATCTTAAAGCCCGCAGAAGACACGCCTATCACCGCTTTACGTCTTGCCGAGCTTGCAAAAGACGTCGGCTTTCCAGATGGGGTTTTCAACGTCATTACGGGCTATGGCAGAACTGCTGGCGCGATGCTCGCGAAGCACAAAGGGGTAGATAAAGTCGCCTTTACGGGGTCAACGGCAACGGGCAAAGCCATCGCAAATGCGGCACGCGGAAACTTAAAGAAAGTCACCTTAGAACTTGGCGGGAAATCACCCAATATTATTTTTCCAGATGCCAATTTAGAAAAAGCCATACCAGGTTCCGCCATGGGAATTTTCTTTAATTCAGGCCAAGTCTGTACAGCCTCCTCACGGCTTTATGTCCACGAAAATATTTATGACGAAGTCGTTGACGGTATCGCTGCGTTCTCCAAGACGCTTAAAACAGGTAACGGACTAGATATGGAAGTCATGCTTGGGCCGCTCGTCTCAGCGCATCAATTAGAACGAGTCTCAGCCTATGTAGAAACAGGACGAAGTGAAGGCGCAGATATCATTAGCGGCGGTGAAGCCGTCGGCGAGCAAGGTTTTTGCTATGCCCCGACAGTTATCGGTAATACGACCAATAATATGAAAATTTCCAGAGAAGAAATATTTGGCCCCGTACTCGTTGCACAGAAGTTCTCAGATGAAGACGAAGTTGTCGCGCTTGCAAATGATACAGAATATGGTTTGTCTTCTGCCGTCTGGACGCAAGATATTACGCTCGCGCACCGCATGGCAAAGCGCATAAAGGCGGGACAGGTTACCGTCAATTGCTGCGGCGGCGCCGATTGGGACGTGCCGATTGGCGGTTACAAACAATCGGGTTGGGGCCGCGAAAACGGTGAAGACGGCCTCAATAATTATCTGCAAACTAAATCGGTATTCGTCTCATTATCATGATCGAAAAATATTACGATATTGACGATGCAAAACTTTATACAAAGACAATAGGAAGCGGTCCGCCCCTATTTCTTGTCGCGGGTCTTGGCGGGCGGCATCAATTTTGGCAAAAGCAAGCCGACGTCTTTGCCAAGCATTTCACCGTCATCTTACATGATCACCGCGGAGTTGGACATTCGACGCCCGATAAGGTCGTTCTGGGCGCTGAACATATGGCTGATGACCTTATAAAGCTGATGGATAAAATGGGCATCGATAAGGCTCATATTGTGGGTCACTCAACCGGCGGGGCTATCGGGCAACATATTGCGCTTAAAACGCCTGAAAAAATTCATAAGCTAGTCATGTCATGTTCTTGGGCCGGACCTGATGCCTATTTCATTCACCTATTTCACACACGGCGACAAATCCTAATCAGTTGCGGGCCGGAAGCCTATTTGACGACTGGAACCTATTTGGCCACGCCGTCTTGGCACCTCCAAGGCACAATGAAATCAACTCAAAGCTTTCTGGCAGACCGCATGGCGAATTTCCCCGGTCTTCAGGTCGAGCTCAGCCGCCTCTCCGCTGTGATGGCACATGACCTGCGCTCCCGCTTGCAAGATGTGCCCTGCGAGACATTCGTTATAGGTGCGCGGGATGACCAAATTACACCATTTGCCTTTTCAAAAGAATTATCGGAACTCATACCCAATGCGCGTTTGCACGAACTTGACCGCGGCGGGCATTTTTGCCCTATGAGTAATACGGATGTCTACAATAAGGCTGTGTTGGATTTTTTGACTTAGGATAGGAGCGCTTATGCAATCTCTTGTAATCGGACCCGATGAGGGTGAAAGTTGGTGGCAGCCGCAACCATCCGGCGGATATGTCACGACCTATATTACGCCAGAAACAAATCCCTATCATGATTTTAGCTCGGGTCTTCAAGTCCTGCCTAAGGGCGGGCGAGTTCGCGAACATGGTCACACAGTGGGACACGAACTGATATATATCACCCAAGGTACAGGGGTGGTGACCATCGACGGGAAAGCTCATGATGTAAAAGAAGGATGCACTGTCCTTTTCGCCCATAATGAAACCCATATCATTGACAATACAGGTCATGTTGACATGCATTTATTTTGGGTCTTCCTCCCGCCAAAATTAGAAGAATGGTTTAGGGCGATCGGCAAACCGCGCACGCCCGGGGATATAGAGCCTCCGCCCTTCCCGCGTCCTCCCAACACAGAAGAGGCCATGACCTTTCAGAAGTTTGTGAAAGCAAAAAAATAATTTAAAGCCCCATGAAGATAATTACCGAACATATGGTTGAATCCCATTTGACCATGACAGACTGCATTGCCGCCATGCGCTGCGCGATGCTCAGTGTCTCTCGCGGGGAGACAACCTTGCCAATTCGGCAATATATACCCATTCCCAAGACACAGGGCAAAATGGCCTTAATGCCTGGAACCATCTCTTCGCCGGAAGTTTACGGGATAAAGCTAGTTTGCAAATATGTGCGCGATCCCGACAGTCCCTACGGAACCCATGTTGGTATGATTCTTGTATTTGATAGCGAAACTGGATTGCCACTAGCGATGGTGGAAGGCTCCTCCTTAACCGCGATCAGAACAGCCGCCGCAAGCGCGTTGGCAACAGATGTATTGGCGAATAAAGACTGCCAAACATTGGCGGTATTAGGATGCGGGGAGCAGGCCCGCCGGCATATTCATGCCATGCTGGCAGTACGTTCGCTGCGCAATATTTTCGTCTGGGGTCGCAATACTGAACGCGCAGAAAAGTTCGCAAAAACACTAAGCGTAGAAACAGGCCGGTCTATTATTGTCGTTGAGAGTGCTCAAGAGACCGTATCAAAGGCGGACCTTATTTGCACGACAACCTCAGCTAAAACGCCCATTATGCAAGGCGATTGGGTCAAACCGGGTACACACATAAATCTCGTTGGCGCGGCCATTGCCAGTAGCCGTGAAGTCGATGAGGCGCTCGTTGTAAAGTCTCGTTATTTTACGGATTACCGCCCAGCGGCAATGGCGGCGGCTGGCGAATTATTAGACGCAATCGAAAACGGCGTAATTACGAAAGAGCACATCATTGGGGAAATTGGTGAGGTGATTGATACCTCTATTACAGGCCGCGTGTCCGCGAAAGATGTTACGGTTTACAAATCTCTGGGTGTGGCCGCGCAAGATCTCGCCGCGGCCCATTGGCTTTATGAAAAATCTATGAGGCTTGGATTTGGTCATGAGATTAACCTGATTGACCACACCTCAAGCTAACCCGAAAAATTCTTATACTTCTCGAGCATTTCAGGCGTACCCAAAGCCTGATTGAGCTCTTTGGGCGTTAAATCAAAACCGCTTGGATTTAGCTCAGCATTGGCTTTCAGCGCTGCGAATATCTCTCTGACAGCCAAAGTGCTGGCGAGCACGGCATTGGCGGGGAATAACGCAATCGAGACGCCAATATTTTCTAATTGTTCCGCCGAGCGTAATTCCCCGTCATTATGCAAAAGATTGTAAAGCACAGGCACGCCATTTGCAGCCTGAACAATTTGCTTGACCTCATCCACGCGCTTGAGCCCTTCGGCAAATAAAATATCGGCCCCAGCTTTACGGTATAATGTTATACGTTCGAGGACCTGTTCAAAGCTTTCACTAAAGGCCGCGTCAGAACGAGCACTGACTAAGGTCTGCGTCTTTTGCCTAGCATCGACGGCAGCCTTGATTTTATCCACCATGACCCCCACAGACACTAAGGGACGGCCTTTCAAATTATTCGCTGGATTAATCGGTAATTGATCTTCCATTTGCACGGCGCTGGCGCCTGCTTTTTCAAGAGTTCTGACAGTTCTTGCCGCGTGGGCTGCATTTCCAAAACCGCTATCCACGTCAACGAGTACCGGAATATCAATTCGGTCTGTTATACGCGCGCAAATGTCGACCATTTCGCTCATCGTCACCAGACCAATATCGGGGCGGCCTAATTGGGAATAAGAAACTGACGAGCCTGAGAGGAACACCGCTTCCATACCCGCTTGCTGTGCAAGAAGCGCCGTCAAAGCGTCATAAATTCCGGGAATGATAACAACTTTATCTTCTGACAGCCGCTTACGTAAATTTGTCATCATATCTACCTTATTAAAGTCCGAGCGCGCCAGGATTGATGATGTTATCGGGATCAAGCTGCGCCTTAATATTTGTGAGAAACTCAATATTAGCGGCGTCGCGGCCCCTCAAATAGGGGTACTGCTTCCCTATTTGAACATGGGCTGCGCCGTATTCATATAACAGTTCTATCATTGCCGTTTTAACCTTAACGACAAGCGCGCGGGCAACGGGATTGTCTGGAATGTCTTTTGGCCAATTTTCAGTCCAGATATCAGAGCTCATATCCCGTTGATAAACCGTATGGCTGTCAGGCCAATAAAAGACAGGTTCACACAATAGGCTATTGGAATTGATGAGCGTAAAAATATCGGCAACGGTGACATTGGCCTCATCCATAGCCTGTTCATATCCGGCCATCATTTCATAATAAGCTACAGAATAATCCTTCATCGCCGAGAGTGGCAATATGCCATGAACTGGCAACATTCGGCGGCCATCCATATGGGTCAATGGTAAATCTGGAAAATCTGCAAGGCGCATCATAGAAATGGCAACGCTAGGAATTTCGTTCCCAAATGGTTTTACGATGTCACGTAAATAAATTTCACTCGCCCGCAATGTTTTGTTATTAACCCCCTCGGCCAAAAAATGAACCGTATAATTCGCGCGTTCAAAAACCTTCCCCCCTGCCAGCGCAATTTTAACGCCACGCATAAATCCCAAAATCGGATTATGAGCTGATTTCATAACGTCGATAAGTTTTTTAAAATCTTCGCGCAGTCCACGTTTGCCGGCTCTGATACCTGCAGTTTTGGCATCCATCGCAATGACTGCGCTAGCCAGCCCCGATGGGCCTGCCGCATTAACTGCAGATAAAACATCATCAAAACTTTCAAAGGCAAAGGACACGCCGCCATAGGCTTTAGGGCGCGGCTCTAGCTTAAGCGTGATGGCTGTCTTTATCCCAAGCGCGCCGGCGTCATTGGAAAAAATTGACGTCAAATCTGGGCCATAATTTCGCGTAAAAGGCTTATGCCCCTCTTGGCTGTTTTTACCAGTTTGTAGAATATCTCCAGTGCCCGTAATTATTTCATACCCTAAAACGGCGCTATCTGAGGTTCCAATTTTCGCTGCAGCGTTATTGGCGCTGCCTTGCGAAACGGCTCCGCCAATCGTCGCGGTGCCGCCGGAGTAAGGCCCCCAGAAGGTAGCCCGTAATCCAAGGGGTTTTACAATATTATCTAAATCAGCCCATGTGCAACCGCATTCGACCGTTACGAAAAGGTCCTGCGCATTGACTTCGCGAACGGCTTTCATCTCTCGGCTATCTATCAAAATTGACGCTTTTTTTGCGGGTAAAAAGGCATTGGAATAAGACATTCCTCCGCCGCGAACATAGACAGGCCGCTTGGCCCCTCTCGCTAATTTAATAACCTTAGCAAGGTCTTGGCTTGAAGTTGGCGTTACAACAATATCGGGAAGAGCGCCTGCTTGATACAGATCGCTGGAAAAAAACGCGCGGTCAGTCTCGTCCCTGCTTACGGATTCTTCCCCGCAAACACGGACAATTTCGCTAAATAATTTATTCTCTTTTTTAGAAAACTTTATGCCGCGCATGTTACCATCACTCTGCTGTCCAGCCGCCATCTATTTTCAAGGCAGAACCCGTGACCATAGAAGATGCATCTGACGCAAGGTAAAGAACCCCGCCCACAACGTCTTGAACTTGTCCTATGCGGCCAAGTTTAATTTTATCCAGTACAAAGGCTTTAAAGGCTTTATCCTCAAAAAACGGCTTCGTTAGAGGCGTTTCGATAAAGGTAGGACAGACTGTATTGACCCGGATATTGTGAGGCGCAAGCTCCACGCCCATGGCTTTTGTCAGGCCTTCGACCGCGTGCTTAGACGCGCAATATATGGTCCGCTCCGGCGAACCAACATGTCCCATTTGGGAAGAAATAATGACAATCGAGCCTGGCTTTTTCGCCGCAATTAAGCTGCGCGCAACGGCTTGGCTGGCAAAAAATACCGCGCGAGAATTCAAATCAAATACTGTGTCATAATCATCTACGGACATCTCAAGAAATGGCCCCGGGCGATTTGTGCCCGCATTATTTATCAAAACATCAAAGGGTTCATGGGTTTCAATATAGTTATTCGTCTGACTAAGGTTTGTTATATCCAGTTCTATGAAATCGGCTTTAAAACCTGAAGCCCTAATACGTGAGGCCCCCTTTTTAATTTCAGATTTACTCCGGGCCGCTAAAGTCACATGCGCCCCGACAGCCGCGAGGGCCTGCGCAATCGCAAGGCCAATCCCTCGTCCTGCGCCCGTAACTAAGGCTCTTTTCCCGTCAAGACGAAAGGTAGATAAAGGGTCATAATTTTGACGATCGCTCATGGCTTACTTTCTAATTGGCGCGCGGTTTGATTATGATTTAGCTGCCCCAGCATAAGGCACATTATCACCACCGTAACGCCTAACCCGTACATTAGCTTGCTCACCATGACCCGCAAAGCCTTCAAGGGCGCAAAGCCTAGAGCAATAGCGCCCAATATTCGCGCTCGCTTCATTTGTTTCAATGCGTTGATAGGTGCATGTTTTTAAAAACTTCCCAACCCAGAGACCGCCTGTATATCGCGCGGCCTTGCGTGTTGGCAGCGTATGGTTGGTCCCAATTACCTTATCACCATAGGCGACATTAGTTCGGGGGCCAAGAAACAAAGCGCCGTAATTGGTCATATTATCGAGAAAATAATTTGGATCTTTCGTCATAACCTGAACATGTTCCGAGGCTAAGTCATCCGCTTCTTTTAACATTTCCTCATAGCTGTCACAGACGATAACCTCGCCGTAACCCTCCCATGCTTTACGGGCAATATCGGCCGTAGGTAATATCTCTAACAAGCGCTCAACTTCGGCCATTGTATCTTTGGCGAGCTTTTCGGAAGTTGTAATCATCACGGCTGGAGAATTTACGCCATGTTCCGCCTGCCCCAATAGATCAGTCGCGCAAATTTCGCCGTCAACAACCTCATCGGCAATGATAAGCGTTTCCGTAGGACCCGCAATAAGGTCAATCCCAACACGTCCAAAAAGCTGCCGCTTCGCTTCGGCGACAAAATGGTTTCCGGGGCCGACAAGAAAATCTACGGGCTCAACCCCTTCCATGCCTAGAGCCATAGCGCCAATCGCTTGCACGCCGCCTAAAACCAGAATTTGGTCCGCCCCAGCCAAATGCATGGCCGCGACGATGGCCGGGTGAGGTTTACCTTCAAAAGGCGGAGCAGCCGCCACGACGTGCTTTACGCCTGCCACCTTGGCTGTCACGACGCTCATATGCGCAGAGGCGACTAAAGGGTATTTACCGCCGGGGACATAACAACCAACGGCATTAATCGGCACGTTTTTGTGACCCAAAAACACGCCTGGTAGCGTTTCAACTTCTATGTCTTTTAGCGCTACTTTTTGATGCTCGGCGAAATTCCTGACCTGGCTTTGCGCAAATTTTATATCCTCAATATTTTGAGGGCTGACTTTCGCCATACAAGTCTCAATATCTAAAGGGTTTAAAATAAAACTCTCAGGGTTCCAATTATCAAATTTTTCTGAAAGCTCCCGAACTGCTTTATCCCCTCGCCGCTCTATATCTTTAAGAATATTTTCGACAGTTTCACGTGTTCGATAATCATCGCTTAGTCGTTCATCCACGGTCTTTGACGTTTTTAGGCGATAGCTCATGTTGCATGGCTTTTACAAAAATCAGGAAAATTGGGCCTCATCAAAGCTCACCTGCCGCTTCTTTCCGGCTCATTTCAGTGAAGGTTTTATACTCATTAATCCCTTGCATTTCCATTTTGGGCCAACGCGTTGCAAAGCCACGCGGGTAATTTGCATCGCCTTCGGAACGACCATCCTTAGACCACAGCAACGGGATATGACTACCTTCTGGCTTGGCACCTTCAAGCATCTCATCGAAACTGATCCCTGCAATATTGAGACAATCCGGACGCGGCGCCCAGCGAATATCATCCCCAAAGACGCGGACAGAAATGGCGATGCGCCAATCATCCAATGGATTGCCGCCTGAATAATGCAAGGTCCAAGGATTGACGATAAGCATGTCGCCGGGGTCCATATCCCAACTTAAAAATTTGACATTAGGGTCATCGCGCAGAGGTTCGCAATCAGGGTGAGACGGCCTGTCTGCTGGCTTTGCCATTTTACGGGCATTGGGGGAGAAGAGCCAATATTTGACATCCTGATGCTGAGACCCGGCAATACATTCAAGGCTATTAGCCTTTGTTATTTTGGTCAATGGTATCCAAAGGGATGGCACCATTTTACCTTCAACAGGAAACGCCATTCGGTCAACATGCCAAATCGTTTGCTCATTTGAGCGCGGCGGCTTTGCAAAAAATTCATCGAAGAAAAACCGAATTTCCTCAGACTCCATAACCTGCCCCGCCACTTCAGCTAAAGGACTTTCAAAAACAAATCGGCGAAACTCAGGAATACACCGCGCCATGTAGCGCCCCGGCATTGTTGGCAGTAAACCATGATCTTTTCGGTCGACAATGATACTGCGCGACGTAGCAAGAAGGCTTTCTATCCAGTCACCGTCAAAGACTTGGCGCAAGCACACAACACCGTCGCGCTTATATGTGTCTATCTCGTCTTGCGTAACAGGTCTTATAGGATGTTTATTAAAGGACATAAAGCTCCCCCGAATTCTGGCCTAAGTTCAGCATTTTATTTAATCTATACTAACCCGTCTCTCCTATGCCATTGGATTCAAACATAACGAGTGTTCGAAGGTCGAACAAACTTAGGCTAGTTACCTGAGTACGAATTGAATTCACCTAAGTTTAAATCATGTCACATGTCGTAGTTAAAAATTCTGATGAATTCGAATATTCATATCCCGTTATCATTATCGGCGGCGGGGGCACAGGACTCTGCGCGGCTCTCGCGGTTCGCGACGGCAATCAAGATGTATTAATTTTAGAACAAGACAAATCTCTCATGGGCACAACGTCAATGTCGACGGGACTAATACCCGCGTCGGGGACTGAAGACCAAAAAGTCCAAGGCATAGACGATAGCCCCGAGATATTTGCTGCGGATATAATGGCGAAGACAAAAGGTGAAGCCGACCCGCTTATTGTTAAATTATGCGCGGGCACATCGGTTGAAACCGTCACATGGCTTAAAAAAACGCATAAGATCAATTTAAACCTCATTAATGGATTTTTGTATCCCGGTCATTCCAAAATGCGTATGTACGGTATGCCGAACCGGTCTGGCGGCGAATTAATGGCCGCGCTGAGCGCGGCGGCAGAAACCGCGGGCGTTGATATCCTAACCGAAGCCCTCGTCGAGATACTTTATGTCAACGAACAGGGAAATATTACAGGCGTAAATGTCAAACGCCCTGACGGCTCGGCCGAGATAATTGGCTGCGGCGCTCTTATCTTGGCCTGTTGCGGATTTGCGGGCGACGCTAAACTCGTCAAAAAATATATCCCCGAAATGGAAAATGCGACATTCCATGGACATCCTGGGAATAAGGGACATGCCATGATTTGGGGCCAAGAACTTGGCGCAGCGCTTGGGGACATGTCAGCCTATCAAGGTCACGCAGGTCTAGCCTATGGACATGGTATTCCTATTCTTTGGCCGCTCATCATGGAAGGCGGGTTTCAGGTTAATCAAAATGGCCAGCGCTTCTCTGACGAAACGCAAGGCTATTCAGAACAGGCGGTCAAAGTGCTTGAGCAAACTGGCAGCGTGGCTTGGAG
>CAYXEB010000015.1:0-24502 GCA_964463835.1 uncultured Hellea sp.
AAACCACGCCTAACGTGAATAAAATTCCACGACAAGGTTAGGTTCCATCACAACTGGATAAGGCACTTCATCAAAGCTTGGTATACGTGTGAGCGTGGCCTTCATCGCTTTAGGATCAACGCTGATATAATCAGGAAGTTCGCGCTCTGAGCTTTCCAGCGCTTCTAGCACGAGCGCCATTGTTCTAGACTTCTCACGCACTTCAACAACGTCGCCTTCTTTACAACGGTAAGATGGAATATTGACACGTTTACCATTGACCAAGACATGGCCGTGATTGACGAATTGACGCGCCGCGAAAACGGTCGGGACAAATTTGGACCGGTAAACAACAGCGTCAAGACGGCGCTCTAAAAGAGCGATAAGGTTCTCAGACGCATCGCCGCGCAAACGGGTCGCTTCCGCATAAGTGCGTCGGAACTGTTTCTCTGTAATATTGCCGTAATAACCTTTAAGCTTTTGCTTAGCGCGAAGCTGCGTACCAAAGTCAGATAATTTGCTGCGGCGGTTTTGACCATGTTGGCCAGGACCATAAGGACGCTTATTAACAGGTGACTTTGGGCGACCCCAAATATTTTCACCCATACGGCGATCGATTTTATATTTTGTGGAATGACGCTTAGACATGCGTTTATACTCTTTACTCTAGCGTGGCCCGGCTGACTGGACTATTCCAATCGCGATCTCAACGGCGGCACCATACTGACCCGTGTAAGCGGCGCTATTTACAGGCAAGACGGCGCAAGTCAAGCCCTGTGATACAAGCTTCGTAATTTTGAATGCAGACAGCTTACCCGAATGAAATTCTATTCGCCATGAACCACCCCAGAATATAAACCATGAACATGATTAAAAGCTGCAAAACCAGCAAAAAGGCCCCATCTAGTAGCATATTTTGATCTGGCGCGTGGACTTGGGTTTTTAGTGCGAGGCGACGCTCGGAGGCATAAATAAATGTCGATAAAAGCGCGGCAACGATGACGACGAGAATATGGATAGAATTATATCCAGCCGCAAAACATGCTAATATTAGAAGATATCCAAGATATTTCATAAACTGCTATCCACTCACATTTTCCGCCGAGTTATTAACAGCCTTTGACCATGACCCTGTGAAAATGCCAAGAGTTTTGTCTTCAATTTTAAGAGCTATCCCCGCGCTTTGCCGCGCCCCTTAGCCAGCGCTTTGACAATTCCGCGAAAGGTTCGCACTTCTTGCTCGGTCATTTTTGCGCGGGTAAACGGCGCGCGAATATTTTGAGACATAAGCCCCCTTTTTTCAGGCGGATAGAAAAACCCAGCTTTCTCGAGCTCATCTTCAAGATGCTCGAGCATCCTGACAAGGTCGTCTCTTTCGGCAATGTCGCCAATATTTTTCTGAAAAAGCACTGGCGGCGGCGCTCCGTCCGCGCTGGCCCAAATATAGGCAAATACATTGACGGCTTGCGCCAAGTTTAAGGACTGAAAAGCGGGATTAACGGGATAAGTCAAAATAGCGTCTGCCAAAACAACATCTGTATTTTTCAGTCCGGCTTTTTCAGGGCCAAATAATATGCCCGTTACAGTTCCCTGTCGCGCATAGGCGCGCAAGGCCGGCCCGACATCATCCGTGCCAATCACCGGGATTTCAAGCTCTCGCCGCCTTGCAGTTGCGGCCAACACATATTTCAAATCAGCAATGGCATCCTCTGTCGTGTCATAAACTTTCGCGGCCTCAAGCACAGGAAAAGCCCCTGCTGCCATCGCCTCTGCCGCTGGATTAGGCCAGCCGTCACGCGGCGCTACCAGACGCAGTTCAGTGAGGCCAAAATTCAGCATAGCCCGGCTGGCCGCGCCGATATTTTCCCCTAATTGCGGGTTCACCAAAATAACAGCTGGAGGCGCGCCGCCGTCTATATCACTGACGACACGGCCTAATTGGTCTTTCAGCGTTTTTCCCATCTTCGCTCTTTTAATAATGGCCGGTGAGTGTTAAACGGCATCAATTCACTAATACTGACCCGCTTACAGAGGTAAATATGGCTAAAATCAAGGTAAATAATCCAGTTGTCGATATGAACGGCGACGAGATGACACGCATCATCTGGGATATGATCAAGGAAAGACTTATTCTCCCTTATCTCGATATCGAACTTCTAGATTATGATCTTTCAATTCAAAGCCGTGATGCAACGGATGATCAAATCACCATTGACGCAGCTAATGCGATTAAAAAGCATAATGTTGGAATTAAATGCGCAACCATTACGCCAGATGAGCAGCGCGTTGAAGAATTTGACCTCAAGAAAATGTGGCGGTCTCCAAACGGGACTATCCGTAACATTCTTGGCGGCGTTGTCTTTCGTGAGCCGATTATCTGTTCAAACGTCCCGCGCCTAGTTCCGGGCTGGACGCAGCCTATCGTTATTGGCCGTCACGCTTTTGGTGACCAGTATAAAGCCACAGATTTCCTTGTTCCTGGAAAAGGCAAACTTACGATGAAGTGGGAAGGCGAAAACGGCGAAAAAATCGAAGAAGAAGTCTTTGATTTCCCAGAAGCGGGCGTTGCCATGGGGATGTATAACCTAGACCAGTCTATCCGCGATTTCGCGCGCGCCTCATTTAACTATGGGATCACGCGTAAATGGCCAGTCTATCTCTCGACGAAAAACACAATTTTGAAAAAATACGATGGCCGTTTCAAGGATCTCTTCCAAGAAGTTTACGACAATGAGTTTGCAGACAAATTTGCGGAATTTGGCGGCGAATATCAGCACCGCTTAATTGACGATATGGTCGCAGCAGCGATGAAATGGTCTGGCGGATATATTTGGGCCTGTAAGAATTATGACGGCGACGTCCAATCAGATACGGTTGCACAGGGTTTTGGGTCTCTTGGCTTGATGACATCTTTCTTGCTCACGCCGGACGGAAAAACAATGGAAGCCGAAGCGGCTCACGGGACTGTGACGCGTCACTACCGCAACCACCAAAAGGGCGAGAGCACATCAACCAATTCAACAGCCTCTATCTTTGCTTGGACGCGCGGCCTCGCGCACCGCGCTAAAATCGATGACAACGAAGCCCTAGCAAAATTTGCATCTGGCCTAGAGAAAACTGTCATCGACACCATCGAAGGCGGACAAATGACGAAAGACTTAGCCCTTCTTGTAGGCGATCAGCAAGGCTGGCTCACAACAACAGGATACCTAGAAGCGATTGCCGAGAATTTCGAACGCACAATGACATAAATGTCTGGCATTCGCCTTAATCAAGTCACGCTCGCTGCCAAGGATATGGCTGCAAGCGTTTCTTTTTATCAAAAATTCGGCCTAACCCTAATTGTTAATAGCGCTCCGGGCTATGTTCGCTTTGAATTTCCGGCTTCACCAGATGGAGGAGAACCCGCAACAATCTCGTTACATCACGCGCCAGAAAATTGGCAAGCGCAAGACCATGCCCCACTTATCTATTTCGAGATAGATGACATCGATGGCTTTATAAATGAACATGGATTAACCCCCGTATCGCCACCCGAAAATAAGTCTTACCTCTGGCGAGAAGCTGATATAATCGACCCAGCCGGCAATCGTATTCGCCTTTTTCAAGCGGGCAAAAACCGCCGTTTTCCACCTTGGCGAATTAATAATTGATAGGCAATGTCAACCATGTCAAACTTTCTCCTCACCTCTTTGATCGCCTCAATTGTTTTAACTCTAACGCTTAACCTTCTCCCCGCTCTTTTTCCTAAGGCCGCCGCCAAGGCTGAGCGAAAAATAGTTGAAACCCTGCAAGAGACCCATAAAAATAGAGTTGACCCTAACACGCCCAAAGTCCGCGTCTTTTTTCCTTGGAAAGCCATGTTGGTAATCTCATTAGTGCTTACAGTGGGTGTTAATCTGATCAGCCTTGTGGCAAGATAAGCCCGTTATATACCGGTGGGGCTTATAAATTAGGGAAATTACCTTGGATTTAATACAAAAAATCATACCTGAGCTCACTCAAGGCGAATGGCTAGGCCATGGGCTAATCTTTGTCTTAAATATCGCGCTCTTTCTTTTCGCGCGCCCACTATTAAATTTGATTGCGCCAGATCAGAATAATAGCTCAAAAATTAAAATATTTCGGGCACTCAATATCCTTGTTTTAATCCTGCATGTCTTGGATATCATCATCACAGGCGCAACGAGTAATTATCATCATTACTTTATCAACATAGGCTATAGCCTGATGATTATCTATGCTGGCATGCTGGCTTATAGTTTCTTTGGAACCCTGGCTAAGAAACGCTTTGGCCAAGAACGCACGGTTGATGACAAAATTGTCTACAGCGAAACCTATAGTTCGCGGCTAGTCAATCTCGTCTTGATGGTCCTGATTGTTGTGACCGCAATTTATGCCCTCATTATAATTTGGGGCGCCAATAGTCTTCTAGAAACAACAGGTATCTTTGGTATACTTATGGCCTTCCTCGCCTTTACGAGCAGCGTCTGGGCTCCAGATATTATTAGCGGGCTTATTATTCTCAATAGTCAAAGCATCGAAGATGGAGACGTCATAATTATTGATGGGCATCGTAATGAATATGTTATCAGCCGCGTCACTCTGATTTATGTAATTCTTTATGACATTCGAAATAATCACCGTACCTTGATGCGTAATAGTCAGTTTACCTCCAACCGCGTCGATAATCTAAGCCGCGTGGCCAGTACAAATGGCGTGCGGCAAGGTCTGACCTATAAAATTGGGTACCCACAATTTACGGGGCATTCAGATGACCGCGCGGAGCAACTCGCAGAATTTAATGAAACTATAGATGATATGTTCACACACGCCTTTGAAGCCTGCAAAGCCGACGAAAACATTAAGATCAATGATACAAAACCCTTTGAATGGGCGATGACGAATGCCGGAGATTACGCCTTAGAATTTACATTGTGGATTTACCTCGAACGCATTCCAAATACAAAAATCACCTCACGCCTGCGCCGGCATTTAATGGGAACAATTTATAAGGTTAATGAGGCAGTATATACAGCCTCTATTATAGAAAACATTGATCTCTCAACGCCTGATGTGATTAGCGCTCAGGTTTCCAGCCCGCCAGTAGTTACGCCATCGCCTCATAATGAGCAAGGGCCACATCGCGAGCAAAAACCCAAGGGTCATAAAGACGGAGATAAAAATCACTCACCCGAAAATCACCCTCTTAAAAATCTCATGAGCTGACCTCCGTCATGCTCGTCATCACACCGCGCGTATCTGTCCCGCTCTCGGAAATCGAGATGAGCGCTATTCGCGCTCAGGGGCCCGGCGGTCAAAATGTCAACAAAGTCTCCTCGGCCATTCATTTGCGCTTTGACATCAAGGCCTCCTCTCTTTTGGAGGGACATAAAGCGAAGCTCATGTCTTTTCGCGATAAACGAATTTCTGACCGTGGCATCATCGTTATCAAAGCCCAGAACCATCGCACGCAAGAGCGCAATAAGGCGGAAGCTTTGGAACGCCTTCAAAGCTTGCTCCAAAAAGCCCTCTTCGTGCCCAAATATCGCCGTCCAACACGGCCCAGCCGCGGCGCTGTTAATCGCCGCTTAAAGAAAAAGGCCGAGCGCGGAGCCATAAAGTCTTCGCGCGGCAAAGTACGAGATTTTGATTAGAGCTAATCTCTTAACAACGCTCGCCATTAGGCCTTGAAGTCTGGCCTCTTATCCGCTATGTGCGCCTGAAATTAGCGGCCCTTTCGCTTTGGGCCGCTTTGTTGTTATTAAATGGAGGCCCCGATGGCTGTCCCAAAGAGTAAAATTTCGAATTCACGTCGTGGCATGCGCCGCGCTCATGACCGTCTATCTGCTGTTAATTACGTAGAAGACAAAGATAGCGGTGAACTTCGCCGTCAACACCACATCGACCTTAAGACAGGTATGTATCGTGGTCGTCAGGTTCTGACCCCAAAAGATTAAACTAGCGCCTAAAGGAGAGCCCAAATGGTAGAAATTGAAGAGATTTTCGCCAGGGAAATCCTAGACAGCCGCGGAAACCCAACCCTAGAAGTTGATGTGAGCCTCTCAGATGGCGGCTTTGGTCGTGCAGCTGTGCCTTCTGGCGCGTCAACTGGCGCCCATGAAGCAGTAGAACTGCGTGATGGTGACAAGGCCCGTTATCTCGGTAAAGGCGTTCGCCAAGCTGTTGTAAACGTCAATACAGAAATTGCTGATGCCCTATATGGTCTTGAGGCTGAGAATCAGCGCGGCATTGACCAGCTTTTAATCGATCTTGACGGCACGGAAAACAAAGGCCGTCTTGGCGCAAACGCGATGCTCGGTGTCTCTCTAGCCCTTGCCAAAGCCGTCGCCGATTCGATGCAAACACCGCTCTACCGCTATGTCGGCGGCGCAAACGCACGCGTTCTGCCTGTTCCGATGATGAATATCATTAATGGCGGTGAGCATGCCGATAACCCAATTGATGTCCAAGAATTTATGGTAATGCCTGTTGGCGCTGAGACGTTTTCAGAAGGCCTTCGCTGCGGCGCGGAAATCTTCCACGCGCTTAAAGCCAAGCTCAAAGCGGATGGTCACAACACCAATGTTGGTGATGAAGGCGGCTTTGCGCCTAACCTTGACGGCTCTAAACACGCGCTAGATTATATCATGAGCGCCATTAAGGCCGCGGGCTACAAGCCAGGCGTTGATGTTTTCCTCGCCATGGACGTTGCGGCGACCGAATTTTATGATGGCAAAAAATATAACCTTAAAGGTGAAGGCAAGTCGCTTAGTTCTAATCAAATGGTTGATTATCTCGCTGACCTTGCGGCCAACTACCCGATTATTTCGATCGAAGATGGTATGTCCGAAGATGATTGGGACGGCTGGGTAGCGCTTCAGGCTAAAATTGGCGGGACATGCCAACTTGTCGGTGACGACCTCTTTGTGACTAACCCTAAGCGTTTAAAAACAGGTATTGAGAAGCAAGCCGCAAATTCAATTCTCGTTAAGGTCAATCAAATCGGAACCTTATCTGAGACCCTAGACGCCGTTGATATGGCCCACCGCGCGGGCTTTACCGCTGTGATGAGTCACCGCTCAGGCGAAACAGCTGATACAACTATTGCCGATTTGGCTGTGGCGACAAATTGCGGACAGATTAAGACAGGCTCTCTCGCCCGCTCTGACCGGCTCGCAAAATATAACCAGCTGCTTCGGATTGAAGAACAGCTTGGCTCTATGGCCCATTATGCGGGCCGCGAAGTTCTGCCTAAGGGACGATAGAAATTTACGAAAGCCCGCGATGAGCCAGATTAAGATCAGTTTCAGACATCGGGCTTTCACAACACTTTTGAAAATTATTGGCGGACGCAAAATTCTCGCCAAGCAATTTGAAAATGGCAAAGGCGAAACAGCCGCGCCAAGCCAGCGCCACCGCAAATCCTATAATGTCACCCACTCTGACTTTAAAGGTCAGCCCGTCTGGACATATGCGGGAGATAATACCTTAATCTACTATGTGCATGGCGGAGGCTTTGTCGCGGGGTTTTCATCTCTCTATTTTCCGATGATTGGACAAATAGCAAAACAATCAGGCGCGCGTCTTGTCGCTCCTGATTACCCCCTATATCCTGATATTGACGCCCGCGGGACTCATGAATGGATTCGCGCCCATTTTGATAAAACTGTGAAAAAGCATAGCCCTGAGAAGATTGTTCTTATGGGCGATTCCGCAGGGGGAAATGCGGCGATGATATTGGCGCAAGGTCTTTCTAAATCCGATACGCCCGCAGATAGGTTGGTTTTGCTCTCGCCTTGGATTGATCTGCGCATGGTCCATCCCGATATGGTCCAACATGATGAAGAGCAATTGCTGGACGGCAGTAAAATTCATATGGCGGCTGAGCGTCATGCAGGCGATGATTTAAGTCTCGACGACCCGCTCATTAGTCCGATTTTTGGCGAACTCTCAAACTTACCGCCTACCTGGATATTTACAGGTGATAAAGATTTGCTCCACCCTGACATCATGGCCAGCGCCGATAAAATTAGGGCCGCGGGGCAAGACCCTGTCATTGATCTGGCCGCTGGACTAGCCCATGTCTATATGATCTTCCCCACAGCTGAGGGTAAGGCCGGCGTGAGCCGCGTCGCAAAAGCAGCGACATTTTCCTAATCCTTAACGCATTGCTAACTATAAACACGTCAATAAGACGGCATGGACCGCCTGCGCTATATCTGGACTATACGACGTAAATGGCCGCTTTTTGCCTTAATCACGCTTTATGTCTATTTAGCTTTTCACGCCTTTTCAGGATCACAAGGTCTGATGCGTTTAGTCGATTATGAAAACGACATCGTCAAAAGCGAAGCCAAATTAGACATCCTAACCCAAAAAAGGCTGACCCTCGAAGACCACGCCAATGCGCTTAAAGCGGAAGGGCTGGACCTTGATAAATTAGATATAAAAGCCCGCGAATTGTTATTTGTTTCGGATACGATGGAAAAGACGATTTGGCTTGACCAAACTCCCTAAATCACAGATTACGTATAGCTCAATTATCCGCATAGATTATTTAATATCATATGTGAATTACATGAGTGAGTGTAACTATGGCCGCGAAGAAATCCTCGACTAAAGCAAAAAAACCTATACCGCTCAAAACAACCCAAGCCGAACTTCTCAAATACTACAAAGATATGCTGCTCATCCGGCGTTTCGAAGAAAAGGCGGGCCAACTTTATGGCATGGGCGAAATTGCAGGGTTTTGTCACCTTTATATCGGCCAAGAAGCCGTCGTCGTTGGCTGCCGGGCGAGTATGATCGAAGGTGATCAGATGATTACGGGTTATCGCGATCATGGTCATATGCTCGCATGCGGGATGGAGTCTCGCGGCGTTATGGCCGAACTGACGGGGCGCAGCGGCGGATATTCTCGCGGTAAAGGCGGTTCCATGCACATGTTTAGCACGGAGAAGCATTTTTACGGCGGTCACGGTATTGTCGGCGCGCAAGTGCCCATCGGGGCGGGTCTGGCGCTAGCCAATAAATATAAAGGCAACGGCAATGTCAGCCTCGCCTTTTTCGGTGACGGCGCATCTAATCAAGGTCAGGTCTATGAAGCCTTCAACATGGCTAAGCTCTGGGACCTACCCGTTGTCTTTGTTATTGAAAACAATCAATATGCCATGGGCACTGCCGTGCATCGCTCATCCGCAGAAACAGAGCTTTATAAACGCGGATCAAGCTTTGAAATCAAAGGCCTACAGGTCGACGGGATGAATGTTTTAGAAGTGCGCGACGCGGCCAAAAAAGCCATCACACATGCAAGAGACGGTAAGGGGCCTATGATTTTAGAAATGAAAACTTATCGCTATCGCGGCCATTCTATGTCAGATCCCGCCAAATATCGCTCCCGCGATGAAGTTACGAAGACACGCAGCGAACGCGACCCTATCGATATGGCTAAAGCGCGCCTACTGGATGAAAAATGGGCCGATGAAGATAGCCTAAAAGCGATTGATAAAGAGATTAAAGCCATTGTCGTCGATTCAGCTGAATTTGCGCAAACCTCCCCAGAGCCGGACCCATCCGAACTTTATACTGATGTGCTTCTGGAAGCCTAGTGCAGCTAGCGCAACTTAATATCGCTGAAGCCAAATTTGGCACCGATGACTCCCGTATGGACGGCTTTACGGGACGCGTGGATATTATCAACGCTATGGCCGACCGCTCGCCTGGTTTTATCTGGCGCCTCACCGATGATGACGAGACCGATGGCGCATTATCGCTTCGCATGGAAGGGCAGAATGAATACACTCTCGTCAATATGTCCATCTGGACAGACATCGAAAGCCTATTTCATTTTATTTATAAGACAGCCCACGCCAAAGTCATGCAAGGCAAAGATGATTGGTTCACTCCTATGACGCGAAATCACATGGTGTTGTGGTGGATCGAGGACGGCCACATTCCGTCAATGGATGAAGCTAAAATAAAACTAGACGCTATACGCGCAAATGGCCCTTCGCCAGAAGCTTTCGACTTTCAAACCCCATTTTCCAAAGACGGCCTGCCCGTTAAGACGAATTTTCCGAAAAAGGACTGTGCCTAATGGCTATCGATATTCAAATGCCCGCACTTTCTCCAACAATGGAAGAAGGTACACTCTCTAAATGGCTCGTCAAAGAAGGTGACAAAGTCACCTCTGGAGACATACTTGCCGAGATTGAAACAGATAAAGCCACGATGGAAGTCGAGAGTATCGACGAAGGCGTCGTTGGCAAAATCATTGTCGCCGAAGGTAGTGAAAACGTCAAAGTCGGCACCGTTATTCTGCAACTCTTAGAAGACGGCGAAAGCGCCAGCGATTTAGGCGCGCCAGCTGCAGCCCCTGCCGCCGCGCCTGTTGCGCCAGAACCAACTCCCGCTGCGGCGCCGGCTCCGAGCGCTGCGCCTGCGGCCAAAGCCGTACCGAACGATCCTTCCATTCCGACCAACATCAAGATGATCGATACAACAGTACGTGACGCTCTACGCGACGCCATGGCCGAAGAAATGCGCCGCGACGAGAGTGTTTTCGTCATGGGCGAGGAGGTTGCAGAATATCAAGGCGCCTATAAAGTCACCCGCGAGCTCCTCCAAGAATTTGGCGACAAGCGCGTGATTGATACGCCGATTACAGAATATGGCTTCGCCGGAATCGGTGTCGGCGCGGCGATGGGCGGTCTTCGTCCTGTTGTTGAGTTCATGACATGGAACTTCGCGATGCAAGCGATTGACCACATCATCAACTCTGCGGCCAAAACGCTTTATATGTCGGGCGGTCAGATGCGCTGTCCAATTGTCTTTCGCGGTCCGAACGGCGCGGCCTCCCGCGTCGGCGCGCAGCATAGCCATGATTACGCGAGCTGGTATGCCAATGTACCTGGCCTAAAAGTCGTCGCGCCATATGATGCGGCTGATGCGAAAGGCTTGCTCAAAGCCGCTATCCGTGACCCGAACCCTGTTGTCTTTTTAGAGCATGAACTCATGTATGGCGAGTCATTCGAAGTCCCTGATATGGATGACTTTATAATCCCAATTGGCAAAGCCAAAATCCGCCGCGAAGGCTCTGATGTCACAATTATCTCTCACAGCCGTATGGTGGGACGTTGTCTCGAAGCCGCTGAAATTCTTGCAAGCCAAAGCATTGACGCCGAAATCATTGATCTGCGCACAATCCGCCCGCTCGATAGCGATACGGTAATTGAATCTGTAAAGAAAACAAACCGCATTGTCTGCGCCGAAGAAGGCTGGGGCCAAAGCGGTATCGGCGCCGAGATCGCTTCCCGTGTTGTCGCCCAGGCATTTGATTATCTCGACGCTCCACCAGAACGCGTCTTCCAAGTAGATGTGCCGCTCCCATATGCGGCAAACCTCGAAGCGCTCAGCTTACCAGGGACTGAAGATGTTGTCGCCGCTGCAAAACGCGTCTGTTACAAGGATTAATCATGCCCATTGAAATCCTCATGCCTGCCCTCTCTCCCACAATGGAAGAAGGCACTTTGTCTAAATGGCTCATTAAAGAGGGCGATGTTGTTCGCTCTGGCGATATTATGGCCGAAATTGAAACCGATAAAGCGACAATGGAAGTTGAAGCCGTTGAAGAAGGCAAGATGGCTAAAATCCTTGTCGCCGAAGGCTCCGAAGGCGTTAAAGTCAACGCCCCTATCGCGATATTACTCGAAGACGATGAGGATGCGAGCGCGCTAGACGGATATGTGGCCGGCGGCGCTGCTGCGCCTGCGCCTAAAGCAAACCCTGCACCAGCCCCCAAAGCCGCAGCTCCTGCCCCAGCTCCAAAGACAGAGGCTCCAAAACCAGCCCCCGCCACCGCGCCAACAGGAAACCGTATTAAGGCTTCACCGTTGGCCAAGCGCCTCGCCGTTGAAGCGGGGCTAGACCTTGGCTCCATATCAGGCTCCGGTCCCAATGGCCGCATTATCAAAGCTGACATTGAAGCGGCGAAATCTGTCGGCACTGCGCCAACAGCCTCGCAGGCCTCCGCGGCGGCGCCTCAAGCCGGCTCAACCGAAGTCGGTATGCCGCTCGGCGGCGGCGCGGATTACCTTACGAAGATGGGCGTTCAGGCGGGCTCCTATGATCTTATACCACTTAACGGAATCCAGAAAGTTGTCGCCAAACGCCTGACGGATTCGCATATTAATGTGCCTGACTTCCCGCTAGCGATTGATTGCGAAATTGATGGGCTACTTAAAATGCGCAAAGAGCTAAACGGCCAAGCGCCCGAAGGCGTTAAAATCAGCGTCAATGATATGCTTATCCGCGCCTGCGCCCTGGCCCTCAAACATGTGCCTGAAGCCAATGCGAGCTATACGCCCGACGGCATTGCCATGCATAAGCACGCCGATGTAGCGGTAGCTGTTGCCATTGACGGCGGCCTGATCACGCCGATTGTACGAGAAGCCGAGAACAAAGGCCTCTCCACAATTTCGTCAGAAATGAAAGACCTCGCAGGCCGCGCCCGTGAACGCAAATTAAAGCCGCAAGAATATCAGGGCGGAACATTTAGCATCTCAAACCTTGGCATGATGGGCATTAAATCTTTCGGTTCAATCATAAATGAGCCACACGGCATGATCTTATCTGTTGGCGCGGGCGGCCCTCGCCCCGTTGTTAAAGACGGCGCCATCGCGGTTGCCACTGTCATGAGCGTAACGCTGACCTGTGATCACCGCGTTGTAGACGGCGCTATGGGCGCAAAATGGCTCCAGCACTTCCAGCGCTATGTCGAAAACCCGATTACAATGATGCTTTAGGGACCTTAAAATTGTTACCGCGGAACCTATAAAGTTCTTTCGACCATACCGTGAGTCGCTCGTCTTATGCCGGTTTTGACCAAGGATTGAGCGCTGGCTTCTGCCGTTAAAAGGCAACTGTAAAAACTTCTCGCTTTTAGGGAGAGAAATCTTGCCCATTTATAGCCACAATCTATAGTTAACTATCTGTTAAGTATTTTTGGAGGGCTGGGACATGCTCGTAAAATCATTAGTAGCCGGCACTGTTTTGACCCTTCTAGCTGGAGGTGTCGTCTATTACGGAACGGATTTAGAAGGCAACGCCAGCGTAATATCCGAGGCATCAAAAGCTGCGCCGATTAAAACCCCAATTAAAAAAGCTGAAAAATCTGACGCAGATACGACGCTTCATGCTGAGGCCAATACACGACACCCTCACACCAAAAAGGCTAAAACTGAGGCGCGCGAAGCTTCATCTGACGAAAACATGTCAGAAAAACACGCCGCAGCAACAACGGAAAGCTCATCCGATATTCCTAGCCTTAAAACTGACACACAGGCTCTAATCGCCCCTAAGAACGCAGCAGTTACAGTTTTAAACACCGAAAATATGTCTGATAAGGATATGGCTGATAATGTGGAAGAGCTATCGGAAGCCCCAGAAATGGCGACTGAGATGATGGCTGAAAACACAGTCAGTACAGAAATTAAAACAGACGTTAAAAAAGAGGCCTCAGAAGAAAATTTTAAAGAAGAGGTTATAAAGACTCCGCATCAAACCCCTCCCGCCCCGGCGACTCCAACGCCGAAAAAGCCCGGTAAAAAATGGATTGATCATTATTTAAAGCCCGGCGGTCACAAAAATACTGACGCCCCTAAAGACGTCATGGAGACTAAAGCTACCCCTACCGCCAAGCCTGCCATCGCCGAAACCGGCGAATCTTCACTTGAAGAGACGGTAAGTGCCAGAATTGACGCCTTGTTAATGCCCAAAGAACGTACTGCGAAGGACGGCGCCAAAACCGCTGAAGCGCCTGTCAAGCAAATGGAAAACATATGGGTCAAGGAAGAGGGAATGGAGAAAGAGTCGGTAAACCTTCACGACGTTATGAAAAACCATGATAATATAAGAAAAGCCCATAAAGATAAAATGACTCATAATCTTGAGGAAAAAATCGCGGAAGACGGCAATATAAAGATGGAAACCAAAACCATTGATTTGGACGACGGCAGGACCATAACAATCGTCGAAAGAGATCAGATGGATATGCCGACAAACCCCGATAAAGGATCAAAGCAAATCCGAATCAAGGTTATGACGGATGACAATGTTGATCTGGATGCCATCCCCGAGGTTATTAAAATGGGCGACGGCACCAAAATCAAAATCCGTAAACATATAATGGATAGCCAAGAGGTCGATACCAAAGACATTGATATAAATGTAAGTGAAATCAGCCCTAATAGCGATATTTCCAAAACAGCACAGCTCATCATGGCGCAAGCCGAGAAGATCAATATGTCTGAATTGCGCGACCGCGCTTATCTCGACCTCGTCTCTTACGCGCTAGACAATGGCGATACGCAAACGGCTAACCTTGCCATGGCTAAGATTGAACAAGTCGAACTACGAGATACGGCTCGTAACCGTATGGCTGTATCCTTCGCGGAAAACGGACAAGCTGAAAAAGCGTTTGCCATCTTGGAGGATATAGAAGTCGAAGCCTTACGTGACGTAATGCGCTTACAAGTGATTGAAGCCCTCATCGCGCCCGAGATTCTAGAGCCGTCAAACATCGAATAATTACGGGGTTTATCCCCGATTTATAGTTCAATATCGGTCTGAAACCTGTATAGAAATGCTGATCTTAATCGCACGCTATAGGTGACCACATGCCCGAAACTTCCTTTGACGTTATCATCGTTGGTTCGGGTCCTGGCGGCTATGTCACCGCCATTCGCGCTTCGCAGCTGGGCTTTAAAACAGCGATTGTCGAGAAAGAAGATTTGGGCGGCGTTTGTTTAAATTGGGGCTGTATCCCCACCAAAGCCCTTTTGCGCTCAGCAGAAGTTTTTCACAATATGCAACATGCCGCCGACTATGGTCTATCGGCCTCTCCGCAATTTGATCTTAAAGCCATTGTAGCCCGCTCACGCAAAATCGCGGGACAACTCTCGGGCGGCATTAAGCACCTTATGAAAAAAAATAAGGTCACTGTTATTGAAGGACACGCTACTCTTAAAAGCGGCAGCGAAGCTCCCATTGTTGTCGTCGGTGGTCAAAATTACACGGCCAAACATGTCATTCTCGCAACTGGGGCGAGAGCCCGCACCATTCCTCAAGCTGGCCTCGCGCCCGATGGTAAATTCATCTGGACCGCCAAAGAAGCCATGGTACCTGACGCCATGCCCAAAAAGCTATTAGTGATTGGGTCTGGCGCTATTGGTATGGAATTTGCCAGTTTCTATGACGCCTTTGGGGCGGATGTAACCGTTGTCGAAATGGTAGATCGTATCCTACCTGCCGAAGATGCAGAAATTTCTAAAATGGCGCGTAAAGCTTTTGAAAAGCGCGGCATGACCATCAAAACTGAAACGCAGGCCAGCGTTAAACCAAGCGCCAAGGGCGTTACCGCGACGCTGACCGCAGGCGGGAAATCGGAAACAGCTGAGTTTGACCGCGTCATCCTCGCGGTTGGCATTGTCGGTAATGTTGAGGATATGGGTCTGGAGGAAATTGGCGTTAAAATTGACCGCAGCCACATCACCGTTGACGAGTATAGCTTTACTGGCGTCAAAGGTCTCTACGCGATTGGTGATGTCACCACCCCCCCATGGCTCGCCCATAAGGCCTCTCATGAAGGTATTATTTGTATTGAGAAGATAGCGGGCAAAAACCCGCATCCGCTAAACGCCAATGCCATCCCCGGATGTACCTATTGTCACCCGCAAGTCGCCAGCGTCGGCTATACTGAGGCTCAAGCCAAAGAGGCAGGCCGCGATATTAAAGTCGGACGCTTCCCCTTTGTCGGCAACGGAAAAGCCATAGCGCTAGGCGAACCAGAAGGTCTTATTAAAACAGTTTTTGATGCCAAAACGGGTGAGCTACTTGGCGCCCATATGATTGGCGCTGAAGTTACTGAACTTATTCAAGGTTACACGATTGCTCAGAAACTCGAAACTACGGAGCATGAGCTCATGGAAACTGTATTCCCGCATCCAACCTTATCGGAAATGATGCATGAAGCGGTGCTTGATGCTTATGATCAAACACTCCACTTCTAGTTCCTTGAATTAATCCAGCAGGACAGCTTTGGGATCATAATTATGAACCTGACGGCCGCGCTGCAGGACCTTCGCAAAACTCTTCTTCTTCGCCAACATCGGCTTTTCGATGTAGTGCCATGACAGAGTTGCAAGCCAGTATGACATCGGCATAACGATCAAGAGTAAGCCTACAACCGATAGGCTTGGAAACCACATGAACATAAGCTGTAATAAAGCCCAGTGGTAAATATAAACACCATATGATACGTCGCTAAGCTTTTTCAAAAATTCAAGCTTTGGCACTTTCACGTAAGCCGCCCACATAACCATATAGGCGAGCATTAGGTTCATTGTAATTTCGAACACTTCTAGTTTTGATGTCAGAGCCGCCAAGAGAACCATCACCGGAATACCCAAAGTGTGAAATGACAACCGATCACGATAGGCGTAGATTGTCGCGCCTAAACCATAGGCAATTCCAAAACGCATCAAGGCTTGTAGGGTTGCGGGAAGTTTCTCAGCAAATCCCGTTCCGTTTAAGACAATCCAAGCTATGGCCGGTAAGACAAACTGCGCCAAAACCATCCATTTCTTTTTCATCAAACCAAGCGAAAAGATTATGGCTGTACCGATATAAGCCAAAATTTCATATCTTAGGGTCCATAATGGGGCAGATCCCATATGTTCCGCGTTACTTTCAAAGATTCCGGGCAGCCACATTTGGGAGCTAATAAAACTCAAAACGACGAAAGGCTGTTTTAATGTATCAATATGCGTGAAATATTCCAGCCACGGCAGAGATGTCGCCAAAGGACCAATGATAAACATAACAAACAGGACGTGTACAAAAAGCCCTGGATAAATTCTCAAGAAGCGCGCGGCGCCAAATTCGGCGATATTTCCGCGGTAAATCATTGATTTTGTTACCAAAAATCCAGATGCAATAAAAAATAAATTCACTGCTAAGTAGCTAAAAGTGTATTTAAAGAATACATGCGGCTCGGCCATAGAATCGCCAAGAACCACGACATAGGCATGCCCAACAACAACCAACAAGGCGAATAATAATCGCAAGGGGGTAAAAAAGTTATCGTGCCCGTCTCTTATTTTTACAGCTTTTAACATACCTAATCCTAAGAACTCTAATTTATAGAGGTTAAAATAAGCAAAAAATGGGCCAGTTAATCTCTGTAATTAGACGTCAATCTTTCAATCATGCGCGCCCGTGCATCAGGCAGCGTTTTATTAACGCCCCACTGGACGCGGGTCTCAAGAAAATATCCTGTAAGTTCGAGACCATGCGCCACATCTTGAGCTGTGGTATAAGGAAGACCCAGTAAAAAACTAGGTAGGACAAGTAGCTTATCTTTATAGGGCTCCGCCGCACTTGCCGATACCGCGCGGCCAGAGCGCGGAGACACATGGGTAAGATTATCATTTACCCCTGTTGCCGCGCAGCTTTTTAAGTCCAGCCCATATCCCATCGCTGTTAAGAGGCCCGCCTCCCATTTTACGTAAAGCGCGGGCCAAATATCAGGATCATGCAAATTATCTAACAAAACTTCAAAGGCGTTATAAACATCGATATGAGCTTCGCGCTCTGGTAGACAGGCCCGCGCCACAGCGCATATCGCGTTTAAGCCCGAGAGCGAGAGCCGATCATCCATGAGCTCCGCAGCTCTCGCTGATATAGGCTCTACCGTATAAGTCCCTAAATGTTCGGAGAGACGCCCGCGCCATAACACTTTTACCTTATTGCCAGGCTGGAGCACAGGGCGTGAACGACGGCTCACCCCGCCGCGGACAAGACCTAAGTGGCGCCCTTTTTCAGGCGTAAAGACATCAATAATCGCCGAAGTTTCGCCGTGTTTCTTGACTGAGAGAATATAGCCTTGTGAGTCCCAATCCATAGATTTTTAAAATATCATCTGAAAATTACACATCAAATTCCAAACCACTTTCCGCGTAGCGGGCTTTGTCATTTTGCCAATTGTCGCGCACCTTTACGAAAAGAAACAAATGAACTTTGCGCCCAAGCCAGTCCTGCATGTCCCGGCGCGCAGAGGCGCCAATATCTCGGATTGTCTTACCCCCTTTACCTAGGACAATTGGTTTTTGGCTATCGCGTTTAACATAGATGATTTGATCAATGCGTATGTCGCCATTTTTCTGACGCGTCCATTTTTCGGTCTCAACGGTCGACGCATATGGCAATTCATCATGAAGGCGTAGAAACAATTTTTCACGGGTAATTTCGGCCGCCATCAAACGTGACGGAATATCTGCTGCTTGATCGGCTGGGTATAAAAAGGGGCCTTGCGGCATGGCCCCAGCCAAAGTTTGCGAAAGCGTGCCCACACCATCAAGGTTAAGCGCTGAGATCATGAAAATTTCAGCATAGACTCCAAATTCACTAAATTCAGCAATTTGCTGAAGCAAAACATCGTGGGGAATTTCATCAATTTTATTCAGCGCGAGGAAAACTTTTTTTTGCTCGCGTAATTTCAAACCCTCAATAACCCGCTGCGTATCTTCGACAGAGAGGCGGTCTTGTGCGCTCCCCTCACCGTGTTTATATCGGTGACGGGCCGGCGCATCGACAACATGAATTGTTGCGTCAGCATCGCCGACGCCTGTCCAGGCGGCATGCACCATAGACTTTGCCAAACGGTCCTTTTCATTTGGCGCAAAAATACCTGGCGTATCGACCAGTACGATTTGCGCTTCGCCTCCATCTTCCATGTCTAGCATTGCAATTCCCCTGACTTGGAAACGTGTTGTTTGAACTTTATGGGTGACGATGGAAACCTTTTCTCCGACCAAGGCGTTAGTCAGGGTTGATTTCCCGGCATTTGGAGCTCCTATAATGGCGGCAAAGCCCGCGCGATTTTTCATGATGGCCAATTCTCTAGTAAGTGCAGGGCGGCATAACGTTCAGCGTCTTTTTTAGATTTCCCTGAACCTTTCGCTTTTCCAATCTTATCAACGATGACCTCAACCACAAAAAGAGGACGGTGGTCAGGGCCTGAGCGCTCGACCACAGTATAGATGGGTTGTTCCCCGCCTTTACTGGCGGCTTTTTCTTGCAAGGCCGTTTTCGGGTCTTTCATTGAACTGGCGGTGACTAAGGTGATTTCTTCCGCCCAATGAATGTCGAAAAAGTCTTTCGCCGCGCTAAATCCACCGTCCAGATAAATCGCGGCCAATAACGCCTCGCAGGCATCTCCTAAAATTGAGGTTTTTTCGCGCCCGCCTTGTTTTTCCTCACTTGCAGAAATCTCAAGCGCATCTCCAACCCCTAGTCTTCGCGCAACACGGGCGCAGGTTTCTTTGCGCACAAGGGCGTTAAGACGCCGCGCCATCGCGCCTTCCCCTTCTGGGTTAAGTTGGAAGAGCTTTTCGGCCGTCAATAATCCCAGGACACGATCACCTAAAAATTCGAGGCGTTCATTATCGTCAACCTCCTTGCGCCCATCCCCATAGGAACTATGGGTTAAAGCTTGCAAGGCTAAGGCTTTATCCCTGAACGCATACCCAATGCGTTCTTCCAAACCATTTAACCGACGAAATTTCACACTCATTTGATGGCTTTAAAAAAGCGAGAGCCGCGCATATTTGCCCAGGTCCAAGGTTTAAATAACGCAAAGTCTTCATTAACGGATAAGAGAATGAATTCCGCTTTCCCCATCAAATTTTCAGTCGGGATATATCCGGCTCCGCCATTTGAGATTGACATCCGGCTATCACCTGAGCGGTCTCTATTATCCCCCATCATAAAATAATGCCCCGCTGGGACTGTGTAGGTATTCGTATTATCTGCGGGTCCATTTTTTTGCGTATCATAGATAATATGAGACTCTTTATCACCAAAAGCTTCTGACCAAGCTTCCGCTAAGACCTTGCGGCCAGAAGGATCATTATATGACTCTTGACCGACTTTTTGAACTTGAATGGGCTTTCCATTTATATATAGGCGGCCCTCTTTCATTTGAATTTGATCGCCAGGCTGACCCACTAAACGTTTGATAAAGTTTTTCGTATGACCTTCTGGCCGAAAGACAATAACGTCTCCGCGCGCAGGTTCGCGTTCAAAGAGGCGTCCCTTTTTCACCGGAAAAGGCAATGGGGTGGCGGCATGTCGGCCATAACCAAGAGAGTATTTGGTTGTGATAATATAGTCGCCCTTCATCAGCCCAGGTAGCATAGACCCCGAAGGAATATGGAAGGGCTGGAACAAAAATGTGCGCAAGACAAAAGCAATGCCTAAAGCCCATAGAAGTGTTGATAGTGTTTCGAAAAAAGGGTTCTCAGATGCCACGTCTTTGTCCGAGCTATCTTTGTCAGTCTTTTCAGTCAGGACCACTTCGTCGACTAAGTCTTTGGACTTAGTGTCAGCCTTAGTCTTTCTTTTAAGCCATTTCATAAATTACTTTCTGCGCGCTTCAATAATCGCATAAGCTGTCGCATATGGATGATCATCTGAAAGACTTAGAAATACGTGAGCGGCATGACCCCCGGGCGTTTTTGCGTTAAGCCGTTGAAGCGCCCCGCCATGTAAAGTCACGCGAGGCCGACCTGAAGGATCATTTTTAACCTCAACATCCGTCCAAGATAAAGCGCCAGATGACGTCGTCGCAAGCGCCTTAGCAACAGCCTCTTTTGCAGCAAACCGTTTAGCATAGGAGCTAGCGGGGTTAGATTTCGGATCACAATAATTTTGCTCATGCTGGGTGAAGGTTTTATCCTTAAAACGTTGGCCGAACTTCTCCAGCAAATCTTCAATGCGCTTAATATCGCAAATATCAGTACCAATACCTAAAATCATGCCGCTCTTGCCTCGGACATAATCGTCCGCATTTGTTTTATCGCGTCTTCTAACCCCATAAAGACAGCTTCGCCAATTATAAAATGACCTATATTGAGTTCCATCGCCTCAGGTATAGCGGCAATTGGCGTCACGTTATCAAATGTAAGTCCATGACCAAAATGCACCTCTAACCCCAGAGCTTTCGCTTGTTTCGCCCCCGCTTTTAACGCCGTGAGAATATCTGCTGCCTGTTGTTGATCGTCTTTGTCCAAAGCATGAGCATAAGCCCCGGTATGAAACTCGACCACTTTCGCATCGGTGCGCGCTGCGGCTTCAATCTGGTGGCTCACCGCCTCGATAAATAAGGAGACCCGGGAACCCGCCTCATTTAATGCGCTTATAATGGGCACAAGGCGGTTATGTTGACCAGCAACATCAAGCCCGCCCTCGGTTGTGCGCTCTTCGCGCCGTTCTGGAACTAAGCAGACCGCCTTTGGCTTTAAGTTTAGCGCGATATCGAGCATCTCCTCGGTGGCCGCCATTTCCATATTGAGTGGGATGTTTTCATTATCACATAGCGCCTGAAGCCGCGCCATATCATCATCTCGAATGTGGCGGCGATCTTCTCTTAAATGCGCGGTAATTCCATCCGCGCCAGATTGAATAGCTGCCCACGCCCCGGCAACAGGATCAGGGTGGTCTCCGCCGCGAGCATTACGTATCGTCGCAATATGATCAATATTGACCCCTAAACGCGGCAACAGGTTTGGCATTATTTCAAGCCCCGGCTTCCTGGTTTAATCGCGGGAATTTGTGCGAGTGCTGGCGGTAAATCATCAGGCGCATAATCGGGAAATTTACGCGCGGCCAAGCTCACTAAAGGCACGCCAATATCAGCGGTCCCGTTGGAGCGGTCAAAAAGACAGGCCCCAGCAATGACGCTGGCTCCCGTTTTATTCATGGAGGCGATACATTCGCGCGAAGATAATCCGGTGGTAACGATATCTTCTACCATTAGAACTTTTTGTCCGGGTTTTAATGTAAAGCCTCTGCGTAGCGTAAACTCCCCGTCTTCACGTTCTACAAAGATGGATTCAAGACCCATATGGCGCGCGGTTTCATACCCGGGAATGACGCCGCCCATCGCAGGCGCGACAATAATATCAGGCTGCACATCCAGAGTGGCTTTAACTTTTTCAGCCAAAGCCTTACACAATTTTGAGGTTAAAACCGGATTTTTAAATATCAATGCCTTTTGTAAAAACACAGAGCTTCGCCGCCCCGAAGACAAGATGAAATGTCCTTCCAGCAGCGCGCCGGCCTCGCGAAAGACCTCTAAAACTTCATCCGTATTCATGTTTTATCCCAATTCTCGCCCGACGATTCGGCCCGCGCTCTATCCGCTGAGACGACATAGACACTTGCCCGCAATGCAGCAATGATTTGTACGATATGACGATTATCTGTGACTTCAACATCGATAACCATATCGAAAAAACTACGGCTACGCGCCAATGTTTTTATATTTGTTATATTGCCTAAAGCTTCGCCGACAATTTTCGCAACATCAGCTATGGCTCCGGGAATATGTTCAACTGTCACCGAAATGCGTCCAGTTGAATTGGTTTGTCCCGCCGCGCGCCGCCACCCTAAATCTAGCCAGCGGTCTTGATGTTCCTCAAGACTGGCCAAGGTTTCACAATCTATGGTATGAATATCAATACCGTGGCCACTGGATTGATAACCAACAATACGGTCACCTGGAATCGGAGAACAGCAGTCTTTCAAATGCATTGAAACACCATTGCGCAGTCCCTCGCCTTTCACATAAAGACGCGCGGATTGATCATCAATGATTTCCCGCTTGGTATATTCCTCTTTCGCCTGGTTGGCATCACGGCCTGGAAAAACCGCCGACATAAATCTGCGAATAGATAAATCCCCACGTCCAAGCCCTTCATAGAGATCTCCAGCATCGTCATAGCTTAGACGCTTTAGCGCGTCCGTGAGACCGCTCTCGCTAAAGTCTTTGCCTTCGCGGGCAAAAGCATGATCTGCTAACATCATCCCAATACGCCGAAATTCATCAAGCTCGCCTTCACGAGTTAGCCGGCGCAGCGCCGAGCGCGCTTTACCCGTGACGACCATGTTTTCCCAGCCAAGCTGCGCTTCAGGCTGTCCGCCACGAATAATTTTGACCACATCGCCATTTCCTAGGCGGGTTCTAAGCGGAACTTCGCGGCCATTAATAATCGCGCCAATGCAAGTATCCCCAACCTTGGTGTGAACAGCATAAGCAAAATCAATAGGCGTCGCCCCGCGCGGCAAAGCAATTAAGTCGCCCTTCGGCGTAAAAGTGAAAACCTGATCAGTGAACATTTCTAGCTTGGCATGTTCTAAAAATTCATCGGCGTCACCGCTTTGCTCCATCATTTCCACAAGCGGACGAATACGGCGTAAAGGGTCGCCCCCGCTCGCCTTAGCCATCTCAGGATCATAAGCATAGCTATTATCTTTATACGCCCAATGTGCAGCAATTCCGCGCTCGGCAACATCTTCCATGCGCTCGGTTCTAATCTGAAGCTCTACGCGACGGTTATCCTCTGATAAAATCGTCGTTTGAAGCGAGCGATATCCATTGGGTTTAGGGACTGAGATAAAATCTCGAAACCGTCCTGGAACGCAACGGTAACTCTTGTGCAAAATTCCTAAAACGCGATAGCAATCCTCTAAATTTTCGACGATGAGACGAAAGGCATAGATATCGGCCACATCATCAAATGAAATCCCTTGGCGCTGTAACTTACGCCAAATCGCGTAAGCGCGTTTTTCACGGCCATAAATGCGCGCGGTAACGCCCGCCTCTTCCATAAGATCGCGCAGCGCGATCGACATATCCGAAATTCCAACTTTCTGGTCCTTTCGCCAAGTATCAAGACGTTTGGTGACACTTTCAAAAGCAGATGGATTTAAATGCTGAAAAGACAAGTCTTCAAGCTCGGAGCATATTTGGTCTACGCCCACGCGCCGCGCCAAAGGTGCATAAATCTCCAGGGTTTCACGCGCAATACGTTCACGAGACGCCGCTTTTGGGTGAAAATGTAAGGTCCGCATATTATGCAAACGGTCACACATCTTTACCAAAAGCACACGCACGTCTTTACTCATGGCGAGAACGAATTTCTGAAAATTTTCAGCTTGAGCTGTCTCGCGCGTCGCATTGGGCGTTAGCTCTAAATTTCCGAGCTTTGTCACGCCCTGGACTAATTGCGCAATTTCAGGCGAGAACTCTGTCGCTAGTTCATCATAGGTCGTGTCTGTATCTTCCAAAACATCATGTAAAAGCGCCGTGCAAATACTGGCGACATCCAGATGAAGTCCCGCCAAAATTCCGGCGACCTCAATGGGATGAGCGTAATAGGGATCGCCTGAATGACGCATCTGTTCCCCATGTGCCTTAATTGAGAAAATATAGGCCTTATTCAAAAGCGTTTCATCAACCGAGGGGTCATAAGCCCGCACAAGGTCAACCAACTCAAATTGGCGTAGATAGCTCTGTCCCTTAACAGGCATAACGGGTTTTATGTCACTATTGATGTTCACAATTCGAATATAGGCAGATTAAATAATAACAGCCATAAAAAAACCACCTGTTACGGTGGTT
>CAYXEB010000016.1:0-22009 GCA_964463835.1 uncultured Hellea sp.
AGACATCGGCTGGCGTGACGTTGTTGAGGCTCTCGTGGTAACGCTCGTGATTGTAATGCTCCACGAAGCTTTCGATTTGGCGCTCTAGGTCTCCTGGGAGAAAGTAGTTCTCAAGCAAGATGCGGTTCTTTAACGTCTGGTGCCATCTCTCAATTTGCCCTGTGTTTGCGGATGATATGGAGCACCGCGGACATGGCTCATGCGGTTGTCCTTGATATAATCAGCAAGCTCACCGGATATGTAGCTCGCGCCATTGTCTGACAGCAGTCTTGGTTTATGCACGACATTAGCTTGATCGCAGCCTGAGGCTACAAGCGCCATGTTGAGCGTATCGGTAACATCAGACGTTTTCATGGTCGTGCACAGCTTCCAGCTGATGATATAGCGTGAGAAGTCATCCAAGACCGTCGACAGATACATCCAACCCCATCCGACAATTTTGAAGTAGGTAAAGTCAGTTTGCCACATTTGATTGATAGCTATTGTTTTGTCTTTAAACTCGCTAGCAGCTTTCATGACGATAAAGGCTGGGCTTGTTTTCAGATCGTGGCTCTTCAAAAGGCGGTAGACCGAGCTTTCAGATACAAAATAGCCTTGAGTATCCGTAAAGCGTACAGCTAGCTCACGCGGCGATAGTTCCGAATGTTCCAATGCCATATTCAAAAGCTCATGTCGTATTGTATCTGGAATACGGTTCCACACAACGCGAGGCATCGGCGCACGGTCAGCCAGTGCATCAGCACCGCCTTCCAGATACCTATCATACCAGCGATAGAACGTTGATTTTGGAATGTCTAATTTGTCGAGTGTCCATTTAGCAGGACGCGATGATCGTTCTACCAAGCGAATGATCTCTAATTTTTCAGAAGCAGGATATCTCATGCGTCGTCGCCCCCATTTCCGATCATGCTTTTTTTGAGAAGGCGCAGCTCTAAAGTCTGTTCAGCTACAACCTCTTTGAGGTCTCGTGTTTGCTGCCTTAAGTTTTTAACTTCTGATGTGTTGGCTTGGCGGACAATATCCCCCGCTAAGCGCTTCTTGCCTGCCTCAAGAAAATCCTTTGACCATTTATAATATAGGCCTTGCGCTATACCTTCTTGGCGGCAGAGCTCGGCAATGCTTTCTTCGCCGCGAAGACCATCCAAAACAATACGAATCTTCTCCTCAGCACTATATTGCTTGCGGGTTTTACGTTTGATGTCTTTGACAATCCGCTCGTCGGATGTTTGTTTACTTTGTCTCATTCTTCACTCCATGAGTTGAAGATGAACCAAAACCCTCACTAGGCCCAGACTTAACTAAGTCCAATAGGCGCTGACGTCAGACAGGAAAGAGATTGGAATAACATTGAATGTATTCCAAAAATCTTCTAAACTATTGAAATCATTAACCAAAGCAGGTGAAGTTCAGAATAAGAAATGGTGCCCGAACCTGGATTTGAACCAGGGACACACGGATTTTCAATCCGTTGCTCTACCAACTGAGCTATTCGGGCGCATTAACGGTAAAAGTACCGCGAATGAAGCGGCGTTATAAGGAAAGGCTTTTGCCCTGTCTATGATGTTTTTTACCGAATACGACATGAATTTAGCTCTTATTTATAAAGCTATGACTAGGACTTCTTTTTACTTTAATAAGTAATAGCTCAATTAAGTGCTCATCCACATAATGCGTCATTCATGCTCTGGATTTGATGGTCATGTCGTGGCATTCACATACAAACGAATCGGGCCGTAAAACGGCGGGTCTAGGTGGATTTATGGGTGAATTGTCAAAATCTGAGCGCGAACATAAGTCTATGAGTAATGCCATTACCGCGCTTTCCATGGACGCGGTCCAAGCAGCTAATTCTGGCCATCCTGGCATGCCAATGGGGATGGCGGACGCAGCAACGGTCTTATTTTCAAAGTTTCTAAAATTCAATCCAACAGATCCAAATTGGCCAGATAGAGACAGGTTCATACTATCAGCGGGTCATGGGTCCATGTTGATCTACTCGCTGCTTCACCTGACAGGTTATAAGGATATGACCATTGAACAGATTAAGAACTTTCGTCAGCTTGGCTCTATTACGGCGGGTCATCCTGAATATGGCCATGTCCCGGGCGTAGAAACAACGACAGGGCCTCTTGGCCAGGGCATCGCCAATGCTGTTGGGTTTGCCTTAGCCGAGCGGCATATGAATGCCCGTTATGGCGATGATCTTGTAGACCATTATACCTATGTGATTGCCGGGGATGGCTGTCTGATGGAAGGGCTCTCGCAAGAAGCCATTTCTCTTGCGGGGCATCTGAAACTCAACAAATTAATTGTTATGTGGGATGATAACAATATTACAATCGATGGTAGTGTTGATATTTCAGACAGTACAGATCAGATCGCGCGTTTTAAAGCTGTAGGCTGGAACGTTATAAGCGTAGATGGTCATGATGCGCGCAAAGTGGGCAATGCGCTTCGTCGGGCACGCAAATCCGAAAAACCGACTTTAATTGCTTGTAAAACGGTCATCGGAAAAGGGGCTCCTAACAAAAGCGGAACCTCGAAGGTCCACGGCGCTCCTTTAGGAGATGAGGAAATTGCAGCAACGCGCATAGCTTTAAGTTGGCTTCATGAAGCTTTTGAAATTCCTGAAGATATTTATAAATTGTGGAAACGCCCGGGCCGAAAAGGCCGCGCTGCGCAGAAGGCTTGGAAAGCCAGATTAGAAGGCTCCAAACACAAAAACGACTTTACTCGTTCTGTGAAAGGTGAGCTAAACCTAGGCTGGAAAGACGCCATGCAGAGCTACAAGGAAAGCCTAATAAAAGCTGCGCCTAAAGAAGCGACGCGTGTGTCATCTGGCAATGCTCTAAAAGTTTTAACGCAGAGCCTTACGGACATGATTTCGGGTTCAGCCGACCTTGAAGGCTCTAATAAGACCCGCACGCCTGCAACATCTTCTGAAATTCAAGCGGATAATTACGGCGGACGTTATATTAATTACGGTATTCGCGAACATGGTATGGCGGCCGCTATGAACGGCATGGCCTTACATGGGGGCATTATTCCTTATTCAGGAACCTTCCTTGTTTTTGCCGACTATTGCCGCCCATCTATTCGTTTATCGGCCTTGATGGAGCAGCGCGTTATTTATGTGATGACTCATGACTCAATTGGTGTGGGTGAAGATGGACCCACCCATCAACCTGTCGAACATGTCGCCTCATTAAGAGCGATCCCAAATTTATTTGTCTTCCGTCCCGCAGACGCCATTGAAACCGCGGAATGCTGGGAGCTATCTGTGGAGCGCACCTCAGGCCCCTCACTCCATGCCTTAACACGTCAGGGTTTACCTATGGTGCGCAGTGCTGCTGATAAAAATATGTGCGCGCGCGGAGGCTATGTCCTCAAGGCTGGGCAAGGCGCTGATGATATTGTGCTTATGGCCAGCGGCTCAGAAGTCCATTTGGCTATGGAGGCGCATGAGGCCCTATCAGATCAGGGCATTTCGGCCAGAGTTGTCTCGATACCGTGTATGGAACTATTTATGGCCCAAGGTGAAAAATATGTTCGTTCGGTCACAGGCAAAGACCTCCCTAAAATCGCCATCGAAGCAGGCATTCGCCAAGGATGGGACGCTTTAATTGGGCGTCAAGGAGGATTTATCGGTATGAATAGCTTCGGCGCTTCGGCGCCGGGCGCAGCGCTCTTCAAGCACTTTGGTATAACTACAGAGGCTATCGTGGCCAAAGCCAAGGATTTGGTAGTTAAATAAGTGAGAGAATTGCCCGGAGATGTATTTGTAACGGGGCAACTTTTACCCGCGCAGATGCAGGCCTTGGCAGAGCAGGGCGTGATGACCTTTTTAAATAACCGGCCAGATATGGAAGCCCCGCTCCAACCGAGATCGGAAGACCTTGAAGCCCTCGCTAGTAAGTTAGGGGTAGACTACCATTATATTCCGATGTCGGGCGCGATTACGCCCGGGATTTTAGAGGCATCAGCGACGGCCTTTTCAGAGATGCCTCGGCCTGTTGTCGCATTTTGCGCAAGCGGGACCCGGTCGGCCGCGCTTTGGGCATTCTCACATGTGAAAGATCTCGGTGTTGACGGTGTTATGACCGCCATGGCCAAAGCGGGTTATCCTTTAGAGCAAATTAGGCCCGCTTTGCAGAGCCATCTGGGCGACCAATAATCTAGGTCAACGACTTTCGCATAAGGATTATAGGCACAATGACCCCGTCTTCATCAGGCACAGCCAAGTTTTTGATGACGTTATATCCGCATTTTTCGTAAAGTAATATCCCAGAGGCTGTCGCCCCAAGCTCCATTGTCTTAAATCCTTCAGCTTTGGCAGCTTCTTCGCCGAGCTTTATAAGAATCCGCCCGACGCCGCGTCTGACATGATCCGGGTGCGTATACATGGCTCTGATTTTAGCGGCGTCGATTGCGGGGTCAGCAAGGTCATCATCTCGGCCTTTTGTATGATTGCCGCCATAAAGGGTTTTACGCCGTGACCATCCTCCGCAGCCGACTAGGGTCTTATCGTCATAAATCAAAAAATAGGTGCCGTCTTCGATAAGCTGGGTGTCCAGCCCCATAGAGGCATTTGATTTAGCGACTTGAGCGGGGGATAAAACTTCTTTGAGCAAGACGCTCATAGACAAAGCCATAAGCTCTTTAATCGCGTTTGCGTCATCCAGTGTTGCTAATCTATGCGCAAAGGTCATGAATTTTCATAGAGCTTTCATGGATATCGTTACAACATCTATTTGAGATGGAAACTAGTATCGGTACTAATGGACAAAACTCTACTGGCATTATAGTGGAGGATAGAGGTCAGAAAATTATTACAGTTTTTCTGAATGAGAAAAATATTCCGAAATAATTATAACCGGTATACATATGTAATACTGCGTATATTATCTTTTCCAATTTTTATGCTATTTGCATTTATGTATCTAGTTTACGGACAAATACCATTTGTAGAAAATTATGTAAGCTCCGAATTTTTCATTATTTTTTATGTATTGGCACTTTTGGTTTGTTATCATCTTTTAAGATGCCCGTCTTGCGGTCATCATACGGGTATAATTTTTTTCTGGATAATACCATACCCGAGTTTTATCTGGCCTAAAAAACATTGTCCAATCTGTGATTACGAATATAAATAACTATGATTTTAATTTGGTGATATTTGACTGTCCGTGAGCTCGTTGGTTTCACCTGGATTTTACGGATGTTGATAATGTTAATGTCATGGAACAGAAAGACGAATAAAACCCCTGTCCGTGACATTAAACACAGTTTCCCTTTGCACCGCGGGCTTATCTCTGATAGTTGCCGCCTGCAAAAGTAGGAGACTCCAATGGAGATTCGAGAAGGGCTGACCTTCGATGATGTGCTTTTGCAGCCGCAGGCCTCTGATATATTGCCAGCGGATGCGGTTTTAAAAACGCGCCTCACGAAAAAGATTGATATTAATGTCCCGCTGATTTCCGCAGCTATGGATACTGTAACCGAAGCCACATTGGCGATTGCGATGGCGCAAACTGGCGGTATCGGCGTTATTCACCGCAATCTCTCTATCGAAGAACAAGCCGAAGAGGTCCGCAAAGTTAAGCGCTATGAAAGCGGCATGGTGGTCAATCCGATTACAATCGGGCCTGATGCAACATTGGCCCAACTTCGCGCGCTCAGCCAGCATCATAAAATATCTGGCATTCCGGTTGTTAAAGATGACGGCAAACTTGTCGGGATTGTCACGAACCGCGATGTACGCTTCGCTGAAGACCCGACAGAGCTTGTTGCCAATCTTATGACGATGGAGCTTGTCACGGTAAAAGCAGGCGTCAAGGAAGAAGAGGCCAGGGCGCTACTACACAAACATCGTATCGAACGCCTGCTTGTCGTAGATGATAATTTTCATTGCGTCGGGCTCATTACCGTTAAAGACATGGATAAGGCGGAGAACTTCCCTAATGCTTGTAAAGATAACAAAGGCCGTCTGCGCGTTGCCGCCGCCTCTACAGTCGGGGATGCGGGTTATGACCGCGCGATTGCGCTCATCTCTGCGGGGGCAGACGCAGTTGTTATTGATACAGCCCATGGCCATTCTTCCAAGGTGATTGAAACTGTTAAGCGTCTTAAAAAGAACTACGCGAAAGCCCAAATTATCGCCGGAAATATTGCAACGGCCTCTGCTGCGAAAGCTTTAATCGATGCGGGCGCAGATGCGCTCAAAGTGGGCATTGGGCCGGGCTCTATTTGCACAACGCGCATTGTAGCCGGGGTCGGCGTGCCGCAGCTAACCGCTATTATGGATGTGTGCTCAGCGGCCTCCAAAGCTGGCGTGCCTGTTATCGCGGATGGCGGGATTAAATATTCAGGCGATATGGCGAAAGCCCTCGCGGCGGGGGCGGAATGCGCCATGGTTGGCTCGCTCTTGGCGGGCGCCGAAGAAACGCCGGGCGAAGTTTTCCTCTATCAAGGACGCTCTTATAAATCATATCGCGGTATGGGCTCTGTCGCCGCCATGGCAAGAGGGTCAGCAGACCGTTATTTCCAAAAAGAAGTCAACGACTCTATGAAATTGGTGCCTGAAGGCATCGAAGGGCGCATTGCCTATAAAGGACCCGTAGGGCCGATTTTGCATCAGCTTTTGGGCGGCGTACGCGCGACAATGGGCTATACGGGCTCACGTACAATCAAAGAGCTGCATAAAAATGCGGAATTTGTGAAAATCACAAATGCAGGCCTGCGCGAGAGCCACGTCCATGACGTTCATATCGCCAGAGAAGCGCCTAATTACTCCATGCCAAGCTAATGAGGCTAGGCGGGCGGATACAGGCCGCAGCAGAAGTTTTAGAAGACATCTTAGACCGCAAGACGCCAGCGACCATGGCATTGCGGGATTGGGGGAAGGCGCACCGCTTTGCGGGATCCAAAGACCGCTCGGCGATAGGCAACTACGTCCATGATGCTTTGCGCTGTAAGTCATCTCTGGCCTTTCGGATGGATAGTGAAACCCCGCGAGCTTTGGCTCTCGGTTCTGCCGTATTTATGAGCGGAAGAACCGTCGGTGAGCTAAATGACGCCTTTGACGGTGATAAGCATGCCCCGGATAAGCTAAGTGATGATGAGCAGGGTAAACTAGGCGGCTCAATAAGCCTAGACGGCGCGCCGGACTGGATAAAAGCTGATGTTCCCGAATGGCTATGGCCTGCCTTTGAAAATAATTTCAGCGAAGAAGCCGTAATTGAAGGCCAAGCTCTAACGGTAAGACCTCCGCTCGATTTACGGGCCAACACAATAAAGTCGGATTTGGAAAAGGCGCATTATTCTTTGAAAAATCATGGGGCTCGTCCGTGCGATATTTCGCCTATAGGTTTGCGCATCAATGCTTTATCGGGTGATGGGCGCTTGCCCAATATTCAAATTGAAGAAGCCTACCAAACAGGGGGCGTTGAAATTCAGGATGAGGGTTCTCAAATTGTTAGCCTCTTAGTAGATGCTAAACCTGGCGAGAAAGTGCTTGATTATTGCGCTGGAGGCGGCGGTAAATCTCTCGCCTTGGCGGCTGATATGAATAATCAAGGCGCGGTCTATGGGTTTGATATTGATAAGCGCAGACTAGCGCCGCTTTATCAACGCGCACAGCGGGCCGGGGCGGATATTATAGACGTGCGCCAGCCGCCTTCAGAAGGGCTAAAAAACCTTGTTGGGAAAATGGACCGTGTTTTGATTGACGCGCCGTGTACAGGGGTTGGGACATGGCGGCGTAAACCCGATGCTAAATGGCGGCTTAATGAAGACGCGCTTGTGAGACGCAATAATGAGCAGCGCTCTGTCCTGAATAGCGCCAAAGGCTTTGTACGGCCCGGCGGACTAATGTTTTACGTGACGTGTTCTATGCTCGCTGAAGAAAATGAAGCGCAGCTCTATGACTTCTTAGAAATAAATAAGAACTTTACCTTGCTATCAGCAGGTGAGGTTTGGGAAGAAAAATTTGGCGCAGCAGCCCCTAAGCCTTGGTCAGCGGATGGATGTACGCTAACGCTAACCCCGGCATCGACGAATACGGACGGATTCTTTTTTGCCGTCATGGAGAAACATAAATGAGCGCAGATATACAGCACGAGCAGTTGTTGATTATCGATTTTGGATCACAGGTCACAAAGCTTATCGCGCGGCGCGTTAGAGAGAGCGGTGTATACTCCGAAGTGCATCCCTTTAACCGCGTTGATAAGGCGATGCTCGACGCCTTTAACCCGAAAGCTATCATTCTCTCTGGCGGCCCAAATAGTGTTACGGGGGTAGGGACGCCTCGCGCTGACAATCATGTTTGGGAGATGGGCGTGCCTGTATTGGGTATTTGTTACGGCCAACAAACAATGTGCGCGCAGCTAGGCGGATCGGTTGAATCCTCCGATGATAAGGAATTTGGCCGGGCTGATTTAGACATAGTTGCGGATAATGAGCTTTTTGAAGGCTTGGATAAAACAGAACGGGTTTGGATGTCGCATGGGGACCGCGTCAACAATATCCCACAAGGCTTTGAAATAATTGGAAAATCAACACACGCGCCTTATGCGGCAATTGCGGATAGTCAGCGCCAATTTTACGGCGTTCAGTTCCACCCTGAGGTCGTCCATACGGTCAACGGCGCTAAAATGCTGCGTAATTTCACCCATAATATATCCGGGTTTAAGGGCGATTGGACAATGGCTGCCTTTAAAGGTGAGATGATTGCCGCCATTAAACAACAAGTCGGTGACGGTAAGGTTATTTGCGGACTATCAGGCGGCGTGGATAGCTCCGTTGCGGCAGTTCTTATCCATGAAGCGATTGGCGATCAACTGACCTGTGTTTATGTCGATACAGGTATGATGCGCAAAGGAGAGAGCGAGCAGGTCGTCTCGCTGTTCAAAGAACATTACGACATGAACCTTATTCATGTGGATGCAGGGGATGAATTTTTAGGCCTGCTTGACGGCGTTTCTGATCCGGAGCGTAAACGAAAAATCATTGGCGGTACCTTCATCGATATTTTCGAGCGCGAAGCCAAGAAAGTCGGCGGGGCAAAGTTCCTCGCCCAAGGCACGCTTTATCCAGATGTCATTGAGTCGGTATCATTTGACGGCGGGCCGTCAGTAACAATTAAATCCCACCATAATGTTGGCGGACTTCCTGACCGCATGGATATGGAATTGGTCGAACCTCTGCGTGAGTTGTTCAAAGATGAAGTAAGAGCGCTTGGTCAAGAGCTGGGACTTCACAAAGACTTTGTTGATAGACACCCTTTCCCAGGGCCGGGCCTAGCTATTCGCTGTCCAGGCGTCATCACAAAGGACCGTCTTGATATCCTGCGCGAAGCTGACGCAATATATCTTGATCAGATAAGAAACCACAATCTTTACAATGAGATATGGCAGGCTTTTGCGGTCATTCTTCCCGTACAAACCGTGGGTGTCATGGGTGATGAACGTACCTATGAGAATGTTTTAGCCCTCAGGGCTGTCACATCTACAGACGGCATGACAGCAGATTACTATCCTTATAGCCATGAGTTCTTAGGCGAAACAGCGACGCGTATTATTAATGAGGTGCGCGGCGTGAACCGGGTTGTTTATGATATAACGTCAAAACCTCCCGGTACCATTGAGTGGGAATAAATTATGAAGCTGATTTGCCATCCAATATCGCCTTATGCTCGAAAGGCTATGATTTTAACGCGTCTTCATGGTATAGAGGTTGAAGAAATTTATCCAGAAAAAGACGGTGCAAATGGATATAAAGCAGGAGATAATCCACTCGGCAAAATTCCCGCACTTGAATGGCAACCCGAGCAATATTTATTTGATAGCCCAGTTATCTGCCAATACTTGGATAGTTTGGGTAACACTCAGATATTGCCAAGCGAAGGCCACGCACGTTTTCTTAATCTTTGGCAACACGCTTTAGGGGATGGTTTGTCGGATGCCGTATATAATTATCGTTGTGAAACAATGCGCCCAAAAGAACTATATTGGGATGAAATGATAAAACGATATGAAACAGGGATTATTCGGAGTGTCGATACGTTAGAAAAAATATGCGAATGGATTGGCGCCCCATGGACTTATGGTAATATAGCCATTATCGCAGGACTTGATTATACCCATTTTCGAGCAGGGCATTTAGAATGGCAAAAACGTGCACCAAAACTAGCAAGCTGGCATAAGCAGTTTGAAACTGACCCGCATTATAAAGATACTTGCGGCTATAACTAACAATACAAGCGCATATTCTGGTTCAATAGATAAAAAAGAGAAAAAATGATATCTCGTGTTCTCAAAGGTTTTGGACTTTTTCTCATTTTAGCGGCTATCGTCTTCTATTTTTGGCCAGAAAAACGCTACAAGCCTTTTCAAGTAGATGCGAAATTCCAGGCTCAAGTGGATGCTTATTATCTACCAGATATGCCGCCCGATTGGACGTGGAAACGTTTCGAAACCTCAGATGGAACAGGTCTACGCTGGGGAGAAACAGGAAATTCCGGTGCAGCGAAAGCGACGCTTATCATTATTCCTGGCTATACGGCGACGATGTCAATGTATGGTGAGCACGTCGATATGCTTGCAAGACGAGGCTATCACGTGGTGGGGCTTGATTTGCGCGGGCAAGGCGGATCTGATCGTCACCGTGCAAAACAACCTGAAAAACTATGGGTTAAAGATTTTTCTATCTATTCCAGGGATTTAGCGGAGTTTCTTAAATCTTTACCGCAAAGAAATCGCCCAGTAATTCCAATGGCCATTTCATTTGGTGGTCACGTAGCCATAAGAATGAGCGGCGAGCATCCGGGATTGGTAGACGGTCTTTATCTCATGGCCCCCGCGGTTATTCCCAAAGCAGGTGAAATTTCGTTTAAACAGGCAAAGTCGCTAATGAATTGGGCGCGCAGGCTAGGCAAAAGCAAACATTACCTTCAAGGCAATGATAATTGGAAGCCATTTAATGAAGACCTATCTATCGCCAATATAGACATGTGTAGTTCCAATCCCAAAAGGCTTCCCAATCGTGATGTTGTTTTCACGCGTTACCCTGCGGAACGGGTTGGCGGCATAACTGCACAATGGGGCGCTGAGTTTTTTGAAAGTAGCGATTATATACGCGAGGCGGGCTTTCTAGAATCTATCAATATCCCCGTGACGATGGTGTCTGCATCTGTTGATCATTTCGTCGTGACAGAGGAAAATCAAAAAATATGTGATAGCCGGTTTTCAGATTGTGTGAGGCTTGATTTGACTGATGCTGGACATTGCCTGTTTCAGGATTCAGATGCTCATTTAGACCAAATGTTCGCTGCGTTAGATCACCTTACTAGGCGCGTAGGTAAGGTTACTTCAAACTAGCCTTAAAAAAGGCGGGCATTGATTCGCCAAAGCCTTCACAGGTGTTTTCTTTAAGTGTATCTTTATAGCGCCGTTTACCGTCTTTTCCTGACCCCTTGGTGTTCTCTTTCTTACGAGACTGGGTATTATGCCTCCCGTCCTTATCTTGTGATTTTGTTTTCTTTTTAGACGGTTTGTTCTCGCTAAGTTTATCAGAGGACTTCTTTTTAGAGGGCGAGGATTTAGACGCTGTCTCAGCCTTTTTACGCTTAGGCGCGGCGCGGCGCGATTCTACCTTCTTTTTGGGCTTAGTCTTAGTCTTTTCTTCGTCGGCTTCAGAACGTTCAGAGGCTTTACGGCGTGGTCGATCGTTAGAGTTACGATTACGGCCTCTGGAACGCTCGTTCCGGCCTCCGCGCCCGCGTTTATCGCCACGCCCTGAACGATGTTTGCCGCCATCTTTGGGGAAATCTTCTATTCCCGGAATTTTGATTTCTTCGATACTGTCCAATTTAATTAGGTGAAGTATTGCGTCATAATTCTTTTGATCCAGACGCGCGACCAACATAATGGTATCGCCTTCACGACCGGCGCGTCCTGTACGCCCAATTCTATGCACATAGTCCTCTGAATGGTTGGGAACGTCGTAATTAAATACATGACTCACGGAAGGTACGTCTAGTCCGCGCGCGGCAACGTCACTGGCTACAAGGAGTTTAATTTTTCCGCCCTTAAAGTCTTCTAAGGTTTGGGTGCGTAAAGATTGGGCAAGGTCACCATGAATAGGCGCGGCTGAGTGGCCATGAACGTTTAGCGATTTTGCAACAATATCAACATCGCGTTTACGGTTACAAAAGACAATGCCGTTTTCAACATCTTCATTATCAATGAGCCATCTGAGGGCGGTTCGTTTTTGCTTAGGGTCTGAGGAGGGGACTCTCACAATACGCTGGGTGACGGTCTCCGCCGTCATATTACGGCGCGCGATTTGTATCGAGACGGGCTGGTGTAGAAACTGATCGACAAGACGTTTGATTTCAGCAGGCATAGTTGCCGAGAAGAAAAGAACTTGACGCGTAAAAGGGGTGAGTTTGAAAATACGTTCAATGTCAGGAATAAAGCCCATATCGAGCATACGGTCCGCTTCATCAACAACGAGAGTCTGGACGCCCGTCATAAGAATTTTGCCGCGTTCAAACTGATCCAACAAACGGCCTGGGGTCGCGATAAGAATATCAACACCCTTCATTAGTTTACGGTCTTGTTCAGCAAAGGAGACGCCGCCAATTAATAACGCCATTTCAAGCTTAAGGTACTTTCCGTAAAGCTCGACATTCTCAGCGACCTGAGCTGCTAGTTCACGGGTTGGGCATACGATAAGGCAGCGCGGCATACGCGCTCTGGCGCGGCCCTTGGTGAGCTTATGCATGGTTGGGAGCGTAAAGGCGCCCGTTTTACCTGTACCTGTTTGCGCAATGCCTAGAACGTCTCGCTGCTCTAAGGCTGAGGGGATCGCGCGAGCTTGTATCGGAGTCGGCTTTTCATAGCCCATATCATCTAGAGCTTTGATTATCTTTGTATCGAGGCCAAGTTCTTTGAAAGTGACCTTTACAGCTTCGTCAGCCGGAATTTCTTCAGTTTCTATTTCGGATTTCAACGTGTGTCTTTCAGACAATTAGCGCGGGCCCTCCCAACGCCTTAATTTGCGCGCAACATAGTCATGCAACGGTAAAGGTCAAGGAGTTTGCTGGTATGGGTTACAGGGCTTTTATCTCAATGTTGGCAACAAGTTATGGAATGCCCGCGCAAAGCCCTGCTATATTGATCTCGAATCACAAGAGATTATTATGGCGGACGACACAACAACGGAAAAGGGCTTGCCCGGGAACGCCGTTTTTGAAGAACATATTGATGATGCACTATCGTCGCGTTACTTGGCTTATGCGCTCTCGACCATAACCCAAAGAGCGCTGCCTGATGTTCGAGACGGGCTTAAACCTGTCCATCGACGTATTCTTTATGCGATGCGTCAATTAAAGCTCAACCCCGAAAATGCTCATAAAAAATGTGCCCGTATTGTTGGGGATGTTATGGGGCAGTATCACCCTCATGGTGATGCCTCGATATATGACGCGCTTGTCAAATTAAGTCAGAGTTTCTCAGCGCGTTATCCGCTTGTCGATGGGCAAGGAAATTTCGGAAATATTGACGGCGATAGCGCCGCGGCTATGCGTTATACGGAAGCCAAAATGACAGCGGCTGGTGTGGCCTTGCTTGCGGGGCTGGAAGAAGACGCTGTCGACTTCATCGCAACTTACAATGAAGAAGATGAAGAACCGCAAGTTTTACCTGCCGCGTTTCCGAACCTCCTTGCCAATGGCTCCACGGGGATTGCTGTGGGTATGGCGACCTCCATTCCGCCGCATAATGTTGCAGAAATTTGCGGCGCGGCCCTACATCTTATCAAAAAGCCAAACGCCCGCATCCAAACGCTTATGGATCATGTAAAGGGGCCGGACCTGCCAACAGGGGGCATCATCGTCGAGCCTCAGGACTCGATGCTGGAAGCCTATAAAACCGGGAAGGGCAGCTTCAAGGTTCGCGCCCGCTGGCACAAGGAAGACCTCGGGCGCGGCATGTACCAGATCATCATTACGGAGATTCCTTATCAGGTCCAAAAATCTCGCCTAATTGAAAAACTCGCTGAGGTCATCGAAAATAAAAAAGCGCCCGCGCTCGCAGATGTAAATGATGAGAGCGCAGAAGACATTCGCATTGTTCTAGAGCCTAAGAGCAAAAATATTGATCCTGATATGATGATGGAAAGCTTGTTCAAAATAACAAGCCTAGAGAGCCGTGTCTCTCTGAATATGAATGTGCTCGATGCCACACGTACGCCGCGCGTCATGGACCTCAAAGAAGTCATTCAGGCATTCCTTGATCATCGGCGCGAAGTTTTGCAAAGGCGTTCACGTTTTCGTTTAAGTAAAATCGAAGACCGTATGGAAATTTTGGATGGTCTGCGCATTGCCTATCTGAATATCGACGAAGTCATTCGTATCGTACGTTTCGAAGATCATCCAAAAGACGCTTTGATAAAGGCGTTCAAACTTTCAGACAGGCAAGCTGAAGCTATTTTGAATATGCGATTGCGCGCGCTTTCAAAGCTAAGAGAAATCGAAATTCAATCCGAATATGATGAGTTGGCGGGTGAGAAGAAAGAGATAAATAGCCTCTTGAAATCCGATAAAAAACAATGGGCTATAGTCGCGGATGAAATCAAAGACATAAGAGAAAAATATTCGCTTAAAACGGAGCTCGGCGCGCGGCGGACAAGTTTTGGAGATATGCCGGATATCGATGTGGATCTTGCAACTGCCTTTATTACCAAAGAGCCGATTACTGTCGTGCTGTCGAAGAAAGGCTGGATTAGAGCCATGCGCGGCAAGGTCGATGATCTCAAATCTCTCAAATTTAAAGACGGAGACAAAGCGGCATTTGTCGTGCCTGGCGAAACCACAGATAAATTCGTCTTATTTGCCTCTGATGGAAAATTTTATACTCTCGGCGGAGATAAGTTACCGGGCGGACGAGGGAACGGCGAACCTATACGTTTGATGGTGGATTTGGAAAATGATCATACGCCAATTGGTCTTTTCGTACATAATCCTGAGCGAGAATTACTCCTCGCAAGTTCTGACGGATATGGCTTTAGAGTTAAAGAAGCCGAAATCATCGCCTCCACGCGCGGCGGCCGCAAGACACTTAATGTCAAAGGTGACGCTGAGGCGGTGAGGTGCGTTGAAATTAAAGGGGATAAAATCGCCGCCATCGGTCAAAACCGAAAAATCCTTATCTTCGATATTGAGGACCTTCCGCAAATGGGCCGCGGTAAAGGTGTGCGACTGCAAAAGTACAAAGATGGTGGTCTTGCCGATATTACAACCTTTAGCTCTGAAGAGGGGTTAAGCTTTGTTGATAGCGCCGGGCGGACAAATTCCGTCGTTGATTGGAGCATTCATCAAGGTAATCGAGCCGGAGCTGGCCGTATGGCCCCCAGAGGCTTCTCACGCCAAGGTCTCTTCGCGCCAGATAAGCGGTTATAATAATTTTCTTTCATAAGCGTTTTCTATAGGCTTTACATATTAGCGCTGTGCGCATCTGGCCGATGGGATTAGATATGAAAAATGACCTATATTATGACGGAACAAAAACCGAGCGGGTTGTATTCCTAAAGCGCGCTAAAAAGATCGCGTCTGTCCTAAGAGAACAGGGGGTGGGCGAGGATGACGCTGTGGGCGTTTTACTGCGAAACGACTTAACCTATTTAGAAGTCATTCAGGCTTGCCGATATGTTGGGGCTTATTTCGTAACTCTAAATTGGCATGGTTCTACGCCTGAAATCATCAATATCCTAAAAGATGCGAAGGCTAAGGTGGTCATTGGCCATAGTGATCTGACGGCTAAATTAACACCCGGTGCTGGCATGGAGGTCCCTGTTCTCGATGTCCCAACGCCGCGTGAAGTGCTTCAGGCTTATGGCGTCAAAGCGGTGTCCAATGAGAACCATGCCTTATTGCCCCAGCTCATAAAGGCTGCCGCGCCCATAAAGACCCCGCCTCTGCGTTACCGGGGTATGTTGGCCTATACATCGGGGAGTACTGGGCGCCCCAAAGGTATTCGCCGCGCTGTCGATTTGAGTAAGCCCGACCCTTATACAACCTATAAAGGGCTAGCTGTCATCCTTATGCAGCTTGAACCCGGTGACCGGTTTTATACGTCAGCGCCGCTTTATCACAGCGCGCCAAATGCCTTGTCGACGGTATCGCTGGCGACGGAATATGCGGAAGTCTATATTGCCTCCAAATTTGACGCAGAAGGGTTTCTGGCGGATATTGAACGTTTTAGAATTACACATTGCTATATCGTGCCAACCATGATGGTGCGTTTGCTGAAGCTTCCCAAGAACATCCGCCAGAAATATGATACCTCAAGCTGGAAATTTTCTATCACCACAGGCTCCGCGTGGCCGCGAGATATTAAGAAAGCCATGATCGACTGGTTTGGGCCGATTTTTTATGAATCTTACGGGGCCAGTGAAATCGGCTTTATAACAATGATTTCCTCGACCGAAGCCTTAGAAAAACCGGGCTCTGTCGGGAAAATCCTAAAAGGGGGTTCGATAAAAATCATTGATGATGAGGGCAATGAGTTACCCGTAGGCGAAGCGGGTAATATCTATGTCGACCTGCCGCTATTTGGAGACTTCACCTATTCAAACACGGAGGGAGATATCAAGGGCCAACGTCACGGTAAACATGCCACAGTTGGCGACGTTGGATATCTGGATACGGATGATTACCTTTACGTAAGTGACCGGAAAAAGGATATGATCATTTCGGGCGGGGCAAATATATTTCCGGCAGAAATCGAGGCCGCGCTAATTGAGATGCCCGAAGTTTTTGACTGCGCGGTCTTTGGCGCCCCCCATCCTGAATTTGGCGAAAAGGTGATAGCCGCAGTGCAATGCGTTCCCCTAAAGAGCGTAAGCCTAGCGGATCTACAGCTTTTTCTCTCCAGTCGCATTGCTAAATTCAAAATACCGCAACAGATTGATATTCACGCTCAGCTCCCTCGCGAGGATAGCGGCAAGATATTTAAGCAACGTCTGCGTGCCCCGTACTGGGAGAAGACTACCCGCAAAATTTAAAAACCCTCAACGCTCGACGTCAAATTCAATCTTCAAGCTTTTAAGGGATCTGAATAGGTAATGAGGGTGAAAGTCATATCCGTCTTGGCCAGGGGCGGGGCGTATAGACGCAATGCGGTCAGTGAGAGTTTTAAAGCCCCAATATAGTTCACGCCGCGCTAGGGAAGCGCCCAGACAATGATGATTTCCCATACCAAACCCTAGATGCGCCGCAGCTCTGGGCCTTTCGAGGTTTATCTTATCGGGGTTTTCAAATTTCTCCTCATCCCGATTAGCAGCGCCAATCCGGATTATCAGGGTAGCGCCTTTTTCTAGCTTTGTACCTGCGATTTCCGTGTCATGGCGAACGAAACGATACTGACCTTGGACGGGCGATTCTAATCTGACAACTTCTTCTACGAATGTTGGGAGATGTTTTTCAGGATCAGATTTTAATTGAGCCCAGATATCGGGGTTCTCGAGAAGTAACATGACACCCGCTCCGAGTGAGTTGGTCGTCGTCTCGCTACCCCCGACAAAGGTGTCGGTCATCATAGAGGCATGGAGCTCATTATCCGTAAGCGGGCGACCCCAAGCCTCAATAACGGTGTTGACGAGATCGCTAAGAAAACTGTCATTGGGCGTGACGCGCAGGCGTTCAAACATGGGCTGAAAATAATGCTGTGCCTCAATGATTTTATCAAGCGATTCAAGATCTTCTTCCTCAGGCTGCATCATGCCAATCCGGTGGAAGAAGGCTTCCGTCCAATCTTTAATCTTCCAAATGTCATTCTTTGGCGCGCCCATTTGATGACAAATAATGATCAACGGCAGAGGAACAGCCAGTTCCTTTACCCAGTCGCAAGCCCCTTTGTCGATAAAGTCATCGATTAACCTTTCTGTGCAAGTTTGAATGAAACCATCTAATTCCTTGATGCGGCTATGACGGAAAGCCTTATCGAAGACGGCGCGCATCTGTTTATGTTCTGGTTCGTTCCTAAATGGCAAAGACATCCCAGGAACCCACCCTTTGGCTTCATATATTTCGTTATCTCTTAGGCGTTTTCGAATGTTATCTTGGACCAATGTGCTTTCCATCATCGGGGTGCTGCCAAAAATTTCAGGATTTTTGAGAACGGTTTTTACATCTTCGAACCGGCTAATAATGTGAAACCCCGTTGCGGGGTCCAAATAAACCGGGTGCTCATCCCGGAGTTTTTTGTAAGTATGGTAAGGACATTGCTGCACATCAGCGTCTAGTAAAGTTAAGCTGGGTTTATCATGAGCCAAGTTCAAGGTCCTCACCGAGTTAGAAAAAATTTAGCACGGCAAAAGCGAAATTCTGCCTGCCAATTTAGTTAGCATTGCAGCAGGCATCAGTATTGCATCCGGGTGGCGGACATATTTATGCCTCAATATAACTCATATTTGGGTGCTATGATTGCTTGCATTTTTGAGGCAAAATAAATTAGGTTTTACAGCAATGACCGTTAAGACGTTTATATCGGCTTTAAGCCTCGCCATTGTTTTGTCAGCTTGTGCGTCGTCTCCTAAATCTTCCGATGCAAGTAATAATTTAAAAAGCGCCGCTAAACAGAAAGCCCCGAAAACTGAAAGCTTATCAAAACGCGTCCTAAAAGGCGCAACCAAGACAACAGTCCTTGCGGCTAAAGGAGCGGCCGACCTGACACTTGAGAGTGCTGAATTGGCAGCTAAAGCGACAGTCTTTGGGCTTAAAACGGGCGGGGAGGCTATAGTAGACACAGGCGCCATTGTTGCAAAAGGCACGCGTAGGACAGCCAAAGGTGTTGGCGCAAGTATGGAGCATATTTTTAAAGCACCGGCCGTGAAAGACGCGGCGAGCCCCGTGGGTAATAAGACCCTGATGGACGCGGCTTTATCCCCCTTATCGGATTTCAACATACGTAAGCGCGAACGCCCTGAGGTTTTGATGCGATTAGAGGCAGAGGACCTTTACTTTGTTGGGGATAGTCCTGGGTGTGAGTGGCTAGCGGTACGCGTGGCCGAATTAGATGAAGTTTTGGGGGATGATTATGACGTCGAGGACGAGTCTGAATCGACATTGAAAAAAATAGGTAAAGCCGGAAAAGGGGCAACCCTTGCAGGCGTGGCATCTGCGGCAGGAACATATATTCCTGGCCGGGGTATCGTTCGCACTGTTAGCGGCGCGAAAGCACGCCAGAAAAAGACTCGCGAAATCTATCAAAAAGGTGTCGCAAGGCGTGCATACCTAAAAGGCGTAGCTGCCACACAAGGCTGTAAAAGCTCTTAACTAAGCCTAAGTCAACTATTCGTAAAAATAGAGCCGATATATACTAAGAATCTATAACGAGGGGCATCTCGATTCCAGACCTGTAAATCGTCAGGCGTACACGGCCTTTTGCTTCACTCACAAGCCGATCACAGACATGCTTGTTCTTGACGAGTTCATCGTTTATCTGATTGATAACATCTCCAACATTTAAACCAGCGCGTTCCGCAGGACTGTTGGGCGCGACGCGAGAAACATAGACACCTGATACATGCGAAGCGATATTATCCTGAGCACTCGTTGGCCGCACAAAAGCGCCTAACTGTTCAAGAGTTTCAATCGATTGCGATTTAAAAGCTCTAACCTGAATTTCAACCGTTGTTTCAATCCCATCTTTTCGAATGTAAGTCAGCGGGTAAGGTTTGCCAGGCATAGAAACCCCAATCCATGTTCGAAGGGCATTGGGCGTTTTTACTTTTCTTCCATTGAAAGAAACTATGACATCACCGGCTTGCAGTCCCGCTTGCTCCGCTTCGCTGTCCGCCCGAACACTCGCGACGAGGGCGCCGTCCCAGTGATTTATGCCAACTTTCTCCGAAGCCTCTTCATCAACCTTGGTCATCTCAATACCAACAGCGCCGCGCTTAACTTCCCCATGTACGATAAGTTGATTGGTGACTTGCACAGCGAGGTTAGAAGGAATTGAATATGCAATGCCTATATTTCCGCCGCCACTGCTTACTATAGCGGCGTTGACCCCGATAAGGCGGCCTTGGCTATCCAGAAGCGGCCCGCCAGAATTGCCTGTATTTATAGCTGCGTCCGTTTGGATGAAGTCTTGCAAACTCGTATTTGAAGCGGTTCGGCCCAGGGCGCTGATTATGCCCAAAGACAGTGATTCTTCTAACCCGAGCGGATAACCAATAGCAAACACGAGATCACCGACACGTAACGCGTCTGAATCCCCGATTTTAATTGCATCGACACGTAAATCATCGGCTTGAAGTACGGCAAGGTCGGTTGGCGTATCAATGCCGATAAGCTTTGCGCTAACAACGCGTCCATCGGGTATTGTTATTGTAAACTCAGTTCCGTCAGCAACAACATGTGCATTTGTAATGACATATCCTTCTTGCGCATCAATTACTGCGCCAGAGCCAATTCCTTTTCCAGTTATTCGGCCTTCCGCATTTCGTGACACATTTTCCACTCGCACCACAGAAGGCAAAACCGAGTCTAATGTATCTGCAAAACTCAAGACATTGCGCGTCTTATCAAAGAGAGGGAAACTATCAGCTGGCGTGCTGGACGAGGCTGGCGCGCTGGATGGGGCTACGTTACAACTGCTCATGAGGGCTACAGCAAGAATTCCTAAATATAATGTTTTAACAATATGAGGCATAAATTTTCCGTTTAATCAGATGACCGCCGAGATAAGGGACGTTCCGATTATAAAATAACGCAGACGCCAGATAGCCCAAGCTCAAAATAACATATGAGGGAAGGGCGCGGAAATCACGATTTAGTGCAGACGACGTCAACGTCATTCTCACAAATTTATCACGCTCACTTTTATTGTTTGTGAAACATATTTCGGTTCTAAGACAATCATATCTCGTCTCCCCTTAGAGATATAACCCTGAAATGGTTATCCCTTGGCCATTTTAAAACTGAGCAGGATTGGTAGCGCCCCTTACACCAATCCTGCCTATTTTAAAGCGTAGGAAAGGATTGATGATGTCTAATGAACATAAAGTCCGAGAACTTAAACGTGATATTTTGCGGTACAAAAAAGCTTGCCGTTCTGCTTTATCTCGGCCCATTGATTGTACAAATCTAATGGACGCACAATACGCTCTTCGCGCATTAACCTCGGCTTAAACCCAAAGTAAGCTTGGGCTTATTGCGTTGTAGATTCATTTTAATATCTTTGAATCATTGTTGTCAGAAATCTATTTTTAGATAGCAATCTTAATGACAAAATATATTATGACGACCGAAAGTGCGGACCGAATAGGAATCGTCTCAGCATTAACAAGCTGTCTTTCAAAGCATGCAGGGTTTATTACGGAACTTGCTCAATTTGGAACGCTAACCTCATAAGTTTCTTTTCTCGTATTGAATTTAAAATGGATGATGCTATTTTTTCATCTTTTCAGCGCGATCTAGAAACAATTGCAGAGCACTTAACTTTGAACATAAAGATTGTCCTGAAGTCTCAAAAAATGAGAACCCTATTGATGGTCTCAAAATTTGATCATTGTCTGGCTGATATTTTGTACCGCACGCAAACAGGTAGCCTACCTTTTACCGTGACGGCTATTGCCTCAAATCATCACGGGTAGCTCAACTTTTACGAATCCCTTGAGCAATAGCTATCCAGTCGATTGGCAATTCGGTTATATTGACGATAATGGCCCCGGCCTTCTAAGTGCGACGAATTTCATAAATGCGACTTCGGGAAGCATGTTTTATGGTCCTAGTAACTCAATACAAAGCGGCGCTCCAAACCCTTATAATAATGAGGCGCGAGTATCGGCAGGGTTTTCCGGTTCTGGACTTAACGGTATAAAATTAGATTTTAGTTCAAGCCCAACGGCATTCTAGACTTTGGTATTTATGCAGGCGATCTTGAAACGCGTGCCAATAAATGGTACTTCAGGCCGTGTTATTATATTCAATAAGGCAGGGGCT
>CAYXEB010000016.1:22109-23618 GCA_964463835.1 uncultured Hellea sp.
ATTCGCGGATATTGCCATCACTGATACCCATAATGGGTCAGATCCAGCGCCTACTCTAACCAATGAAACGCTCCTGACGGACAATGCCACATTAGGCGACTCTATCGATAGCGCTTCTAACGGAACATGGGATGTCTTAGCTCCTGGTGATGTTATTACCTTTGCGGGGACTTATACGATTACTCAAATAGATTTAGAGAATCTTTAAAAGGGTACCAATGATGACAATTAAAAATTCGAGCGCCAAAGCAAATTAATTTTATCCATCACGTGCTTAGATACTTCGAAGTAACTTCTAAGATGAACATAACGCTTTCCAGATTTGTGTCTAACGATGTCAGAGCACTTATTTTGGGCTGCGGATTCAACTGATAGTCGCAACACTTTTGATATTTTGAAAACTGGATTGAGCAGATTATCCGAAGGCGCCTTGAGACAATTTGAAACCTCAATCGAGCTGCAATCACTATAATCAACAAAATTGACAGCGCTGTCATTGTGTTTTATGTGTAAGCTATATTCACTGATAACCTTCGCAATTGGAACTGTTTATGACCTATAAAATAGCCATTAATGGATTTGGGCGCATTGGCCGTATGGTGTTAAGAGCTCTTGTTGAAACAGGGCGAACTGACTTTGAGGTTATAGCAATTAATGATTTGGCAGCGGCTCCGCGTCTCGCGCATCTTTTGAAATATGATAGTATTCATGGACCATTCCCCAAAGATGTTAGTTCGGATCAGACAAACATATTTTTTGATGGTAAGGGAATACGCGTTTTTTCCGAAAAAGATCCAGAAAACCTACCTTGGAAAAAAATGAATATTGATATTGTTATGGAATGTACGGGGTTTTTCCTGACCCAAGAGTTGGCTGGTAAGCATATTACCGCAGGCGCGAAACGCGTCTTATTGTCAGCGCCAGCCAAAGATGACACAAAGACAATTGTCTATGGCGTCAATGATAATGAAATCAACACATCCGATAGGATTGTCTCCAATGCTTCCTGCACGACCAATGCATTAGCGCCTCTACTTAAGGTCTTGGATGAAAAATACAGCGTTGAAAACGGCATGATGACGACAATCCATGCCTATACAGGGGACCAGCCTACACATGACTCTATGCACCGGGACCCTTACCGCGGACGCGCTGCAGCGATGTCTATGATACCGACAACAACAGGTGCTGCTAAGGCGATTGGGAAGGTTCTTCCTGGATTAAGCGGAAAACTTAGTGGTGTGGCTGTGCGTGTACCCGTATCTAATGTGTCGATGATCGACTTAACGGTAACAACCAAAAAGGCGGCTAATGTCGCGGACGTTCAGAGCGCCTTTAAATCGGCTAGCCAGGCCAACCCAAGTCTAGGTTATATTGAAGATAAAGTCGTTTCCTGTGACCTTAATCACAATCCGAATTCTAGCAATTTCGTTGAAGATCAAACTTTTGTTCAAGGCGAGCATTTGGTCCGTGTAATGTCTTGGTATGATAATGAATGGGGTTTTTCTA
>CAYXEB010000017.1:0-23516 GCA_964463835.1 uncultured Hellea sp.
TTTGGCCATACCGCCAAGCGCCGCTTCGAGTGTGAGTTTTGTAAGATCAGACATATCCTACTCCACACTTCTTGGGACAACGAAAAATCCATCATCCTTTTTTGGGGCATTTTTCAGAATTTCATCCCGCTTGCCACCATCTGAAATTTCATCTTTACGCATGGGCGCCGCCATATCGACAGCAGATGTCATAGGTTCCACCCCCTCAACATCGACTTCACCAAGCTGCTCAATCCAGCCGAGAATACCGTTTAAATCATCCGCGAGCGGTTGCAGGCGGTCGGCCTCGACATGAAGCCGCGAAAGCCGCGCTATTTTTTTGACATCTTCAGCGCTAACCGCGCCTTTCGGGTCACTCACGTGAGTCTCCATATTATCTTGTGTGCGCGAGTTAGCAGGGGCGGCACAGCCTCGCAAGCCCGATTAATATGAAGAGCAACATATAAGGGTAAAATAAAAAATCGCAGCCTGTAAGGCATTGACATTGCACAATATTTTATTACTAGCCATCCTAGTGCTATTTCTAGTCATGGCACGACTCTTTAAGGGGATAAACTGGCTAGGATATTATAGGGCGCAAAATGACTGATAAAACTATGGCTTTACTCGCTTTGAATTTTTTATTTGGAGCCATCCTTCTGTGCCGCGTCGGATTCCAAATTTATAAACGCAAAGATACTATTCAGCGTTATCAACGCGTACCCTCGTCTGCGACATATCCAACACTCACATTTGATGCTATTGTTGGCTGCTTTTTAATTGCGGTCGCGCTTTTGCTGGCCGCGTAAACCGCCAAGCCAAAAGGCTTGGCGCATATCATTTTCTATCGAATCGGCGACAGGAGCTCAGGAGCAGTCACGAGTTGCCGTACGCCGTGAGATTTCTTTTCTTTGAAAACATTACCTGATTTCGCCCAAGTATTAAGAGAGTTGATATCAACTTTCATACATTGCGGACGCACGCTCCAGGTTACTTTAAAGGGTGAACATGTTTTCTGATCATAGCTGGGCCCTGTTGTTGAGCCTCTAAAGACAATAGGCGCGCCTGTTCCCGCGGGAAGAGATTTCGGCTGTTGATACGCCCCCGTCTTAGATCCAGGGTAATCAAAATCCATGAAATTTGCCGCATTGCTATCATTCACGACAAGAAAGGTTTGCGCCTCAACACGCAATAAGGGATCTGTACACGTATCAGACAAACAAGAGCCTAAACCCTCACCTGGCGTAATGTCACAAGATGTGTGCACCCAATGCACTTCGATAGTATCGCCAGTTTTAACTTTCCCAAAGGCCATGTCGCCTTCTGGCATGGCTAGCTCTGCTTCGCTCAAACTATCGCTATTGTTACAGGCATAACCCCCATAATCAGAATCATCTACAAAAACGGAGAAGCCCGGGCCTTTATGCTCTGCATTTGTATGTGTGTGAATATTACACAAATTCATCTGACTACTATCTGGCGCCATTGCAAAATCACCAAGATTAAGGCCCGTTACTGATGATATATCCCGCGGTGTTTGCGGCCCCATATCTGTGCAGATGTCGCTACTCGCAACTTTTTCAACGACTTCAGAAACCACTTTATCAGCTTCCGTTTTTTCAGCTGCCTGACACCCAACAAGCGCGGTAGCCGTGAGAACAAGTAAAAGGTTGTTTTTCATTTCTAAATCCTAGTTATTCACAATTAGTACTATCTTATTTACTCGTAAGAGGTCAATTTAGTTTCTCATTTTTTAAAATGTGAAAGACATTATGGCTAAATTTGACAATCCCTTTGTGAATGAAGATGTGCCCAGAATGGGTAATGCTCTTTCGCGCGGGATGGCGGAAGGCGTTCTCAAACTTATGGGTTGGAAAGTCACAGGTAAATTTCCTCAAGAAAAGAAGCTCGTTTATATCGGTGCGCCCCATACATCTAATTGGGATCTTGTTATCGCTTTGGCGAGTATGCAAGCTGTAGGATTGCGGTGCTCGTGGATGATGAAAAAACAAGCTTTTTTCTGGCCCTTGGGCGGCTTATTTAAAAAACTTGGCGGCGTTCCAATTGACCGCAGCGCGAAGACTGACATTACCACGCAAATGGCTGACTGGTTTGCCGCGCAGGATAAAGCCTATCTCGGCATTACGCCAGAAGGCACACGTTCAAAAGTCGAGAGTTTCAAACGCGGTTATTTACGTATTGCCTATGACGCGAAAATCCCCGTCTTTCTTGTCGTGGTTGACGGAGAAAATAAAGAAGTGGTCCTGGATAAAGTTTGGCCGCTGACAGGGGATATTGATATTGATAACCGTGACATCAAGGCCTATTACGATGCCAATTACAAAGGTATCCGGCCTGAATTGGGTTAAGGTCTCAGAAAATGAAATTTGATAATCCTCATATGAGCGAGCACTCCCCCCGAATGGGCAATGCTATATCGCGCTCGATAGGGTCCCTCGGATTAAAAATAATCGGGTGGAAGCTTAAAGGTAAGATGCCTGACGTACCTAAATTTGTTATTATTGGCGTGCCCCATACATCAAACTGGGACGCGATTGCTGCCTCGCTTGCCATGCTAGCCTCTGGATTTAAATATACGTTCTTAATTAAAAAAGAATGGTTCTTCTGGCCCATGGGACCCCTCTTTCACGCGTTAGGCGGCTATCCCGTTGACCGAAGCAAAGGCAATAATGTCGTCGAGCAAATCAGCACCCTTTTTGAAAGCGAAGAGAAAGTCTGTGTCGGCTTCCCCCCAGAAGGCACCCGCAGCCTCGTTGAACGTTATAAGACGGGCTACCTACGTGCTGCCTATGCCGCCAATGTCCCTGTCTTTGTCTGCGCCTTTGACGGACCAAATAAACATGTCGTTTTAGACCGCTTGATGCCTCTTACAGGCGACTTAAAAAAAGACAATGAAGCCATCAAAGCCTATGTCGATAAAACCTGGATAGGCATTCGTCCCGAACGCCAAAAATGAATTCTCCCACTCATAGCCTTTTAGCTTTAGCGCTCCTTGCCAAAGAGGGACATACAAAAAGAAACTGGGCTATATTTATCGGCTCCGTCATTCCCGATGTTGCGATTTATATTTGGGCCCCGTATCAAAAATTCGTCAATGGCGTGAGCGGCGCCGAGATGTGGGGCAAACTCTATTTTGAACCGCCCATGCAAAATCTCATCGCCTATTTCAACTCAGTGCCGATTTACATGGTTTTGACGATGATAGGCTATGCAGCTCGGAGCAAACTCTGGGGCATGTTTATGATGTTTTTTGGGGTAGCCGCCCTTATCCATATGGCTACTGATTTGCCCGTACATGGCCATGACGCCTATAAGCATTTTTGGCCTCTATCTGAGTGGCGGTTCTACTCACCAATCTCCTACTATGAAGCCGACCTTCATGGAGCATGGGTGAGTCTCGTTGAAATGCTTATTGCCTTTGTCTCTATTTTCATTCTCTGGAAACGTTTTCCCAAATTATGGGTTAAAACAGTTTTGGGAATCCTTGCATTTTTATATATCACGATGCAGGTGGTCTTTCGCCTTGCCGCTATCAATATTGCAAGTTAAAGCGCGGCCATGGCCATAATAAACCTTCGAGATTTAAGCGAGAGCTCAGGCGCGCTTTTAGGTGTCGACCCCGGTACGAAAACGCTAGGTCTTGCAGTTTCTGACCGCACACGCCTCATAGCAACCCCGCTTGAAACCATTCGCCGCAAGAAATTCAGCCTTGATGCGGCGCATTTGCTGCAGGTTTATGATGACAATGAGGTCAGTGGATTAGTCGTTGGCTTGCCAGTCAATATGGATGGTAGTCACGGGCCGCGCGTACAATCCGTTAAAGATTTCTGCGTTAACTTGCTAAGGCTTCGTGACCTGCCGATTTTCCTCTGGGATGAACGTCTCTCGACCATGGCCGTCACACGCGGCATGCTGGACGCGGATATGAGCCGCAGGAAACGCAAAGAAAATATCGATAAACTCGCCGCAAGCTATATTTTACAAGGCGTATTGGATAGACTTAGAGCGCCTAACGCAAATATAAGTTAAATTGCGACTTTCCCCGCGATATGTGGATGAGCGTCATAGCCAAAAATTTTAACATCCTCATATTTAAAATCATAAATCGAGGTGATGTCTTTATTGAGCTTTAATCGCGGCAAAGCTTTGGGTATACGGGTGAGCTGCTCCCTCACCTGTTCAAAATGATTTGAATAAATATGAGCGTCGCCAAAGGTGTGAACAAAGTCACCAGCCTTCAAACCGCAAACTTGGGCCATCATGTGGGTGAGCAGGGCATAGCTGGTAATATTAAAGGGTACGCCCAGAAAAATATCCGCGCTACGTTGATAGAGCTGACAAGAGAGTTTTCCATTCGCGACATGAAACTGGAACAGACAATGACAGGGCGGTAGCGCCATCTCATCGACATCAACCGGGTTCCACGCGCTCACAATATGTCGACGTGAGTTCGGCTTGTTTTTAATTGCGTCTATGACCTTATCAACTTGGTCGATGACCGCGCCGTCTGGCCCTTCCCAGCGCCGCCATTGCTTGCCGTAAACAGGGCCAAGATTGCCGTTCTCATCAGCCCATTCATCCCAAATGCGAACGCCATTTTCTTTGAGATATTTAATATTCGTATCTCCGGCAAGAAACCAAATCAGCTCATGGACAATTGATTTTTTATGCAGCTTTTTGGTTGTAACCATTGGAAACCCATCCGCCAAATCAAACCGCATCTGATAGCCAAAGACGCCGCGCGTGCCCGTCCCTGTCCGGTCCATACGGTCGAAACCATTTTCCATAACATGGGACAAGAGATCGAGATATTGCTTCATAAGCCCCCATAACCCGAAAAGATGATTCGCAGCAAATGCTTGGCGCAATAAGCAAGGGATAGGGCAGTCTCGTAATCATTGTTATTTCAACTTTGGTCATTATGGTGCTAACCACGTAAAACGTTTCGATGGGACACGAATATGATGAGCAAATTCAAAACACTCTGCGCAGGATTTTTGGCTCTTACAGTCATTGGAGGATGTGCGACGTCGTCTTCTATTGTGCCGGGAAATTCCATTCTCTCCATAGATAATTCACGCAATGTTTTAAGCTTTGCAGACACGCTGGATTCGGTTCTGCCCTCCGTGGTGCGGATCGGATCGGTAAAAAGAAACAGCGACGGCGAGGTCGCACTGAGCGGTATAGGCTCAGGTGCAGTTATCAATACTGAAAAAGGATATATCATCACCAATGCCCATGTGATTGCGGATGCCGCAGGTGTATTAGTTAATTTGCCCGATGGCCGTACCGTACAAGCCCGTCTCATCGGGCTGGATACGCCAACGGATATTGCTGTGCTGCAAGCTGATGGTCTTAATATCGAGGCTGTGAAATCGGCCAATTCAGATAATCTACGCGTGGGTGATATTGTATTTGCCGTCGGTTATCCTTTGGGCCTGGATCAATCGCTTTCACTCGGGGTGATTAGCGGACTTGGACGTTCTGGTTCTGGCGGAGGTTTACAGGATTTTATTCAAACGGATGCCGCGATTAATTCCGGAAATTCTGGCGGGCCTTTACTCGATAGTAAAGGACGGCTTGTCGGGGTGAACACCGCGATTTTAAGTAAGGCGGGCGGCAGTGACGGAATTGGGTTTTCTGTCCCCTCCGTTTTGGCCTTCCAAGTTGCCAATCAGCTCATTGAAAACGGCGAAGTCAAGCGCGGTTCTATCGGTGTTGAAATGGCAAGAGTCAGTGAAGCTGCCTCGGAGAAAGTCGGAATAGACCATTGGGATGGCGCGCTTGTCGCGAGTGTACGGCCGGAGAGCTCAGCTGATCTTGCCGGGTTACAGGCCGGCGACGTTATTACCAGTTTTGATGGCCGAAAAGTGAAAACGCCTCATGCGCTGCGCGCCTGGATTGGCGTTGCCACGCCTGGCAAGCCCTATGCGCTGACATATGTGCGTGAGAGCGGCGTAAACGACACGATTGATATCGAAATCACCCCGTTCAAAGCCCCCGCCGTTGAAACCCTTGAGCAAATGGGCGCGCTGCTACGCCCGGCGAGAGCCGAAGACAATCTGCCCCAAGGCGTACAGGGTATTTATGTTAAGCGGGTTATCGAGGATAGCCCCGCGCAGAAAGCGGGCCTAGAGGTTGGCGACATTATTGGAGCCATTAACAACGAAATCGTTACCAGCAAACATGTATGCGACCGCCTTATTACCGAGTCAAAAGGACGGGCGCGATTATTGGTTTACAGATATGGCGTCGCCATACCGATCATTATCGAGTCGTAAGTAGGTTTCCGGTTGTCAAAGCCTTCTCCTGAAAAAACCATTCACAAAATATTTATTATGAATCTAATTTAACGGATAACCCTTTCATTTTTTCGTCTTTTTTAATCTGAGTTTGTTAAATTAACCTTGGATGGAAGGGGCTTAATTTTAGATATTAAGGGAGTTTCGATATGGACATGATATTTGAAAAAGTCTCCTCAGCTAAAGTTACGGCTTCACTCTTATTGGCCATAATTATCGCGGTGTTACAGATTAGGCGCTAAGGTCAGCGGTTTCATTGCCGCAAGCCTTACGCAAATATTGCAATGCATTGTTGACCTTCTGCAACAAGCGCGCCCGCCATATTCCAAATACGCATGACTTGGGTTGAATATCCGCCATGAGCTGCAGTTAAGCGCGCTTCTATATGCCACCACCCATCCTCAGTTTGAGGCGTGTCCGTCAGAACTGTAAAAAGCCAGTTGACCGAACTGATAGGTCCCCTCTTTTGCATAATCGGCATAGCCGCAGGCGGTAAAACATCGCCAATTGTAAGGAGGCTCGCCGGCGCCGTACGCGATTTTATATCTATGTGACGCGACCATGTGCGGATATATCCTTCGCTCGCTCCACTCATGGGACGCCCTCCCGCGACTAATCGCGTGTCAAATCGATTGAAAAAACCCGGCAGAAACGGACGCACTTTTTCAGGGATAAAGGCTTCACAGCTTTCAGGCGCAGGCGCTTGGGGCGCAGGAAAGTCTACATCGATATGAGATGGCCGCTTATCGCCAAAGATAAAAGTACAGCTGGCTACAATATCTTCTCCCACATGTGTCATTGTTTCAACCGAGGTGACATTACGGCCCTTGCGCAACACGCGTGACGTAAAAACGGGGTCGCCTGTAACAGGACCAATGAAATTCACAGAAGCGCTACGAAAGGGCGGCAGGTCAGGAAAGGCGCGCCGCGCGGCGGCCAATGACAGCCCCGCCGTTAACCCGCCATAGGCCGTGCGTCCTTGCCTCCAAGGCTCAGGGATATGTCCTACATAGCCCTGCCCGCGAGACTCCAAATTTTCAACCAGCGCGTAAAATCCGATCTGAGATTCATCCATATTCTTCCTTCAATCTACCTATGCGTCTCGGGCCGTCATAGACAGTTCACGCTTTAAATCTAGCCCATAGGCCCGCGTTATGATAGATTTCAAACTAGACCACTATGGATAAAGATGAGAACAATGAGACTTTCATTTAAAAAATTAGGCATTGGAGCGAGCCTTGTTTTTTGTCTTATGGGCATGGCCGTTACCCTATCGATTTCGGACCCAATATCAGCTCATGAGAATTCGGTCCTTAGCGCCAAGCATGAAAAAATTATGCAGGATTTTCCTAACGTTGCTCATATCTCTAGTGATGAGCTGCAGCAGTTAGAGACAAGCAACGCGCTGATATTCGACATTCGGGACACAGATGAATATAGCGTTAGCCATATGGCAGGCGCTATTTTAATTTCCCCGAAAACATCGGCGAGTGAATTTCTCGAAAAATATAGCAAAGCGGCCAAGGGTAAAACCGTGATATTTTATTGCTCCGTAGGGCAGCGCTCATCGCTTTTTGCGACGCGCGTGCAATATAGTCTTAAAACTTCCGGGGCTGCCGCCGTCTTTAACCTAAAAGGCGGGCTCTTTAATTGGCATAATGAAAACCTGCCGCTTGTCACGCCAAGCAAAGACCCGACAGAATATATACACCCCTATAATCAGTTCTGGGGACGCATGCTCAATCATAGGGACAAAACAAGCTACGAGTCTGAAGATAGCGCTGTAGACCTCTAAACCTGCGTTATATTTGTGGGTCCCCAATAGGCGTTCATTTCTACGACTTTGCCCTCCTCGTTAAAGGCGAAGGTATCAATTATATCGATTGTCATTCCTCCTTTGGGAATATCAACTTCTACGGCAATATCGGCGTCGACATGGGTCATGGCGCCAACCGAGCAGGTAAAGGGAAATGCCGCGCAATTCCCCGCAATACGCACGGGGCCATTAAGTTTTAAGTTCGCACCGTTTTTGACAGCTAGTTTGTAGAAGGTATGAATGGCCTCTTTGCCTTGCTTGGGCGGCGTGCCCATAGGGTCGATCACGATGGCATCGTCGGCATAAAGATCAGCAATTCCGTCCGCGTCTTGCGCGTTGAAGAGTCTTATATAAGCTTCAACCGCTTCTTTCATATGATCTGACATCTCTTCTCTCCTTAAGGGTAATAACGGCTTATAGTATCGACGACGCAAGCCGGCTTTTCTTCGCCTTCAATCTCTATCGTCACGCGCAAGGTCGATTGATAACCGCCTTGCACTTCTTTGATTTCAAGGAATTCACCATGCCCTCGCACGCGGGACCCAGATTTTACGGGGTTAAGAAAGCGCACTTTATCAGTCCCGTAATTAATCCCCATTTTCATACCTTTAATTTCTAAAATTTCTGGCATGAGCTTAGCGGCCAGAGAGAGGGTGAGATAGCCATGGGCTATGGTGGTACCAAAGGGGCCGCTTTTAGCCTTCTCTGGGTCAACATGAATCCATTGATGATCTCCCGTTGCCTCCGCAAAAGTATTGATGCGTTCTTGGGAGATTTCCATCCAATCAGATGGTCCAATTTTGAGACCTTCTTTACCGAGTAAATCCCCCGGCGCGTCTATTATTGTGAGTGTCATATCGTAATCGCCTTTTCTAAGCCCGTTGTGATGATGTGGAAATAACTTCGCCGGTCATATAGCTGGAATAATCCGAGGCGAGGAAGACCATAACATTGGCCTGTTCCCAAACTTCGCTGCCCCGGCCATAGGCTTCTTTGACTTCAAGCTCCGCCAATAATTCTTTGCTGGTGACTTTATGCAGGAAAGGATGCAGCGCGAGGCTCGGCGCAACCGCATTGACACGCACGCCAAATTCAGCGCCTTCGACGCCGGCGCAGCGTGTCAGCGCCATAACGCCCGCTTTAGCCGCCGCGTAATGGGCTTGGCCCTTTTGTGCCCGCCATCCGAGAACTGAGGCATTATTGACGATAACGCCGCCGCTCCCCCCAGATTCATAAGAGGATTTCATATATTGCATTGTCGCGCGGTTGATACGAAAGCAGCCATTAAGAGTGACATCCAAGACAACCATCCATTGCTCATCTGTCATATCAACGAGATCAGCAGTCCCGCCAAGACCCGCATTATTGATGACAACATCAATGCCGCCCAATGCTTTCCCCGCCGCCGCAATTAAGCCGTCAACCTCGTCTTGTTTTGTCACATTGCAAATGGCGTAATTGGGCCGTTGTCCTGTTTCCAATTCAAGCGTGTCTTGCGCCTTTTGTAAACGGCCTTCATGAATATCGGAGATTAAAACCTGTGCGCCTTCTTCGATACATTTCTTGGCCGCAGCAAATCCTATACCTGTGCCCGCCGCGGCGGTAATGACAACGCGTTTTCCTTTTAGCAATCCGTGGCCTGGTACGTAATCGGGTATGTTTTTTAAATCAGTCATTTTAGCCCTTTATCACAGTCCCGCCGCCCCGAGGTTCTTTGGGCATGCCCAAAGCGCGCTCGGCGATAATATTGCGCTGAATCTGGTTCGTCCCACCGTAAATCGTATCAGAGCGCGAGAATAAAAACAGCTTTTGCAGTTTATTATATTCGCCCGCTTCCAAAATTTCAGCGTCCGCGCCCATTACATCCATCGCAAGCTCGCCTAAGTCGCGGTGCCAACTTGCCCAATAGATTTTAGACATATAGCCCTCTTTAGTCAGCGCGCCTGTCTCGGCGGCTTGCAAAGTCCGCAGCGCCGTAAAGCGCATGATTTTAAGCCCTGCATATGCTTTAGCAATACGATGACGGAGAAGCGGGTTTTGAGCCGCGCCATTCTTTTTTGCCAGCTCAACGATTTGACGAAACTCATCAGCGAAGGTCATTTGCTGTCCCAGCGTTGACGCGCCGCGTTCAAAACCGAGCAAAGCCATAGCGATTTTCCAGCCATCCCCAACGCCGCCAATGATGTCAGCTTCGTCGCAAGTCACGCCGTCAAAAAAGACTTCGTTAAATTCTGCGGTCCCGCTCATTTGTTTTATCGGACGAATATCAATCCCTGCTTGATCTAGCTTGACCAAAAGAAAAACAAGTCCATGACGTCCAACAGAGCCCTCCTCGGCGCGGGCCACAACAAATATATAATCGGAGTCCATAGCGAGTGAGGTCCATATTTTCTGACCGTCAATGACCCACTTGCCATTTTCCAATCGCGCTTTGGTTTTGATATTTGACAGGTCAGATCCCGCATTTGGTTCGCTATAGCCTTGGCACCAAAACTCCTTACCCGCTTTGATTCCGGGTAAATATTTGGCCTTTTGTGCCTCAGTCCCATAAGCGATAATCGTCGGCGCTAATAAGGTTTCTCCTATATGGCCAGCCCGTCCCGGGCCGCCGTGCGCGGCATATTCTTCGTTAAAACCGACAAGCTCATCTAGGCTTGCGCCGCGCCCGCCATATTCTTTGGGCCAGCCGACACCAATCCAGCCCGCCTCACCCATTTTTCGTTCCCACTTCAAGCGCAAACCAGGGAAAGCATCTTCATCGCCAGGCGTTGCACGTCTGCGCAGACATTCATACTCTCCGCAAAAATTATGGTTCATCCACTCAGAAAACTCTGCGCGCAACTCACTCATGCCGCATCTCCGAAAATATAATCCGCTAAGCGGCTATAATCTGTGTACGAGTTTCCAAACATCGCACAGTTGGCCCTCGCGCGTTTAAAGAAGAAATGCAGCGGATATTCCCATGTAAATCCAATCCCGCCGTGGAGTTGTATAGCGTCACCTGCGACTTTTAAAAAAGCATCCGCCGCATAGGCTTTGGCAATCAAAGCCGCTGCTGTTTTTTCTTCAGTAGGCGCCATCGCCGCCGCGTAAACAGCCGAACGCGCGGCTTCGATGAGAATAAACATATCGGCGCAGCGATGTTTAATGGCTTGAAAACTAGCAATAGGGCGTCCGAACTGAATGCGCTGGCTCGAATATTCAAGCGTCATATCCAGACATTTTTGAGCCCCGCCGATGCATTCCGCCCCAAGAGCGATAAAGGAATGCGTAATGAGTTTTTCGTGACGTTCTTCACTGCCGTAACCAATGATTTGCAAATCGCTTTCAGATACCAGACTCCAGTCGACACTGGCAAAGCCGCGCGTCGGATCCATGGTTTTTTCAGGTGTTATAACAAGCCCTTGCGCATCTTTGGAAATGGCAAAATAATCTATACCATCCGCTACCCGTCGCGAAAGAACAATCATATCCGCATGGGCCGCATAAGCGACATGGGAGACGACCTTTTGGGACGCATCATGACCATCACAATAGGCGATGGTGAGCTCCCCTGCCGCGATTTTGGGTAACAATTCTGACTGTGCTTTTTCTTCCCCCGCGGTCTCGATGATATCAGTCACAATTCCGCAGCAGGTTAAAAACGGTATCGCGCAAAGAGATGCGCCAAGTTCTTCCATAACAACGATGCGGCCAAGGTCACCAAGCCCTGCCCCGCCATAAGCTTCGTCGATGGCGATGCCAGCCATACCCATCTCTTGCGCGAAACTTTTCCAGGCCTCCGCGTCAAAGGGTGTACCGGATTTATAGATTTTTTCTGGCCCCTTGCCACTATCATACCAAGCTTGCAGAAAACCGCGCGCGGCTTCCCTGATCATATCATGGTCGTCTGTAAAGGGGTACGCCATTAGCTACCATAAACCTTTTGTGCGGGCTGGGTCACCTCAAGCAATCGGTTAATGACGCTCCCAATTTCACCTGGTTCATATCGCGCATTTTTATCGTTGACAGGCCCAGTATGCCACCCTTCTGCAATAGAAAGTTTCCCACCAAAGCTTTCAAAACAATGCCCCGTTAAGTCAGATGAGTGTTCACTGACGAGATAAACAATAAGCGGGGCGACATTCGCCGGGTTAAATTTGTCAAAGCTGCCGTCTTCGGGCACTTTCATCATATCTGCAAAGACCTCTTCGGTCATGCCTGTCCGACCCTGCGGCGCAACGGCATTGGCGGTAATGCCGTAACGCCCAAGCTCTGCGGCTTGATTTAACGTGAGGGTTAAAATACCGCCTTTAGCAGCGCTATAATTGGTTTGCCCGACAGAGCCCTGTAAGCCCGCGCCTGAACTGGTATTGATAATACGCGCGTTGACCTCTTTGCCTTCTTTGCTTTGCTGACGCCAATATTTTGCGGCGTGGGAGCTAATACAAAAATGCCCTTTCAGATGAACTTTGATGACAAGGTCCCAATCTTCTTCAGAGAGTGAAGTGAACATGCGGTCGCGATTATTGCCCGCATTATTGACCACGGCATGCAGGGCGCCAAATTCATCAATGGCTGATTTTACGATATCAAAAGAGCTGACATAATCTGTGATATCGCCGAGATTAACGATAGCGTTTCCGCCCGCATCTTTAATTAGTTGAACTGTTTCAGACGCTGTCTTCTTATTGATATCATTTACAACGACATTGGCTGCTTCTGCCCCCAGAGCCAACGCATAGGCGCGACCCAAACCACCCCCCGCGCCCGTAATGATAACGGTCCTGTCTTTACAGAAATCACCCATATTTAGAGCCTTTCAATAATCGTCACATTGGCAACACCGCCGCCCTCGCACATGGTTTGAAGACCGTAGCGCACTTCGCGGCGTTCCATTTCATGCAGCAATGTTGTCATAAGCTTTGTCCCCGTCGAACCGAGCGGGTGTCCCAGCGCAATGGCGCCGCCATTCACATTGGTTTGCTCATGGGTAAAGCCTGTCTCTTGCATCCAAGCCATAGGTACAGGGGCAAAAGCTTCGTTACATTCAGCAATGTCGATATCTTGCGGGCTCATAGCCGAGCGTTGTAGCGCGCGTTTCGTCGCCGCAATCGGTCCTGTGAGCATCATGATAGGATCATCCCCCATAACATCCAGATGATGGATACGCGCCCGAGGTTTGAGGTTGTAGCGCTTCACAGCCTCCTCGGAGGCAATTAACATCGCGGATGACCCGTCGCAAGTCTGGCTCGCCACACCTGCTGTAATGAGGCCATGTTCGTCAAAAGCTTCGAGTTCCGACATGCGCTCCATTGTTGTATTTGCGCGAATAGTTTCATCCTGTTCAAGACCATTGATCGGCGTAATTTCACGGTCAAACCAGCCTTCGTTACGGGCTTTATCCGCACGTAGATGTGAAGCGAATGAATAGGCTTCCAGGTCCTCGCGAGACATGCCCCATTTCTTTGCAATCTCAGACGCGCCGTAAAATTGATTGACTGGCGCTGTTCCAAAACGCTCAACCCATCCGGGCGAGGTATGGAAAGGATGGTCAAACCCCAAATCACGGGCCGCCATCATAGAGGCCCCAATCGGAATTTTACTCATCGTCTGAACACCGCCGGCAATAACGACATCCTGCGTTCCGCTCATCACGGCTTGTGCTGCAAAGTGAACTGCTTGCTGCGACGAGCCGCATTGACGGTCAATGGTTACGCCGGGAACAATGAGATCATAACCCGCAACTAGCCATGCGCTACGCGCAATATTGCCTGCTAATGGCCCAACAGTATCCAGACAGCCGAAAATGACATCATCATATTCCGTTTCGGGTACATCATTTCGTTCAACAATTTCTTTAATCACATGCGCACCTAAATCCGCGCCGTGAATATCCTGTAGGCTCCCGCGTCGTTTACCCGTCGGCGTACGCGTTGCATCAATAATGTAAGCTTCTGCCATGATACTCTCCTAAGCAAAGGTTTGGCCGGGGCCGAGTTCGGCGTCACCGTTCAAAACATAATCTTCTAATTTTTTCATATGATAATTTCGGTCGCCCCATTCCCCGCAAAGAGCCCAAGCGCGTTTCATAAACAGATGTAAGTCCACTTCATAAGTATAACCCATCCCGCCGTGAACCTGAATAGCTGTTTCTACCGCCAGCATCGCTGTATCAATCGCTGAAACCTTAGCATTATGCGTCGCCGCACCGCCTTTGATGGCAGCCAAATGAATGATAGGCCGCGTAAATTCGATTTGCGTATAAACATTGGCCAGCTGATGCTTTACCGCTTGGAATGATCCAATAGCTTTGCCGAATTGATGACGATCTTTGGCATAGTCCACCGATATATCGACCATGCGTTGGGATAGGCCGATGAGCTGAGCGGCGGTTAGAACAGCACCGTGAAAGTTGACGCTTTCAACATTCTCATCATGACCGCCCTCCGCTTTGACAAGATTACGCAAAGGATCAATTGAGCTTAAAGCTTCACCCTTATCTGTGAGTGATGCGTCTTCATAAGGACGGAGCTCACTGCGCATCGCCCGGCGTATTTGGCCCGAAAGCTCATCCTCTTTAACGTGAGGCACAGTAATGCCGGCTAATTCAACATAGGGTTCTGATAATCCCGCATAGCCAGCCGCTTCGGCAATACTTGCCATCACGACCAAAGGCTGCTCCAGTCCCCCTGAACTTTCGGGGACCATGATGCCAAGCAAACCCAGCTTCGCGAATTGGGGCCACAGGTCACTAACTTCCTCTCCAGCGGCCATGGCCCGCATACGCCCTGGCGTGTTTTCACCGTCAAAGAAGGTTTTCGATGCATCGATTAAATCTTGCTGATAATCGGTGAAACGGAAATCCATATCTATCTCCGCGGCAGTCCGAGAACGCGTTCTGCGAGGATATTACGCTGAATTTCATTCGTGCCCGCATAAATTGGTCCCGCGAGGGAGAACATATAACCGTCGAGCCAGCGGCCATTATCGATAGCATCTAGCCCCTCTTCAAGTTCAGCCTGCGCCCCCATTATCGTCATAGCCGTGCGGTGCAAATGCCTGTCCATTTCTGACCAGAAAAGTTTATTGGCGCTGCTCTCAGAACTAATAGACGCCCCCGCCTGTACGCGCGACACCAATTGATAGGTCGCCGCGCAAAAGCGTTCCGTATTCATCCATGCCTGAATAACCTGTTCCCGCACGCCCGAGGATAAACGATCTTTATGCTCCTTATAGAGTTTCACCAATCTCGTTGCAGCCGCTTGGAACCTTGCGGGCGAGCGCAAAAGCAAACCCCGTTCAAAGCCAGCAGTTGCCATGGCTACGCCCCACCCGCCATGTTCAGGACCCAAGAGGTTTTCAGCAGGCACACGAACCTCATCAAAGAAAAGCTCCGCAAATCCAGGATCGCCGTCAAGCTGCGCAATCGGGCGGCGGGTTAAGCCTTCACTATTCAGCGGTATAAGGATTTTGGAGAGGCCTTTATGACGTTCGCTGCCCTCTTCCGTGCGCACCAGCGCAAAGCACCAATCGGCGAAGACCGCGCGGGATGACCATGTCTTCTGGCCTGTCACGACATAGTGGTCACCATCTCGAACCGCCTTGGTCCGTATAGCCGCCATGTCAGACCCTGCGCCCGGCTCTGACCACGCTTGAGCCCAAATTTCATCTCCGCTGGCCATGGGCGGGAGGAAACGAGCCTTCTGTTCTTCCGTGCCATATTCCATGATGGTCGGGGCAAGGAGGTAAATTCCGTTCTGGCTAACCCGCAAAGGCGCATCAGCGCGATAATATTCTTCTTCAAATATCAGCCATGAAATGAGATCAAGCCCGCGCCCACCATATTGCTCAGGCCAATTGACATTACCCCATTTATCTTTGGCAAGAGTTCGTTCCCATTCACGGTGCAGTTCAAAACCTTCTGCCGTATCAAAGCTAGGCAATCGTTTTTTAGGCACATGGACACCCAACCAGTCGCGAACCTCTTCGCGAAACTGCTTTTGCGCGGATGTGTATTCAATATCCACTTAGCTCTTCTTGAAATCCGCCGCTTTGCCCGTTTCGACAAAGGCATCACGGGATTTTTGGCTATCTTCGTGCATATACATTTCAAAGGTGAAACCTTGCTCCCAACGGTAACTGGCATCCACATCAAAAGGCTCAATCCCGTTCAAGGCTTGCTTGGCTATACGTAAAGCATCACGCGATTTTGCGGCGAGCGTTTTGGCATAACTCATAGCTGCATCAACCAGCTCATCACGCGGCACAACTTTCTCAATTCCGCCCAAACGCCAGGCTTCTTGCGCGGATATTTTACCGCCCGTTAGGAAAGCTGCGCGCACTTTGGCCACACCCAGCATACGCTGCAGGTGCGCAGCGCCGCCCATCGCGCCGCGATCAATTTCGGGCAGAGAGAAATAAGCATCATCAGAGGCAATTACAATATCTGCCGCCCCGCACATTATAACCCCGCCGCCAATTATGAATTTATGCGCGGCTACAATGACAGGGATTTCGCAGTGATGAATGGCTTCGCCTGTCAGGTAATTACCTTTATTCACCCCGACAATGGCAGAACCATCATGCGCCAGTTCTTTAATGTCCACGCCTGCGCAAAAGCCTTTACCTTCCGAACGTATCAGAATGACTTTGACGTCTTGACGCTGACCGAGTTCGTCAGTGACCTTCGGGATTTCATTCCAGGTTTCGCCGTTAAAGGCGTTTACAGGCGGGAAGTCGAAAACCACTTCGGCGATACCGTCTTTTACATTTTGATGTATCGGCATATTACGCCCCTACTCTTTTTAGGCTAGTTTCAGCTTCGCTCACAATTTTAGAGATGATTTGCGTGCAGCTTGGCAAATCATCAATGAGGCCCGCAATCTGCCCGCTCGGCAGCACCCCTTCATCGGGTTTGCCTTCAACCATGGCTTTTTGAATAATCATCGGCGCATTTCCGGCCATCATCGTTTGGCCCAAGGTCACATCGGTTTTGCTTGCCATGCCCCAAGCCGTCTTAATTGTTTGGCCCAAACTCATTCCCGTCTGGGATTTATATTTCATCCCATTTTGCAGAGCGCGAATAAGCATGCCTAACTTGGAAGACTTTTCGAGATCTTCCAAAGTCTCGTTCAAAACCATGCGCTGCGGGAGGCCATCAAGCTTTGTGGATACGGGGATTTTAAGAACGTCAGATTTTAGATATTCCGCCTTTGTCGCGTCAGGCGTTGGGCTATCCGCGCTCATCATAAAGCGGGTTCCCATAGCGATACCATCTGCGCCAAATGTGAGTGCCGCCGCTAAGCCTCGACCATCTTTAAACCCGCCGCAAGCCACGACAGGGACGCCAAGATTTTGGTCAATAATTTGCGCCAGCAAAAGCCATGTCGGGGTTGCTCCTGTATGACCTCCGCCTTCTTGGCCTTGGCAGACGAGAATATCAGCCCCCATCTTCACAGCCTTTGAAGCATGCTTAGACGCCCCAATAGTCGGGACACATTTCAGGCCAGCCGCTTTGACTTTCTCTACGATTTTAGGTGAAGGTCCACGCCCATAAGATAGAGCCGCAATATCATAATCGATACAAATATCTATAATTTTATCAATGCCTTGCTGGAAGGCGTGGATGTTTACACCAAAGGGCTTGTCGGTCTTTGATTTAATTAATTTGATTTCTTCTTCGCACTCTTCGGGCGACATAACTGCCGCCGCGAGAAACCCAAATGCGCCCGCTTTAATACTCGCTGTTACAAGCCCTGATGTCGACACCCAGCCCATCGCCGTTTGGATAACGGGATAGTCGCATCCTAACGCGGTGGTCAAAGGCGTGTTGAGGGCTGCGTGCATTCACCCCTCTTTTTTCTTATTGGCTTCGGCCATTTTTTTACCATCAAATCCGGCGATATAATCCCCTTTAACGAGGCTATTATTGGCATGGGCAAAGTGGTGATAGCCATAAACCATATCCATGCCGCTACGCTTGCCCTGTAAATCCTCAATCTGGTTACAAGCCTGCTTGGTGAGGGCCATCGCTAGACGCGGTTGGGTGACAAGTTTTTCAGCCCAATCCTGCACGGCACTTTCAAGACCTTCGCGCGGCACGACCTTATTTATCATCCCTGCGGCCAAGACACGCTCCGCTGACCAGCGCTCACCGAGGAGTAAAAACTCTTTGGCTTGACGGACATTAAGCTCAAAAGGGTGGGCGAAATATTCAACGCCCGGAAAACCCATTTGCACAACAGGGTCTTGGAAAAAGGCATCATCAGACGCGATGATAAGATCACAGACCCAAGCCAGCATCAATCCGCCCGCAATACAGCCCTTATGCACTTGGGCTATGGTTGGCTTGGGCACAGCGCGCCAACGGCGACAAAATTCCAAATAGACTTCCTGTTCCCGTACATAGGCCTTCTCTGCGCCGGGTTTATTATCGTGATTATAGTTCATAGAGCGGCGATCTTCGCGGCCTTGATGAAAGTCCCGTCCGGGCGTGCCTATGTCATGACCTGCGGAGAAATGCTTGCCATTAGCCCGCAAGACAATAACTTTCACATCATCATCACCTGTCGCTTTGAAGAAGGCATCATCAAGCGCGTAAAGCATATGCGCATTTTGGCTATTATGATATTTAACCCGGTTGAGCGTTAGATAGGCAATACCGCTATCCAAGTCATAGAGAACAGGGTTCTCTTCTTCATAGACGATATCGACATCTACTTTTGGGACTGTTTCATTACTCATGATGCTCGCACTCCGGGCGGGTTATCTTTGAATATATAGGCGCGCAAATTTTTAGGGTCCCATTTTGCAATAATATCAAGCTGTTTTTGGGTTGGCGCTGCCGTAACTGGAATGTTGTCAGGCCTGACAAGATCAAAGCCCGTGTTATCTTGGACTTCATCAAAACTTACGCCCGGATGCAATGACCTCACCTGGATTGCATGATCTGGGCCTTCAAAATCTAAGACGCAGAGATTGGTGATGATTTGGCGATGATCTAACCCACGCGGATATTTTCTATTGGGATAACGCTTCGGATTATATCCAGCGCCGCTCACCATATCGACTTCACCCGCGACGAGTGCGCGCTTATTGTGATTGGCAAAAAACATTGAGGTACGGTTATTGACCGTATTCCCCGGAAGGCCGCGTACGCCTAGCATAGTTACTTTGGGCGCGGCATAATCTCCGATACAAGACAAGTTCATCTGCCCGTATTTATCGACCTGAACCGGGCCAACAAAGGCATGACGATTACCTTTCGCGATAATCGTAAAGACACGTTCATATCCAATTCGGCCTTCCTTTTTAATAGGATAATCCCCGCGCGGTCCCAAGGGCACAGGTTCTTCGGCAAGATAATAAATGCCGTCGCTCATCATCATGCCGGGTAAGAATGTTTCTTTTGCAATATAGCCAGCAAGCTTAGGCAATGTCCCAATCAGTGTCGCAAAGACTTCTGGCGTCTCGTCTCTGAATATTTCTGAGGCGGCGACAATGGCAAGTTCAGCGAGTGTATAATCAGTGCTCATCATACCCTCCTAAAAGGCTGGCAAGGCTAGGCCGCGAATATAGTCCGCGCCGCCAACTGATTTAACATAATCATCAGATTGAATGAACTCCGAAAAATAGCCCGCCCAGCCCTCTTTGGCCGTCGCGCTATAGGCTTTTAAATGGGCAACATCGAAACCATAATCAGGTCCGCAAGACGTTGGGTGCGCCCCGAAAGGCGCTTCGGCCACGCCTGCAATGAGGTTGCGCTCAATGGGCATACGCAGAATTTTATGGTCGTCATTAAACGCGCTAGTCTCCACGATGCGCTCACAGGTCAGATAAGACTTTTCTGCCGCGCGGCAAAACCATTCATCGAAGAACATATCAGGCCCGCCTATCCAGCTATTCCCCTTTTGATCGGCTTCACTGACATGACAAAGTGCGACATCAAGTTTGATAGCCGGCATCGCCACATAATGATCGTCGCTATAAGGGCTTTTGATGGTTTTTATATCAGAGGTATATGTCATAACATCCGTACCAAGACCCGCGATACAGGGTAGGAAGTCAAGGTTTTGCGCGGCGGCTTTTAGGCCGAGCTGAAACATGCCTTCATCGACTTCCATAATCTCAAATTCGCCCGCTGATCGCGCGCGGCGAAAGTGAGCCTCGAGCGGTATAGCGTCTAGTGAGACAAAGCTAAAAACTAATTTTTTGATTTTACGGGCGCTGGCCAACATCCCAACATCACATCCCCCATAAGAGACTAGGGTTAAATCTTTTAAATCTGATTTCACAATTTCTCGGATAAGTGCCATTGGTTTTTGCCGCGCGCCCCAGCCGCCAATACCGATGGTCATACCGTCTTGAAGCTCGCCGACAATATCGCCCACGCTCATACGTTTATCTAAAACTGAATGGCTCATAAATTATCCAACAACGGGGAAATCATATTCATGTCCCCAAATATCTCCAACAGTTGATTTCGTAGGTTTATATTTAGACCAATCTTTGACTTGTTTACCGTCATAACCAACTTCAAACCCAATGCCGCCCGGAGCAAAGAAGTAGAATGAAACCATTTCATCATTAGCGTGACGGCCAAGGCTAGCAAAGATGTGTAGCCCCGCTTGTTTCACCCGGTCCATACAGAGCCCGACTTCATCCATATCATTCATTTCTGCCATCAGATGAATTACGCCTGTTGGGTTCGGAAAATTGTAAAGCCCCAGCGTATGATGGCGTGGATTATCAGCATGCATAAAATAAATACGCTGCTTAGGCATACCCGGCGCAAAAGCCGGGAGGCTCAAATCGTCGGAAACCCCAAAGCCCATGACCTTTCGGTAAAAATTGATTGTCTTTTTATTTTCAGGCGCAGGCAGAACCATATGGCCGAGCCCCATCTTCCCCGTTTTAAATCCTTTAATCCTATGCCCGGCTTTGAAAGCCTCGCCTTTGGCCCTGCCATAAAATATCTCCACGACATTTCCTGACGGATCAGTCACCGAAGCAAAACTTTTCACTGCGCGGTATTTCGTGCCTTTCTCATCACCGCGTTGCACGTCAACTTTGGTTTTTTCAAAGGCTTTAATTTGATCTTCAAAAGCTTTTTTTGAGGACATCTCATATCCGCCTGCAACGAAACGGTCCGCTTCGCCCTTGCGTATCATGTAACGGAAAGGCGCATTATCCATACGTAGGTATTTCGCGCCTTTTTCGCCAAATGATTTCGCAACGCCGAACCCTAGGACGACCTTCGCAAATTTAGCCCATGCGGCCGGGTCCTGCATTTCTAAAATGACATACCCTAAATTCGCAACACCCATAATCTTTCCTATCCGTTTTGTAAAAAATCTATCGATGCGGCGTTAAACATCCGCGCATGTTCTATCATCACCCAGTGACCGCAAGCATTGACTTCTATAAAGCGTGACGTCTCATTCGCTTCAATGCATTTGGCTTTGCCTTGCGGTGGTATAAATTCGTCTTGTCGCCCCCAGAAGGTCAATATCGGACATGTCAATTCGTTCATACGCGAGCCTAATTCAGGAGTCTTCATCGTCGTCAAAACCTCTTTGGGCTGATATTGAGCGACAGCCCAGCGCATATCAATAAGTTCTTGAGTGACATGTTTAGGATCATAGGTAAAAAGCCGCATCACATGACCTTGCGTTTCTTTGCTCATGCCAGCCTTATTCGCTTCCATCATTTTGGCGATACCCGGCATGCCCCAATAAGCGCCTTGTTCTTCTAGACAACCCGGCCCCATAAGGACAAGTTTTTCTACGAAGTCGGGGTTTTCCAAAGCAATCTGGATGGCCACACCGCCGCCAAGAGAATTTCCGACAAAGCTACAGCTCTTCACACCCAAGGCCTTAAGCCCTGCCATCAAGGTGTCGCAAAATAATTGCAGCGTATAATCGCCTTGATCGAGCGGTTTGTCCGAATAGCCAAACCCAATCATATCGGGCATTAAAACGCGAAACCCAGCCTCGGCAAAAGCTTCTTTATTAAATTGGAAATTTGCCCATGCGCTATTTCCGGGACCTGACCCATGCAGAAAGACGACCGGATGGCCGTCTTTAGCTCCAAATTCAAGATAGTGCATGCGTATAGGCCCGGCTTGCACATATTGGCCCTCGGGCGGACCGTTTTTAGGCAATCCCATTACACAAATACGTCCGTACTATCAGCGCCCAAATGCACTGCGCCTAAATTTCTAGCAAATCCAATGGGGTTATTGGCCACATGGGCCCGCGCAATATGGATATCATGCCAAATATCTTGAATGGGTGAGCCGTTGAAAACGCTGCGCCCGCCCGCAATATCAAAGACCAGATCAACCGCTGCTATCATCCGTTCAATCACAAGGCTGGCTTGATAGCGATATTTCACACGGTCTTTCATCGGAATTTCTCGTCCCGCATTTACAGCGTCCATCATTTCATCAAAATTACGATACATGATAGCCTCAGTCTCATCTATCAGGTTCGCGGCCTCTGCCACGCGCCGCGTTACGTCAGGGTCACCAGCCAGACGCGTTGGGTCAGTTGAGCTAGCAGTGGCATTGTCGATAAAGAGCTGCAGCGCATGTTTGGCCGCGCCAATTGCTGGTGTGCAGACGACACGTACGAACATCTGCGCCCAAGGAATAGAATACATCTCGTTGTCTTGATAATGCTTACAGTTAAACCCGTCCATCTGATGGTGGGTGCGGTAAGTTGACACAAAGACGGGCTTCTTAATAACAATATCATTTGAACCCGTAGCCTGTAGCCCCATGGCATCCCATGTATCTTCAATTATGTAATCGGGTTTTTTGACAAGGAACGTTCTGTAGTGAATATTTTCTTTTCCTTGATCGAAAATTAAGCCGCCAAGCAAAACCCAATCGCAATGACCAGAACCAGAAGACCAGCCCCATCGTCCTGAAAGCATAAATCCACCCTCAGCAGTTTCAACCTTTGCCCCTGCGGGGTTATAGGATGAACTAATGAAAGTATCTGGCCCCGTTTCATACACATCTTTAGCCGCCTGCGGGTCCATTAGTGAGAGCTGATAAGCGTGAACCGCAATAATGCCGCTCGCCCATGCTGTACCCATATCTCGCTCGGCAATATCAACCGAGGCTTTGAAAAATTCCTGCGGCGGACGTTCCAAACCGCCATATTGTTTCGGTAAAAACGCGCGAAAATAACCCGTTTTACGAATAGCCTCTATCGCCTTTTTCGGGATTTGGCGTTTCTTCCGACCTTCAGCTGCGCATTTGCTGACGACTTCAAGCGCCGATGAAACATCTAACACTTGTTCTGAACTGACCGACTTCAATGCTGCCTGGCCCATAATAGACTCCTCACTCACCGAAGTTAGAATATCAACACATGCGCATTTTTCAATGACATATAATACGCAAAATG
>CAYXEB010000018.1:0-23491 GCA_964463835.1 uncultured Hellea sp.
TCTTGAAGATTTTCAATCTCAATACACGGTGTTTGTGCGCAGCGATTAACGCGCTCGTAACAAAAAATTCCAGACAATATGATATCTTTACTAAGTGCAATTGCTAACGCGAATGCACAACATGCTCTGCATTAACCGGGTGGCTATTGCGAGAGGTCCCCACCCGATCCCATTCCGAACTCGGTCGTTAAGCCTCTCAGCGCCGATGGTACTTTGTCTTAAGGCACGGGAGAGTAGGTCACCGCCCGGTTTATCCAGATTATGCTAAATATCCTCCATATATAAAAATTCAAACCCCGTCTGGCGAAAACTGGCGGGGTTTTTTGTTTACCAAATAGCCAAAAATCTTGACTTTTTGTTCTCTCGAAATTATCAAAATGATGAGAGGGCGCATCTCAACTTTATTACCTAACTATATATTACGATAATGTTGCAGTCGAAATTTGTGCTCTCCTAAACTGGAGGAATACGGGTAAGAACTGCGGCACTTAAATGTAATTCCCGCGTAATTTCGTGATCTAGGCATGATATCTTGGATTCTATATGAATTGACCTTGTAACTGATAAAAGTGTACGCAAAAGGCTATATAGGAGCCTTTATGACCGAGGTTATTGGATTTCACTATACGCTCAAAAATGCTGAAGGCGATATTCTTGAAACGACAGCAGGCAAACATCCTATGCTTTACCTGTCCGGGAGCGGTCAGATACTACCCGCATTGGATAAGATCATGTCGACAATGTCGGTTGGGAATAAGAAGTCTGTCATATTGTCGGCTAAAGAGGGTTACGGGGAGGTGGATCCAGCCCTTAAAATGAACGTCAAACTTAATCAATTTCCGCCTGATACAGATGTAAAAAAGGGGCTTCAATTTCGGATCAATAATGAACCGGGTTCTCCCATGTTTCGCGTGTTAAATGTCTTAGGTGAAGAAGTCTTTATAGACGGTAATCATCCTCTAGCGGGACAGGCTTTGCATTTCGATGTTAAAATCACAGAAAAACGCGAACCCACAGATGATGAAATCGCCCATGGTCATGCTCATGGTACGGGTGGGCACAATCATTAACTTTGCCAAGTAAGATTCCAGCCAAGGCGCAGGCATTATATTCAGGCTTTTTTTACGATGATTTGATACTATTGCCGAATTCCTCGATGCGGGCTGGTGATATGACAATTTCTGTTTTTTATGATGGCGATTGTCCCTTTTGTTCCAAATATATGAGTATGATACGTCTCAAAGAGACTTTGGGTGAGGTTAAACTCGTTGATCTTCGCGTCAACTCAAATGTTAAGGATGAGTTGCTTTCCCAAGGTTTCAACCTTGATAAGGGCATGGTTGTTGACATAGACGGCCGGCGCGTTGACGGGGCTGATGCTGTTAATCAATTAGCCCTTTTATCAACGCCCTCTAACGGCTTTAACCGTTTTAATAAAATGGTGATGTCATCCCCGTTGTTAGCGGCATGCCTTTATCCCTTTTTAAGAGCTGGCCGCTGGTTGGTTTTATTCTTCCTCGGGCGGGCGCAGATTTCCCCTGACGATGAGGGAACAGTAGCACGAGCGAGCATTTTTGGCTCGATGTTTGCGCTATTCTCAATGTTTCATTTTTTTAACTACGCGATCGAATATGGACGTTTTCCGCCGCAGCTGGATATAATGATTGTCTTATTTGCGGCCATATTACTGTTCTTAAATCCGCGCTCGCCGCGCTTTCTTTTTATCCTTATGGCCGTCAGTACAATTAGCGCTATTGTCCAAGCCCCCGTGTCTTCAAATCATACGATTGTGAGAAACTTTGTCCTTCTGGGTTATTGGATGTCGTTCTTTTATGCGATGTTTAGAAGCTTAAAGTGGTCGGATATTTTCACAAATTTTACGATGGCGGGACAAGCTTCCTTATTGGTCATGTATTTTTTCGGCGTGTTCCATAAGATAAATTCCGACTTTTTAAATCCGGACGTTAGCTGCGCGGTCGGATTATGGGAAAAAATGCCATGGCCACTTTACCTGGTTGATCATCCCATCATGCACTATTTAGCGATTTACGGCACTTTCGCGGTTGAAACTATTCTTGTTCTTATGCTCTTTAGTAAGCGGTTTAGACACATCGCTGTTGTCTTTGGCATACTGTTTCACCTTCTGCTAGCGATGAGTAGCTATGCGATGTATATTTCATTTACGACCCTGGCCATTAGTCTGCATTGTCTTTTTCTTAATGAAGACAGCGCTAAAAAAATTCAAAGTTCACAATTTATGCAAGCCGTACGCGCGCGCGTCATGAACCCGCTCTATCTTGTGTTAGGAGTCGTATTAACGCTCTGCATGGTGATCGCTGGAATGATGCGGCAATATTCGATTGTCACGCTGTTAATGCTTCCCCTCGTTTTACCTTTTTGCTTTGCGGTCATGCGTTACGGGGCGTCTGATAAACCACTGCTGTCAATCTCAAACCGTTTGCCGACCACCGTAATAGGCGTGTTTCTAGGAGGGTTATTTTTCCTAAACTGCTGGATGCCTTATTTGGGTTTGAAATCTGCGCAGGCCGTCAACATGTTTGCAAATATCAGACTTGAAGGCGGAGTGAGTAATCACTTGATCATGAATAAACCGCCAAAGGCCTTCAACTACCTAGAGGATGTTATTATCATCGATAGCGTAGAAGGCAGTAAGGCTCTTTTATATTATGAGCTCAATAATCATAAAGTCGGTATGATTTATTATGCCTTTTTAAATGAAATGGAAACGAATCCAGACGCTGTAGTGAGTTACACGCGCGGCGGAGAAAAATTTGTTGATATCACTAAAGCAGAATTGAAAGAAGACATCGAAACGACGCTTCACCCCAAATGGTTCAGGAAATGGTTCCATTTCAAACCTGCTGAACTTGAATACGTCAGGCCGTGTTTTTAATTTGAATGACGGAGTAGCATTGGGATAGTGCTTGATATTCCGGCTCGGCGAATTACTCTTTAGGAAACTAAATAGAGATAGATATGCCAAAATTAACAGGTAGTTGTCTTTGCGAAGCTGTGAGCTTTAAAGCAGATGGCGCCCCAGTCTTTCTAGCGAATTGTCCAAACTTGCCTGCACCAGATAAAATGCCGACTAAAAATTGATAGAACACGTTATTTGTGAAACAGAGCGGCTGCGTTTGCGACGATGGCATGATGAGGATAAAACGCCCTTTGCCCGAATGAACGCAGATCCTACTGTGATGAATTATCTTGGGCCTCCTTTGTCGCGTAGTGCAAGCGACGCAGCGGTCAATGATCAATTATTACTTATGAAGGCCAATGAACCTGCATTTTGGGCTGTGGAAAGATTAGACGATGGTCAGTTTATGGGCTGCATCGGTATTAAACGCGTGAATTTCAAAGCTGCCTTTACGCCAACATATGAAATTGGGTGGAGATTAGCGCGTTCTTTTTGGGGGCATGGTTATGCGACAGAAGGGGCTAAAGCTGCTTTAAACATTGGATTTCTGCGTTGGGACTTATCAACTATTCATTCATTTACAGTTCCTGCGAATAAGGGATCGCAATCAGTTATGGAAAAGATAGGTATGCAGCGCGTGCCAGGCGGAGATTTTCGTCATCCAAAATTAAGTGGGGACGATCCTCTATCTGAGCATGTCTTATATAAATGGCAAGCTTGATTTCTGGCTTGTGTTTAGAAGCGTTTAAGTAGTCGCTCTAGATATTCGCGTTCCAATCGCTCACGATCTTGCTCTGATGAACGCCGTCGTAATTCTTCGCGCAATTCTCGGGCTCTTGTGGCATTGTCTTTGGTGTCGATATCGGCCTCGGAATCATCACCAACATTCCCGCGGTTTTGACCAAGCGGATTATCATTATCAGCTTGTTGTTCTCCGCCTTCGCCTTCGCCAGCCTGTCGCCCAGATTCGGCTAATGCTTGTCCCGCGCGTCTGAGCGCTTGAATGGCTTCCTTTTGGGCGTCTCCGGCTGTTCTAATATCCCCGTTCTCAAGACTTTCTCTAGATTGGCGCATCGCTTCGCCGGCTTCTGCTAAGGCCTCTGCAGCGTTTGGATCATCTTCTGTTCCTCCAGCGCCCGGTTTGTCACTCTCTGGATCAAATTCACCACCACCGCCTTGTTCGCCTTTCTCTTCAGAAAGTAGAGAGGAGCCCGTTTCGCCATCTTCAGGTATGGCCTCGGTCAAGGCCTCAAGAGATTTTTCCAAAGCGCTTTGGCGCCGCGCGAGTTCGCCGGGGGTTAATGACCCTTCGCCTGGTGAGTTACCAGCACTGCCTTCACCCCCGTTTTGGCCTTGTTGTTGACCTTCATTTTCTCTTTCACCGTCATTTTCCCCTTCACCATCACCCTCTGCTTCATTTTCCGCTTGGCGTGTTTCGTCTTGCAATTCGCGCTGTTCGCCTAATAGATCAGCCAAATCTTCAAGGGCTTCTTTCGTTTCCTCGCTCATTTCGCCGGGTAAACTATCATCTCCGCCTTCACCTTGCCCGCCGCGGGTGAGTTGTATTTCCATATTTTCGAGAAGTTCAGCGAGCCGCGCCAACGCCTTTCGCGCACCTTCAACGTCGCCAATTCTATTCGCTTCTTCAATGGCCTTAAGGAGTTCTTCAATCTCGTCAGCGTTTTGTCCGCCTTGTCCGCCGCCTTCCGAATCGGCGATGTTGCCTTCTTCGATAGCCTTACGGCGAAGCTCTTCCATATAGCGCTCAACCGCCTCATCATATCGTTCGAATAGGGTGTCGATTTCGCGCTGCGGCGCCCTACGGGCCATGCCATCTTGAAGCGCTTGCTTGGCTTCTTGCATTTCTTGAAACGCCGTGCCCAGAACACCAAATTCTGCTCGTATGGCAATCGCCCATAAGTCTTCGGGGATGCCTCTTAAGTCTTTCTGTTCGCGCGCATAACGTAGCCGCCCATGCACATTTCTGAGCCCCATATAAATAGCCGGATCTTGAAATAAACCTACAGGTTTATCTGTGACAACATCGATTAATAACGCCGCGCGTTCAATAGAGGCTGGCGCGCGGTCCAATCTAAATTCGGGTTCATAAAGATCATAAAGGGGAGCAATGTCCTCGGGATGAGGCGGCGGAAGGGCCGTATATTCTTTATGTCCGTCAATGACCAATCCGCGTTGTTCGATAATGGCTTTGGCTAGAGGTTCGATAAATATTTTATCAGGCACCGTAAAAAACACCTCTTCGCTGTCGGCGGTTTGGCCTAATCCATCTTTGGCAACTAATCTGCCTGCAACTTTACGGCCTGCCCATTCATGTTTTGTCATATCAAGGGCGGCCTCAGCGTCTTCAGCGCGTTTGACCGAGCCTGACGCGAGAGGGATATTTACGGAACCCGTTTTGTCGGCAAGGCCGGACTTATCCGTCAATTGCCGCATTTTAAGAGAGAGCTCTTCCACGCCGTAATCATCTTCAAAGGAATATGTGAAACTTAAGCGGTCACGTTTATCTGCCTTCATGTCTGAATTTACAGATAAGCTTGGCGGCGTGTCAGGTAATACGTTTAAGGCCCATTTTTTCTGTAATGTTCCAATGCGCCACCTTGCCGTGGATTTTGTTTTTAAAATCGTCCGCGCCTCAAAACTCTTTGGCCCAAGTCGTTTGAGCTTAATGTAACGCGACCCTCGCTGGCTTTGAAGTTTAAGGCGCGGCGCATCTTTGGAACCAGATATTCGCGCGACTAATTCAGAACCAGCTGGAACATCAATTTTTGTTTTGTCTTTAAAATATAAAGGCGGGCGTCCCGTGTAAGCAGGAGGATCGACCCAAGCTTCAAAGTTGATATCTGATGGGTTTATCGCGCTTTGCCAGCTTGGTGATAGAGATCGCCTTAGACGTTCAGCATTGTCTCCAAAGCCAACCATCATGGCTAGGACGATAGCACAGGGTAAAACATAACGAAGGTAGTACTTATCCATCGGCGCAATGACATGGCGCCATTTCGCAGGCTGTAACTGCTCTGAGGACCGATGGGCTTGTTGGAAATGCGCGGGCCATACATCTTCACTAATGGCAGGTGTGTCATCTAGCACATCAAGGGGTCGATGTTTTACATCAGAATCTTGCTCAACCCGGCGGCGGGCGGCGGATAAATTCGGACGGCTTTTAAGGCGAGCTCTTAAAAAAGCGCGAACAAGGAATACTGCCGCAATAATTAAAACAATAAGCCGCCAAGGATCACCAATACGTTCCCAAATACCTCCGAAAGCTCCGATAAGAAATACCGCAATTATGGCAATGGCTAAGGCAAAAACCGGGGCGTAATGCTCCCAATAAAGTTGGGCCCATGCCCGTCGGACATAGTTGGTTAGGCGTTTTGTAAGCGCGGATGAGTCGGTGATTTGCGACATAGCTGAACTATAGCGCCCTTCGGGTATCTGTCGCGTTAAATTTCCGTGATATGCTGTAATTTATTATGAGCTTGAGAGCCAGCTGGGAAAGCGCTCACTTCGTAGAATTTCTTCAATTGTGGGCCGCTCTCTAATGATTTCAAATTGCTCGCCTTTGACCAGCACCTCTGGGATCAGCGGTCGCGTATTATACTGGCTAGATTGCGCCGCGCCGTAAGCTCCAGTAGAATGCATAACCAACAAATCCCCAGCTTGCATTTCGGGAAGGTCCCGAGATTTCGTAAAGGTATCTCCGCTTTCGCATATCGGGCCAACGACATCGTAGGTGGTTTCTAAATAGGCCGAGCCCGGAGCTTTGACAGGTTCAATTTCATGATAGGCGTCATAGAGCGCGGGCCGAATTAAATCATTCATAGCCGCGTCGACGATAAGAAATTTCCGGTCCTCTCCGTTTTTGACGTAAATAACGCGGGATAAAAGGACCCCGGCGTTTCCAGAAATCATGCGCCCAGGTTCAAATATCATTTCAACGTCCATATCGGATGTTAAGCGTTTGACCATAGCGCCGTATTCTGCGGGCGGGGGGGGCGTCTTGCTATTATTGCCATAGGGAATTCCAAGGCCGCCGCCAATGTCGAAGCTCTTAATTATATGCCCTTGCGCGCGAAGACGAGAGATAAGGTCTTTGCATTTCGCGATGGCGATTTCAAAAGGTGCTAAGTTGTCGATCTGGCTCCCGATATGAACATCCACGCCCACTATTTGAATATTGGAGAGTTTGGCTGCTTTCGCATAGGCGGTCTCGGCATGAGACCAAGCTATCCCAAATTTATTCTCTTTTTTGCCCGTGCTGATTTTTTCATGTCCGCCCGCGCTCACATCCGGGTTTACCCGAAAAGACACAGGCGCTTTGACATTGAGCTCTTTCGCCGTTGTGTTAAGGACATAAAGCTCAGCAAGGCTTTCGACGTTAAAGACTTTGATATTAGCTAATAATGCCGCGCGCATTTCGGGGGATGTTTTGCCGACACCAGAAAAAACAATTTTTCGGCCGGGGATACCAGCCGTTAAGGCGCGCGCTAACTCACCTCCGCTGACCACATCCGCGCCCGCCCCAAGCTTGGCTAAGGTCGCGAGAATAGCTATATTTGAATTGGCCTTTACGGAATAGGCGACAAGGGCTTTTGTACCCGCAAAGCTATCGGAAAAAACGTTATAATGGCGTTCAAAAGTTGCCGTTGAATAGACATAGCAGGGCGTACCGACCTCATCTGCAATATTTTTAAGCGCGACGTCTTCAGCAAACATTTCGCCATCTTTAAAATCAAAATGTCGCATGAGTTAGGAAGGATCTTGGGATTCGGCTTTGCGCGCGGCTTTTTCGGCGGCGCGTTTGGCGCGCTCGGCTTGAGCACGCTCAGCCTCGGCTTTCTGAGTTTCTGACCTAATATCCTCGCCCCAAAGCGGCGGAGGTGTTTGAAGGTCGCCCTTAATACCGCAAGCCGATAGGGCAATGCCTGCACCTAGCAGCAAACATAAGGCAGGAGCGGAAAAGCGGCGGCGTTTGATAGTAGGATCCATAATGATTGTCTTCTAAGGAGGATTTTTATCTACGTCGAGTCGTCAGTGTTGATAACAGCTGATATATGACAAACTTTTCACTAGAAAAACTTAACTTGTTTGGCTTAGGGGGAACTATGAAAATTCAATCTGCAATAAGTCTTGCCGCAGTAGTTGTCCTGAGCAGCGTAACGATGGCCCATGGCGCAGAAAAATTACGCGGCGACGTTTATTGTTTTCCGGCAAAAGATGTTCCAAAACTTGTTCAAAAACTTGGTGAGGTAGATAGTTCGCGCCGGGATGTGGTAGATGTCGCTTTGAAGCCCAAATTTTTGATAAAAGATGGCGGTGATTGGCCGGAGCGCTTCTTTATTCGTACGCAAACGAACGAAATTGATGTTCCGGTTGAAAAACCTTCTGGGGCAACGCCAACTTTCTTAAAGGTGGCGACAGACAATGCCCACGGAGATGTCTGCGTTGCCGATAAGGCCCGTGCTCACCGCCCAGAAAATGATGAAGGCCTTTATTTCGAAATGGGGTTGTCACCTCTTTTCCATAACCGCACAGGCCGCCACGATATGGCTGAGCTTAAAGAAGGGACAAAAGACGGAAAATCTTTTTATAAAAAAATGATCCCGGCCGCAGTTAGCATGTTTATGCCCGATACGAAATATTTAGCCATCCGCTATGATGATCTTCGCTTAACGTCTGAGGTTTATGCAATTGTTGACGGCGTTGAAACGCCCCTTACGCCCGAGCCGCATAAAGACATGCATGTTGTCTCTTTTGAGGAGCTTAAGAAGTTAGGCGCAGATGCCCTGATAATAAAAGGCGGCGGATATCAGCTTCAACCTACTGTGAGTGTCAAAACAATGAAACGATTTGGCTGGGGAGAAGACGCAGATGAAAAAGACGATAAGAATTAGCGTTTTTACTCTGGCGGCTGTGATATTAGCCGCGCCCGCCTTGGCGGCAGAAAAATCCGCAGATGATACAACTGATCTTCGCGAGTTAGTGACGTGTTTTCCGGCCAAGGGTATTATTACATTTCTGTCCAAATTTGATAATTTGGATGCCAAACAAACCGACACGATTTCCATGATTGCTGAAGCCCGGATAATTTATAAAGATGGCGGCGGGGCGCCTGACCGGTTTTTTATGCGCGGCGGGACGAACGAGACTGATTTCGCAATCGGGCCTGATGGACAGATCACAGATTTTGATAAAGTTAAGTCAGGTTCCCGGGATGCTGAGCTTTGTATTGAGGATAAGGCGCGCGCCGGGCGGCCGAAATCAGAAAGCGGTATTAATTTTTCCATGAGCCCAGATATTCAGTTTCGCGAAAATACAGGGTTTCATGATATGGCCGTTCTAAGAGACGGCTTGAAAGACGGCAAGGCTCACTATAAAAAAATGGCGCCCGGGCCGATGCGCTTACTCATTCCGACATTTTCTCATGTCATGATCAATTATGAGACTGATAATAAGGCGCCGCAATTTAGCGCCGTGGGGGCAGGTAAAGACTTAACAGGATTGGCGTCTGATAGTTTTTGCGATAATCCGATTATTCGGGTTGATGACATAGAGGCGTTAGGCGGAGATGGTCTTCGTGTTTCTGGCGGTCCTTACACATTGTTGCCGGTACCGAATAAAAAAATGCTGGAAAAATTCTCGGGGTGCGCCGCTGATGATAAAGACGAGGCGGAAGAGTAGCTTTTCAAGTCGAGCTTGGCGGGTTATGCCAAGATATGAAATTATTTAGAACTGCAATTTTATCTCTGGCTCTCATTCTAACGGCCTGCGAACCCGCTCCGCCTTATGAAACAACGGCGGCTACGCCGGAGCCGGCCGCCGCCAAGCCCGTTCTTGAATATCCGGATGAGATTGCGCCGGCGCTAGCGGACCGCTTCTCGGCCCTGGCCTTGACCTGTGTGCATCAGGAATTTCCCAATAAAATTTCTCGTACAACGGACACAGCCGAAGAAATCGGCCGGCCGAAGGATTTGTTCCCTGCCTTTTATGGGTGTTTTGATTGGCATAGCTCTGTTCACGGACATTGGCTTTTAGTGCGGCTTTTGCGGGTTGGCCCGAAAGACGCACCTTGGCGCAAAGAGGCCGAAAAGAAGCTTTGGCAGAGCTTTAATGTGAATAATATAAAAGGTGAGCGTGCCAATTTTGCACGGTCTGCTCGGGGCTCTTGGGAGCGCCCATATGGATTAGCGTGGTATCTACAGCTGACAGCTGAACTTCGGGAATGGTACGCAGAATCTGGAGCTGAAGAGCCGAACTGGTGGCTGATGAACTTAGAGCCGCTCGAGCGTGATATAGCTGATAGCCTTAAAGCTTGGCTTCCTAAACTGGCTTATCCCATTCGTTTGGGTACGCATAACCAGAGCGCCTTTGCCTTTGGACTAATGCTGGATTGGGCGCGGGTCGCCAAAGATGAAGACATGGAGGGCCTCATAATTGAAAAATCTTTGGCCTTTCATAAAGACGACGTAAATTGCCCGTTGGATTATGAGCCAAGCGGGGAAGACTTTCTCTCGCCTTGCCTGATGGAAGCTGATCTCATGAGGCGGATTTTACCGCAGGCTGAGTTTTCAGATTGGCTCTCTGCGTTTATGCCAAGCATTCCCACCGACGGAACAGGTGACTGGCTAGCCCCCGGGATTGTGACCGATGCCAGCGACGGTAAACTCGTGCATCTGGACGGGGTTAATTCATCGCGGGCTTGGAATCTTTATAATATTGCGCGGGCCTTACCGGACGGAGATATACGCCAAGCCTCACTCGTTGCGGCGGCTAAAATTCACGCAGATACAGGCGTGGCGGCGGTGAGCGATGAGCATTATTCGGGCAGTCACTGGCTTGCCAGTTTCGCAACCTACCTCATGACGGATAGAGGCTGGAATTAATGCTCAGCCAAACCCTGCATATTCAAAGCCCGTGTAAACTCATTTGCGAGCTGGACCTTACGCAGGGCCTTTGTAAGGGCTGCGGGCGCTCACGCGAGGAAATTGCCATGTGGACGCGCTATAGTGATGCCAAGCGGGCCTTTATCATGACCGAGCTAACCGCCCGTCTTAAGACCCTCCCAAAACCGGCATGTCAGGATAAATCAGATGAATGATGAGAACCAGCCCACCTCCAAAAAAAAGAAAGCCGCAGAGCTCGTCGGTAAAGCCAATGAAGCGCGCGAGCAGGCGGCGAGCGTTGCGGATGCGGCGGGTAATATATTTGGCGCGATAAAATGGACGGCGATAGCCATATGTTTAGGGCTCATCGTTTTTACGGGCTTTAGCGTTTATAAATTGGTGACAGCGCCCGCCCGCGCTGTTGGCAATGCCGCCGAAACTGTGACGGACACCGTTAAATCTGGCACGGCTTCTGTCAAAGAGGGGGCTGCCGATATTTTGAGCCGATTGGTGATACCGGCGAGCCGTCAAACCCGTCTGGATAGCGCGGCCGACGCCGCCTTTAATTCGGTTGCCAATATGGCGCCCGCGGAGCCGCAAAGCGTGAAAGAGCGGGTCTTTTGGACCGCGAATTTTGGCGGTCATGAGAATAAAGTCTGCCAGCTCTCCATGAGCTTTGGCGGGAAAGATATCCCAGTCTATATCGCAGCGGATAATAAGGATTATGCCACGTCAAAATCTTTAGGCTCTAAAAATGACCGCCTCATGCGCATATTAATCCGCGCGGACGGCGACGATGTCGGCCTGAACGCACAATGGGATAATGACGCACAGATCTGGGTCATGAAATGGAAAAGCACCACGATCAAAAAAACGCTAGATGATAAGACAGCCGAGCAGCGCGTTTTGGAGGTATTAAGTCAGGCCGCTAGAGGCTGCGCTTAGCCCAAGACCTTCTGCCACCGCTTAACTTGCTTACGCACTTCCCGTGGCGCGGTGCCGCCGTAACTTACGCGGCTTTTGGCTGAGGCGAGCGGGGAGAGGACTTTAAAGACATCTTTAGTGATTTTCGGCTCGATCCTTTGCATGTCAGAGAGCTCAAGCGCGTCCAGTGTTTTGCCTTGTTTTTCGGCCATGGCCACAATGGTGCCCGTCACATGGTGAGCGTCGCGAAATGGCATATTCAGCTTACGCACCAGCCAATCGGCAAGGTCCGTTGCGGTGGAATAGGCCGCGCCGGCCGCCTCGGCGAGTCGGGGCTTATTGGGGCTCATATCGGACACCATACCCGCCATAGCGGCAAGGCCGAGGTCCAGCGCGTCAAAGGCGTCAAAGACGGGTTCTTTATCTTCCTGCATATCTTTGGAATAGGCGAGCGGTAGGCCCTTCATGACGATGGTCAGGCTGGTAAGCGCGCCCATGATACGGCCAACCTTGGCGCGGATAAGCTCGGCCGCGTCGGGGTTACGCTTTTGCGGCATGATAGAGCTGCCCGTTGTAAAGGCGTCGGTTAGCGTGATGAACTGGAACTGCGCGCTCGTCCAAATCACGATCTCCTCAGACAGGCGCGAGAGATGGGTCGCGCAAATGCTGGCCGCAGAGAGCGCCTCAAGCGCAAAATCCCGGGCGGAGACAGCATCGAGCGAATTGGCCATAGGCCGCGCAAATCCCAGCTCTTTGGCGGTGGCTTTGCGGTCAATCGGGTAGGGCGTTCCGGCCAAAGCGGCGGCGCCGAGCGGGCTTTCATTCATGCGCGCGCGGCAGTCTTTGAACCGGTCGCGGTCGCGGGCAAACATTTCCAGATAAGCCATCATATGATGACCAAAGGTGACGGGCTGCGCGCTTTGAAGATGAGTAAAGCCGGGCATAATTGTGTCGGTATTCTTTGCCGCTTGGGTCAATAGGGCGCGCTGTAATTTCTCCAGCTGGGCGTCAAATTGATCGAGGTGGTCTCTGACCCAGAGGCGAAAATCAGTGGCGACTTGGTCATTGCGTGAGCGCCCCGTATGGAGCCGACCCGCCGCTTCGCCGATTTTATCTTTCAGGCGGCTTTCAATGTTCAGGTGAATGTCTTCGAGATCGCGTGACCACGGGAACGTGCCCGCTTCGATTTCTTTTTCAATTTCGCGCAGACCCTTATGAATGGCGCGCATATCTTTCTTGGTGATAATGCCCTGCGCGGCGAGCATGGCGGAATGGGCCCGAGAGCCTTGGATGTCTTGCGCGGCCAATCGTTTATCAAATTCGATAGAAACATTAATCGCCTGCATAAGCTCGCCGGGTGTGGCGCTAAACCGTCCGCCCCACATGGCTTGGCCTTTAGCGCTTTTTCCTTTAGGAGTTTTTGTCATGTCGAGCTCGTCTTTCTTTTCACTGCCTAACGCCATCCGCGTTATGATATTGGGCGGGCTATGTGCAATATTGCTTGTGATTGTGCAATCCTGCTCCCAGCCTAAAACGGGTTTAGAGCTATTTGCTAAAGACAGCCTTAAAAAATTGATAGTTTTAGAGAGCCCGCCGCCGCAGCCTAGAATGAGCTATTCGGCGCCAGACGGGCAGACTATGCAGCTCTCGGATTATAAGGGCAAAGTTATTCTCTTAAATGTTTGGGCGACATGGTGCGCGCCTTGTATCGCGGAAATGCCCACCTTAAATGCCTTGCAAATAGAGCGCGACGGCGATGATTTTGAGGTTGTCACCATCAGTCTGGACCGCACCGCCGAAGAAGCCGCCATCTTTTTCAAAGATAATAATATTGATAATTTACCAAGCTGGCATGATGCAAGCTTTGGCCTGAGCGCCGCGCTCTTGCTTCCCGGTCTGCCCACCTCGGTTTTTTATGACAAACGCGGACGCGAAATTGCGCGTGTGTCAGGGGAAGCGGATTGGACAAGTGATGAGGCTTTGGCGTTAATTGATGAATTGACGGGGCCGTAATGGAAAAGTTTGAGACAATATTTCACCGCGCCGCAAGCCGCCATGGCGGGGAAGATGCCTTTAAAGACAAGCTGGCCTCGCATAATTACGGGGTCAATGCCGAAGCCATCACCGCGCCAAAATCTGATGATCGCTGGCTATCAGAATTTTCCAAACGCGTATTTCAAGCCGGTTTTAATTGGTCGGTTGTCGAGAATAAATGGGACGGCTTTGAAAAGGCCTTTTGGAATTTCGATCCCGGAAAATGCTCGCAAATCGATATGGATGATATGGAGCGTCTGACCTCCGACAAAGCGATTGTGCGTAATCCCGTCAAAATTAAAACTGTGGCGCGCAACGCGGAGATGATTTTAGGCATGGCCGCCCAAGCTGGCAGCGCTGATGCTTTTATACGGGACTGGCCAAGTGGTAATTATTTCGGCTTGCTTACTTATTTGCAAAAACATGGCTCGCATCTGGGCGCAAATACAGCGAGCTATACGCTACGGTTTTCTGGTATTCCAAGTATTATCCTCTCCAAAGATGTGACGGCGGCCCTCATGCATGCAGGCATAATTGACAAAGCCGTGACATCAAAAACTGCAAAGAAAGCTGTCCAAGAGGCCTTTGATCAATGGACGGTGGAAAGCGGAGAGAACCTATCTTACGTCAGCCGTGTCTTGGCGCATTCAATCGATGCAGGTTAAGAGAGCAGAGCCTTAAAATATCAAACCCGGTAACGCTCCACATGTGAAGCACTACCGGGTCCTCATCCTACCATAACGGGGGGTTAAGGTAGAATTCTATATGACCAACGACCTTATACTTTGAAGTTGAACCGAAAATGAACAAATTGCCTCAAAAGGTTAACGCGAGGCTCATGCAAACCAGCTAGTTAACGCCCGTACTTCCAAAACCGCCTGCGCCGCGCACCGTATCTGATAGGTCCGTGACACGTTCAAACTCTGGCTGAGTTATAGGGGCGATAACCATTTGCGCGATGCGTTCCCCGCGGTTGATCGTAAAGGCCTCGGTCCCGTGATTGATTAAAAGTACTTTGACTTCGCCGCGGTAATCCGCGTCAATCGTGCCAGGCGTATTGAGGCAGGTAATGCCGTGTTTATAGGCAAGGCCAGAGCGCGGACGGATTTGAGCCTCATATCCAGCAGGTAGCGCCATCGCCATCCCTGTAGGGACAAGAGCGCGTTCGCCTGATTTTAAAATCATAGGTTTATCAGCAGGCAGTGCGGCGCGAAGATCTGCGCCAGCCGCTAGAACCGTTTCGTATTTAGGGAGTTCAAGGTCTCCGAAATGCTCCAAAGTCTTAATCTCGACGCGTAAGCTCATGTCTGTCTCTTTATTTTTATTATGTGAAATGTTGGGAAATTTTTTGGGCTAGCTTCCTTGCGGCGTCTGACTTGCTCAGGCGTGGCCAGCTATCGGCCTCGGTTTCAGTCACGAGGATCATGCTATTATGATTGCCGCCCATAACATCTCCCGAAACATCATTAGCGACAATCCAGTCGCAGCCTTTGCGTAGGCGTTTTGCTATCGCATGTTTAATCACGTCGTTAGTCTCTGCGGCAAATCCAATGACGAGTGTCGGGCGTTTTTTGGACGCACAAAGTGTTTTCAAAATATCTGGATTTTCTTCTAGTGTGAGCGGCGGGATGGTTTTTCCGTCTTTCTTGATTTTCTTATTCGCGCTGGTAGATGGCCGCCAATCTGCGACGGCAGCGACGGAAACAAAAATATCGCACGGTAGGGCCGCTTTGCAGGCTTTAAGCATCTCGCGGGCTGTCTCGATTTTGACAAGGTTCACATTTGACGGGGGCGTTATAGACACAGGGCCTGATACCAAAGTGACATCCGCGCCGAGCGCCGCTAGGGCGCCCGCAATGGCATAGCCTTGTTTGCCTGAACTATGATTAGAGAGGTAACGTACAGGATCAATCGGCTCGCGCGTCGGCCCCGCCGTAATGAGGGCTTTTTTACCTTTTAGAGGTTTAGGGCCTTTTAATCCGTCCAGCGTTGTGTCGTCCGCGAGCGCAGCTTGTATGGCGTCAGCAATGGCTTCGGGTTCTGACATCCGCCCCGCGCCAAACTCACCACACGCCATAGCGCCCGCATCAGGGCCTAAAAATAACGCGCCATCTTTTTTAAGCTGGGCGATATTTCGCTGCGTGCTATCCGCGTCATACATGCGCACATTCATGGCGGGTACATATAAAACCCGCTTATCGGTGGCGAGTAGCGTTGTTGTGGCTAAATCATTGGCAATGCCGTGCGCTGCCTTGGCTAAAATATCCGCTGTTGCCGGCGCAACAACAACAAGGTCCGCTGAACGGGAGAGCTCAATATGACCCATTTCGGCTTCATCGGTTAAGTTCCATAAATCCGAATAGACTTTATCGCCCGATAGCGCGCCTGCTGATAGCGGCGTGACAAATTCCGTTCCGCCTCGCGTGAGTATAACCCGCGCAGCAATCCCGCGCTTCGCCAGCACGCGAATAAGAAAGAGCGATTTATACGCCGCAATCCCGCCGCCGATAATTAATAAAATACGTTTATCCAAAACGAGCCCTAAAACTGCGCTGCGGCCCAAACGCCGCCTAGGGCTATTACCGCGCCAGTCCCTATATAGGCAATGGGTTTCCACACGGTTTTCTTTTCGGCGATTTGCGGGGTTTGCGGACCTTTGGACAAGTCAACATCCCCGTCAGCCCAAGCTTTGGCAAGGGCGGCTATATTTTCAGTCGCATCAGGAATACGTTCAAGCGTTCGGCGAGCTTTATCGAGTCCCGTGAGCAGGTCATTGACGCGCCCCTCTACGCCAAGTTCGCGGCGCATTGAAGCTTCTACAATAGGGCGGCTAATTTCCCACATATCAAAATTAGGATTAAGACGGCGACAGACTCCCTCAGTCTGCATCATTGTTTTTTGCAACATGATGAGTTGAGGCTGCATTTCCATATCGAAAATTTCTGTAATCTCGAAGAGTTGTAAGATGACTCTCGTCATGGCGACATTTTCAGCTGTTTGTCCGAAAATAGGCTCGCCCACAGAGCGTAGCGCGCTAGCGAAATCTTCAATTGTATGATGCGGCGGAACATAACCGGCTTCAAAATGCACCTCAGCAATTCGTAGATAGTCACGCATCAAAAACCCGTAGAGTATTTCAGCATGAAAGCGTTGTTCTTTCGGGGCTAGGCGGCCAAGGATGCCGAAGTCGATGAGCCACAACGTTCCGTCATCGGATATGATCATATTGCCTTCATGCATATCGGCATGAAAGACTCCGTAATCAAAAGCGCAAGAGAGGAAGCTTTGCATGACTTTCCGAGCAATATCGACGCGCGAAAATTTCGAGTCGGATAGAACTGCGTCGTCCGATAGCGCCGTGCCGTCTATCCACTGTGTTACTAAAACGTTTTTCCCGCCCATATCCCAGTAAATTTCAGGGACCTTATATAGCCCCGTATCTTCCGCAGGCTCCGAGAGCTCCGAACAGGCGGCAGCCTCGAGGCGTAAATCCAGCTCGAGCATAACCGCGCGGTCGGCCGTTTCGACGAATTTTTTTGGTCCAAGCCGTTTGCTATCGGGAACAAAAAATTCGGCCAGAGAAGACACCAAATGCAGGACATCCATATCATTGCGCATGCGCTTATGAATGTTCGGCCTCAGGATTTTAACAGCGACGGTTTCGCCAGTTTTTAGGACGCCTTTATGAACCTGCGCGACGGAGGCGGCCGCGATAGGCGGGGAGAGTGAGGTAAGCTTATCTTGCCACGGCGTGCCCCATTCGGTTTTCAGCATCTCTTCGGCTTTAGCCATCGAGAAAGAGGGGACTTTGTCTTTTAGCCGAGAGAGGCCTTTAACGAAAATAGGGTCGAGCATGTCGCCGCGCGTAGACAGGATTTGTCCAAATTTTATATAAGCAGGGCCAAGCTTTTCCAGAGCATTAGCAAAACGCTCACCTGGGTTATCGGCGCGGCCGCGTATCGCAAATAGCCGCGAGACACCGCCTAGCAGGCGTATCGGTAACGGCACAGCGCCGACATATTCTTTTGGAACAAGTGCGTCATGGCGGGCGAGCACCCAACCTGTGCGCATCATCCGCAAAAATGTCGAAAGACGATTAAACATACAGAGCTTATAGGTGTCTTAGGTTAAAGAATATATCGGTTTTTAGCTCTTTTGCCGCGTCATTGTCGCCACCCCGACGCCGCCTAATATGATGAGCGCGCTGAGGGTAAAGCGCCACGTCATAGGCTCTGCGATAAATATCATCCCCCCGATGGCGGCGATCACGGGAACTGTGAGCTGGGCAATAGCTGCCCGAATTGCAGTTAAATCCTTTAAAGCCATATACCATATGACGTAGCCAAGACCAGACGTCACGATGCCTGATGTTAAGGCGAGGAGAATACCTTTTTGTGTCATGATCGCTGCGGGCATGACGTTTAAAATAATTGGAGAGAGTATAAGACATATTAATGCGGTTCTGATGAAGTTTCCGCCTGTTTGCGCAATAGGGTCACCTGCGCTTTTACCCCTCAGAGAATAAAGCCCCCAACCTATGCCTGCGCCCATCATCATAAGCCCGCCCACTAAAGGCGGGGTTTCAAGGCTTGGACTCATCAGATAAATAAGCCCCAATATCGCAATAGCTGTTCCCGTCCATTGTACAGGGTTTAACCGTTCCCCTGATAACAGGCCGCCAGCAATCATTGTTATCTGGACGGCTGCAAATAAAATAAGGGCTCCTGTTCCCGCCGATAGAGATAGATAGGCGAAAGAAAACAGCGCTCCGTATAGGAAAAGTGCGAGAGCGGATGGCCAGTTCCCAGCGTCATATGCAATTTTAGGTCGCGCGATGAGGGCCAATATTATAGCGCCTGAAATAAACCGAATGGCTGTAAAACTCCATGGGCTGATGTCGCCATCTGAGAGCGCTAATCGATTTAAAACGGAGTTTGCCGCAAACGCGATCATTGTCAAAGTGGTAATGACGAAAAGTTTTAAACTATTCATGATGGCGATCAGTCATAAGAGAGTTGAATGTAATGCGTTAAAACTTTAAGACCCGTAAATAGTCTGCCCGTCAATAGCTTATCAGGCTTACTCAAGAAGTGAGGATAATATGTCATTGGTTTTAACAACGCGGGATAAAGAAGTGCCATCCGTTGCTTTGCTGACTATGAATAAAGCCGAGTCGATGAATTCCTATAATATGGAACTTCATTCCGCTTTGCTCGACTCGATACAGGCCGCCGACAAAGACTCGTCTGTGCGGGTTATCGTTGTGACAGGCGCCGGCCGCGCCTTTTGCGCAGGGGCAGATATTTCAGGCGGGTTTGGCGGAGCCAACCTTGATAGCGGGATGGGCGTGGAAGCTGTGAACGGCATCAACCGGGACGCAGGCGGTATTTTGAACCTCGCCATATTTGAGTGCGACACACCGATTATTGCCGCCATAAACGGCGCGGCGGTCGGCATTGGCGCGACAATGACCCTTGCGATGGATTTACGTATCGCGTCTAAGAAATCTAAATTTGCCTTCCCATTTGCGCGGCGCGGCATAGTCTTTGACGGCGCAGCGAGCTGGTTTTTACCGCGCCTAGTGGGTTTTGCCAAAGCCAATGAGTGGATATTGAAAGGGCAGATCATGATGGCTCAAGAGCTCTATGATGGGGGGTTGATCTCAGAGCTTTGCGAGCCCGAAGATGTTTTAAAGCGCTCCTTAGAAGTCGCCAGAGATATCGCGGTGAATTGCTCCCCGACAAGTGTGTCCAATAATAAGCAGCTCTTGCGGGCCTCAATGTTGGCGCATGGCAGCTTGGATGACGCGCCATATAATATGCATATTATGGAAAGCGCCATGCTACAGAAAGCTTTTGTGAGCGCGGATTGTGTTGAAGGGGTGAAATCCTTTCTTGAAAAGCGCCCGCCTAAGTTCGAGGATAGAAAAAACTGAATTTAGGAGGACATTATCAAAGCATTAAATAGACGATTTGTTTTACTCGGCTTATCGGGAACTGTGCTAACGGCTTGTGAAACCCTTGACCCGGCTATTATTGAGGGCGTGCTTGGAGGTTATGGCGGATTAACCCAAGCTGATGCGGCACTAGGCATTCGCGCGGCGCTTGATAACGGGGTTGGAAATGCGATTGCTAATGTTGGGATATTGAATGGGTTTTTAGGCAATAGCCTTGTCCGAATTCCGCTTCCCAAAATTTTGCAAGACATACAAAGCTATTTAAAACCGCTCGGTGCGGATGGACTGCTCGTTGAGTTGCAACAGCAGTTAAATCGCGGCGCAGAAAAGGCCGCGCCTGTTGCAAAAGACATTTTTCTCGGCGCTATTCGCGATTTGTCCATTACGGACGCTATCAATATTGTCCGAGGTCCTGAAAATGCGGCGACTGAATATTTACATGAAAGAACAGGCGCAAAACTGACTGAGCTTTTTTCACCCATTATGGAAAATGCTTTAAACGAAACCGGCGCGCTAAGGCTCGTTGATCAAGTGTCTGGTAATTTGAACAATGTTCCCTTCGGTCCAAATCTTGGGGTTGATGCCCGCAATGATCTTATTGCTCATGGCGTAAATTACGGCCTTAAAGGTGTGTTTTACTATATAGGCGAGGAAGAAAAAGCCATCCGGGCAAACCCAGCTAAGCGGACAAGTGAAATTTTGCGGCGCGTCTTTGGTAGTACCAATTAATAAATTGGCTTCGATCTTAATATATAGCGGCAAATTATCGAATTTTTTTGTCGCTTCCTGCAAAGCTTGGCCTTATAAAACACTAGCGAATATAAGGATTATGACATGGTACAGCTTAGTCTCCCTAAAAACTCTAAAATAAAAAAGGGTAAGTCGTGGCCGGCGCCTAAGAGTGGGAATCGAGTCAAGACATTCAAAATTTATCGTTATGATCCTTCCGATGGCGGAAACCCTTACTGGGATAGCTATCAAGTTGATTTGGATGAATGCGGCCCGATGGTCTTGGACGCCTTATTTAAAATAAAGAACGAAATTGATCCGACATTGGCCTTTCGTCGTTCATGCCGCGAAGGCGTTTGTGGGTCCTGCGCGATGAATATTGGCGGTCGTAACACTTTGGCCTGCACGAAAGCGATAGCAGATGTCGCTGGTAAGGATATTACAATTTCGCCTCTACCGCATATGCCAGTTGTTCGTGACCTCGTCCCCGATCTGTCAAACTTTTACACACAATACGCCTCAATTGAACCGTGGCTACAAACTTCAACGGCAGAGCCTGAGACAGAACACTTTCAGACGGTTGAAGACCGCGATAAGCTTGACGGCTATTATGAGTGTATTTTATGCGCGTCATGTTCAACATCATGTCCGTCATATTGGTGGAATGGGGATCGTTACCTTGGACCAGCCGCGCTTTTGCAGGCCCATCGGTGGTTAGTCGATAGCCGTGATGATGCCAAAACTGCACGTTTGGACAAGCTTGACGACCCCTTTAAACTTTATCGTTGCCACACTATTATGAATTGCGCCAATGTGTGTCCAAAGGGTTTAAACCCGGCCAAAGCAATCGCTGATATTAAAAGTATGATGATAGAACGCGCTTAGGGCCGATTAAACAACGTCATATTTAAATCTCGCGGCTTGGGCAAACCAGGCCGTTAATCCCTCGCCATATTTATCAATATTGTTTTTGAACCGCGGGTCAGACTCCCACATATCTGCCAAGGAGGCGTAACTGACAGACGACGTCGTATAAAACCATTTATCAATATGTCGTCGATGCCTAGCAACGATATCCCCAGCCTGATAATTTTCGGGGGTTACCCCTGATGACATGGCGTTAGCAGCGTCACTCCAGATTATCTCTTCTTCAGTTTGCATTTGTTTCCAGTCTCGCCGCGTATATTTTTGCGTTCTTTTCTGACTCATTTGATAGGCATGGGTTTCGCCCCATAGTTCTTGAGCCTCGGCTTCATGGTCTGCGGGGTTAAAGCCGTTAAATATTTCTTTTATCGTCATGAGGGTTTCCTGTGATAAATCCGATGATTTTTCGATAGCGACCTCGATGGCCAAAACCATAGCCTTGGCGTTATCAATTTTATTTAGCAGCGCTTCTCGTTGTGATTTGAGAGCGTCAACACGGTCAAATGTAGGCTCATCCAAAGCCGCTTTGATTGACGCCAGCGATAAACCCAGTGATCTTTGAATCAGAATTTGTTGCAGCCTTAAAATATGCTCCGTGTTATAAATCCTATAGCCTGAGGTGCGGCGCTTTGGTTTAAGCAAGTCAATTTCATCATAGTAATGTAGTGTACGTACGGAAACACCAGATAGGGTCGCTACATCTTTCACAGTCAGTTCGCATAAATCGTTCATACCACTTCATGCCCTATAACGTTACGTCAGGGTCAAGCCTTTTCTAGTCAATTTTTATTTTATAGAAATGGCTGGCTAACCTTGCGGCTTGACCCCGTCTCCGACCTCGCTTATTTGGGATTAAGCCTTAACCGAGTGTTTTATATGTCTGTTTCTAATTCTGATGACGTTGTCCTTGTTACCCAAAGACGGGTCCATTGTGACGGCGGCGGCGGGGCGTTAGGTCACCCCAAAACTTACTTGGATATGGGCACGGATACACAAGTTACCTGTAAATATTGCGGACGTGTTTTTAAATTAGATGAAAACGCAACAGTCCAGGCTCATCATTGATTGAGCTGAAAGCGGTAGCGTTTAAGGACGCCGACCGCGGGCTCGGCGTTTCCGCCAACAGTTTTGGGATGAAAGCGAGTTCGAAGCGCGGCGCGTTCTGCGGCTTTGACAAAGGACTTACTATATTTGGCAGCTTGAACACTGACCAGCTCTGTTAGAGCTACCTTTCCGGTTTCATCGATATTAAGTTTTAACGTCACAACCGCTTCAACATTGCCGCGCATCGCTCGGCGTGGGTAGCGCGGGTTTACATTTCGCCTGATTTTGGGCGGAACAATTTCTAAGGTTGCGACTGATACCGTCTCAGGCTCGATAGGTTCGGGGGGAATATAAACGGGAGCTGGGACAGCGCGGGGGCCGCCAGCAAGTGTGCCATCTGGAATGTTTTCAGGAATAGGGCTTTTTTGGTCTTGTAGTTTGCGGTTGGGCGGCGTGGCTTCAGTCTCTGAACTTTCGAGCTTTTCACGAATATTGCTAATTTCTGCATTGCGAGAGCCAAGCAATGTCTCGCCCCATTTACCAGCATAGCTATTTAGCGCGGTTAATTTGTCTACCTTGGTTACCTCAGGGTCGTAAATAATATCCGTTAATTCTACCCATTGCTCGGATTCATAAGCCCGAATAACCTCAAGCTGAGCCTTAACAGAAGAGGTTCGGCTACTATTGGGATAGGTGGTCAGAAAATCTTGAAGACGGGCGCGCCGTAAAGGGGCTTGGGTCTCGGAAATAGCTTTTCGGTAGGTTGCAAGTTCTGCCCGTACAAATTCATCAGTTTTTTGCGGCACGGATATACCCGGACTTGTCAAATAGACAAGTCCCATTATCGCCAATAAGCCCACGGCTGCTGCAAGCCAAATGAGCTTATTTTTCCTCGGCGACATGGCCTCTATGTCTTCTTGTGGATCGTCAATTGACTGATACACTTTACTCTCCTGGATATCCAGCTTGTCCAAATAATTTCAAGCCAATTATATACGGCAAAATTGGGGCAAGCTATTGAATAAAACATTTCAGAGCGCC
>CAYXEB010000019.1:0-23438 GCA_964463835.1 uncultured Hellea sp.
CCAACGGAAATTTAACTTAGCAATCTGATAGTACGGCTTGGCAAATTTCATAAATGCGTTACGGTGTACTATGATTAAAAAACTGACTCTATCAATAGCGGTCGCTATTTCAACGCTAGCAATTTTTTTACCAGCTCATGCGCAATCGAGAGGGGTTCCAGACGGGTTTTCCGCGCTAGCGAAGCAGTTATCTCCCTCGGTTGTTAATATTTCTACGGCTCAGACTGTAGAAGTCGATACCGATGACGCGCCAGCTTTTCCTAAGGGGTCACCATTAGAGCGTTTTAATGACTTTTTTGGCGGCGGAGTTGATCAAAATGGCCGTGTGTCTAAATCTTTGGGCTCTGGCTTCGTCGTGGATAAAGCCGGCTATATTGTTACGAACAACCATGTCATCGAAGGTGCTGATTTGATTGAGGTTACCTTCCCGAATGGGGATACCTTTGAAGCGGAGCTGTTAGGACGTGATCCAGCCACAGATATAGCCCTTTTAAAAATTGAAACTGGCAGAGATATGCCATTTGTCAAATTTGCGAATTCAGACCAGGCCGAAGTTGGGGAGTGGGTTATGGCTATCGGAAACCCGTTTGGCTATGCGGGCTCTGTTGCTGCAGGTATTATCTCTGCCAGAAATCGCGATATTTCTCATGGGTCTTATGATGACTTTATCCAAACTGATGTTGCGATCAATAAAGGTAACTCAGGCGGCCCACTCTTCAATATGGCCGGGGATGTTGTGGGCGTGAATACCGCAATTATTTCGCCTACCGGCGGGAGCGTGGGGATTAGTTTTTCGGTTTCTGCCAATCTCGCGAGTTCAGTTGTCGACCAATTGCGCGAATTTGGCGAAACACGGCGTGGATATCTTGGGGTAAGGCCACAAAAAGTCAGTCCTGCTATTGCTAAGAGCTATGGCCTGGATAGCGCTTATGGCGCGCTGGTCACAACAATCGTCAAGGACTCCCCAGCTGATAAAGCTGGCTTGAAAAAAGGCGACCTTATTGTGAAGCTGGGCGGAGAGAAACTCGAAAGCTCTCGATTACTGTCTCGTAAAATTGCGGAAGCCGAAATTGATAAAGTCTTAGAGGTCACTTATGTTCGTCGCCGTAAGACAAAAACGGCCAAAGTCACTATTGAACGTTTGAAAGAAAAAGTGACAGAGGATGAAAAGAAACGTCTTGAAAAAGAGGAAGCCGATGTTGACCGCGTGGCCATGGGTATCTCTGTTGAAGCGTTAACAGATGAAAATCGCAAGAAATATAGAATTAAAGAAGAAGTAGAGGGTGTACGCGTTGTAAAGGTTGATAAGAAGGCCGAGGCGAGCGGTAAAATATTGACGGGCGATATCATCGAAGAAGTAGGATTTGAAACTGTTGCGTCCCCGAAGGCATTTGAAGAGGCTATGGAAGCAGCTAAAGAGCTCGATCGCCCAGTCACAATTTTAATCAACCGGCGTGGAAATTTCATATTCTATGCGCTGACGATATAATTTCAGTCTCAACTTGGTGAAATAACAAATAAAATGCCTGTAGTGACAGTTGTACTCGACAAGGAAAACCCAGAAGCCTTCGAGGCTTCTCTAGGAGCCATACCTGATTTTCAGACAGTAACTATCTTATCGGACCGTAAAGCCTTTGAAGGTGAAGTGCCTGAAAGTGTTACTCAATCCCAACTATCTAACGACTTAGAAACTTTAGGTGTGAAAGCCGATATCTGTGTTCAAAAAGAGGATAACCGCCGAAAGAGGTTACTTATATGCGATATGGATAGTACCTTAATTGGCCAAGAATGCATTGATGAACTGGCCGATTTCGCTGGTGTAAAAGATCGTGTGAGCGCTATAACGGAGCGCGCCATGAGGGGTGAAATTGGTTTTGAAGGGGCTCTAAAAGAACGAGTTTCCTTGCTTAAAGGATTAGATTTATCCGTATTGCAGACGTGTTTTAATGAGCGGATACGACTAAATTCTGGCGCCAGAACGCTTTGCCAGACAATGAAAGCTCATGGTGCTAAAACGGTTATCGTTTCAGGAGGATTTACTTTTTTTACGGGGAAAGTATCTATGGCCTGCGGTTTTGACGCCGATCAAGCCAATGAACTAATTGAAAATGAGAGTAAGCTTACTGGCACTGTCGGGAAACCAATATTAGGGCGGGAAGCAAAATTAGAGGCTCTTAAGGATCACAGTCAGGGCTTAGGCGGAACTCAAAACGCTATTGCTATTGGGGATGGGGCGAATGACCTTGCTATGATTCAAGGCGCGGGATTAGGCGTTGCATTTTATGCGAAGCCAGCTGTTGCTGCGGCGGCTCATTGCGCTATAAATTATGGTGACTTAACCACGGCCCTTTATTTCCAAGGCTATAAAGAGTCAGAATTTTCTCATTAGTTCATGAATCCAGTTATCTTTATTGCCGGACCTACAGCCAGCGGTAAAAGCGCTTGGGCCATCAAGATCGCAAAAAAGTTTGGCGGAGAAATTATCAATGCCGATGCTTTGCAAGTCTATAAAGACCTACAAATATTATCGGCGCGCCCGGCATTATCGGAATTGCAAGATGTGCCTCATCATCTTTTTGGACATGTATCGGGAGAGACTCGATATTCAACGGGACAATGGCTACGCGAAGTGCAGCCTGTAATATTGGATTGTCTTGCGAGGGATAAATACCCAATCTTGACAGGTGGAACCGGGCTTTATTTTAAGGCGCTTTTGAATGGATTGGCGCAAATTCCAGAAATTTCTTCCGAAGTTTTTGTTGGTATAAATAACAAGCTTAAGCAATTCGGCATAAAATGGCTTAGAGAAGAAGCGGAACGCCTTGATCCTAACGCCGCGCAACGAGTCTTAGGAGATGACCCGCAGCGCCTTGCCCGTATTGTGAGCGTTTATACTCAAACAGGAAGAGCTTTATCAGATTGGCAGTCTAATACCCGTCCCATCATCCCAAGGCAATTTTGCCATTGTGCTGTGCTATTACCAGAAAGAGCCGATTTGTATGACCGCATAAATTCTCGTTTTGGAAATATGATTATCGATGGAGGATTAGCTGAGGCTCAGACGATCTTTTCAAAAAATTATGATGCCTCCTTACCTATTATGAAGGCGATCGGTGTTCAGCAGTTAAAGGGTTATTTTAACGGTAAGGTAAGCCTGAATGATGCAATCGAATTAGCAAAACGAGATACGCGCCGCTTTGCGAAACGGCAGTATACGTGGTTCAAGGGGCAAGCCAGTGATTGGACACAGATTATCCTGAGTGAGCAAAAGAAACAATTTGAGGCTTTAATAAACTCCGCAAGCTTTTAACTGGCCTGCTGTGTTCATTTTAAATTCTCATTGTCCCGCGAACTATAAACACGTTAATGAAATAATATGAAGACTTTTTGGGCGTTCATTACTGAGCTGGATAAGAAGGCCGTAAGAGCTGTTTTGGTTCTTATTTTGATGTTCGGGTTGGTCGTATCTACACTCATTTATGGACAGTCCGTATTACGGGTTCTGGATGCAGATATTTACGATATTTTCGCGCGCTTAAAGGAAACGGGTTTTGCTTTACCTGTCATAGCGCTCATATTCACACTGGCGGCGTTCTTAGGTGTGCCGCAATGGTTGCTTATTACGGGCGTTATTTTAGCATTTGGCCCACTCAGTGGAAGTCTCTACGCTTGGGTGGCCACCATGTGCTCTGGGGTAATAGATTTTTGGTTGGGTAGGTCTATAGGGGCGGAAAAGTTAAACCGTTATGGCGGGGATCTTGTAGGCCGCATCACCTCTGTTGTGAAGCATAATGGGTTTATAACCAGTTTTGCGATTAGGTTTGTTCCAACAGGACCTTTTGTTCTTGTGAACATGGCGGCAGGCGTAACCAATATGAAGTTTAGTGCATTCGTTTTAGGAACGGGGCTTGGAATCATTCCTAAAATAGCGATTGTTGGACTGGTGGCGCAAGGAGTCATAACAAGCGGTGACGGAAAAAGATTCGCATCTGTTTTTATCGTTTTGGCAATATCGTTAATTCTAGCAATGTTTTTGGCAAGGAAATGTTTGAATAAAAACTTCAATCAATAAAAAATCAGTTTTAGGTAAGCTTTATAGCTTTGGAACATTCTTTTTTATTGCGAGAGCGTGATTTAGCGCTATTAACAAAGCGCATCTTGCTATTGGGTTAGTGGGTGCTCGCGATTACTTTAAGGTTTAACATGTTCTCATCTTTTCTGAGTTCATTCTCATCAGATATAGCTATAGATTTAGGGACGGCAAATACCTTGATTTATGCTAAAGGGCGAGACGTTGTTCTTAACGAGCCTTCGGTTGTCGCATATTCGATTCGGAATGGACGAAAGGTTGTCCATGCAGTCGGCGCCGAAGCTCGTTCCATGTTAGGCAGAACGCCAGGACATATTGAAGCTATTCGTCCGATGAAGGACGGTGTGATTGCTGATTTTGAAGTCGCGGAAGCGATGATTTCGTATTTTATAAAAAAGGTAAATAAGGGGGGGCGTTTCGCGCGGCCAAAAGTTGTCATTTGTGTTCCCGCGGGAGCGACGGCCGTGGAACAACGCGCAATTCATCAAAGTGCAGAACAGGCAGGGGCGTCGCGTGTATATCTAATCGAGGAACCGATGGCTGCGGCCTTAGGGGCTGGTCTTCCTATCCATGAACCTTCAGGATCTATGGTTGTTGATATTGGCGGCGGTACAACAGAAGTGGCGGTTCTTTCTCTAGACGGCATTGTTTATTCTAGGTCGGTACGTGTCGGCGGAGATAAGATGGATGATGCGATTATCCAATATGTCAGACGAACTACAAATTTACTTTTGGGTGAAATGAGCGCCGAACGCGTGAAAAAGGAAATTGGGTCTGCGACAATGCCTGAAGACAATGAGGGAATGACGGTAAACATTAAAGGCCGTGACCTCATGAACGGCGTTCCTAGAGAAATTCGTGTAACGGAGGCAATGATAGCCGAGAGTTTAGCTGAACCTGTTGAGCAAATTGTTGAGGCTGTTAAAATGGCTCTAGAAGCAACGCCGCCAGAATTAGCTGCTGATATTGTTGATAAAGGCATCATGCTGACAGGGGGCGGAGCGTTGCTTAGGAATTTAGACTCCGAACTTCGGACACGCACTGGACTTCCTATATCTATTGCGGACCAACCTTTGTCATGTGTTGTTCGTGGATCTGGAATTGTAGTCGAAAATCTCAAAAAATGGAAAAGCGTTCTTATGAGCGGTGTTTGATAGAGATATCTTAAAAGATAATGGTGAATTCTCATGTATCAGAAAGATCCTGATAGTCAGAACCGGACCTCTCTAACATTGTTCATAGCTATCAGTTTAGCCGTTTTATTATTCATCGCGGATAGTACCAATAACCGAATTTTGCAAAGATCAAGAACTGTAGTTGAAGCTTCAGTCACGCCCGTTTTGTCTGTTTTGTCAGCCCCAATCCGGGCAGGCGAAACCTTCTTCGCAGGTTTTAAAAACCGAAAACGAGCCTTAGAAGAGAATATAGCTCTTAAGGAAGAGCTATATAAACTTAGACAAGCCAAAGAGCGAGCGGATATCATGGCAATGAAGCTTGCTCGCTTTGAACAAATTCTTAAAGCGCACCAAGGGATAGATATTCCAAAAGAAAAAATTGCTGCTCGTGCAGTAACTGAAATTAATGGACCCTTTGTAAGGGCGGCTCTTATCAATGTTGGATATAAAAAGGGTATTAAGGTCGGGCACCCTGTTATGACCGTCGATGGTTTATATGGCCATATTGTAAAAGTTGGTATCAATTCGGCGCGAGTTTTACGTTTAGGAGATCTAAACAGCCGGATCGCCGTAATGTCATTAGATAGTCAAGCGACTGCGATTTTAGCTGGAAATAATGGCAACATGCCAGAAATCTCTTTTATGTCTGACATCAGTGAATGGACTGTTGGGGATGAGGTTATAACATCTGGTGATGATGGGGTTTTGCCCCGCGGTTTGCCAATTGGTAAAGTAATACAGGGCAAAAACAACACTCTTTATGTTAAGCTTTATAACGAAAAAAAACCGGTTGATTGGGTTTGGGTCTATCCCGTGGAGCCAATTTTAGCACCCGAAGAAGCTGATGTTGGTCTAGAGCGACAAGACGATAAATCAACGTCTAAAGACATTAAGCTAAAATCAGAATCGAGGGGGCAATAATGGCATATTTGTCTTCCAGAGGACCAGGTATTCGGCGCCAAACGACAACATCGATAATTGGTCTTTTTATACTGACAGTTATTGGGTCACTCAGCATAAATTTATTTAATCAATCTGTTTCTCTTAGCTTTGTACCTCTTATCGGAGTTTGTTTATGGCCTCGACATACCAAGGTTTTAGTATCGATTATCTTTGTTTTTCTATTAGGTTTATTATTAGATCTAATTACTTATGAGGCTTTGGGCTTTCATACACTGACGTATTTGGTTGTCTTTGCTGTTTTGCGACCCGATCTGAGGTTGAAGGGTCATAAATTTGGAATCGCAAGTTTGCAGTGGTTAGGGATAATATTACTATCCATGTTTATAGTTTATATTTTGAGCCTTGTTGGGCGGCGGGTTAGGCCGGATATAATGATAATCTTTTTTCAAGGTCTTATTGCTACTGTAGCCTTTCCGATTGTTTATCTAGCGCGTCACTATTTCCGTTTTCTCTTTACCGATACGGATGATTGGTACTGATGCCAGTACAGTCCGAGAATATCGATGGTGCAACTATTTCCCGGCGCACAGCTTTTTTAGGAGTTGGTGTTTTTGCGGGTTATGGTATTTTAGCAAGCCGCCTTTATTATTTACAGGTGACGAAAGCAGAGGATTACAGGGCGCTCTCCGAAGATAACCGTTTCAATTTTAATATTACTTTGCCAAGTCGGGGTAGAATATTAGATAGAAATGGGATTTATCTTGCTGTGAATAGACAGGATTACCGGCTAATCTTGGTCCCTGAGCAAGTAAAGAATATTGACCTGACCCTACAGCAAATTTCCAAAGTTCTTCCCTTGCAAGAAAAAACAATCCACCGCATAAAAACCGATGTAAAAGAGAATGCCAGCTTTGTTCCCATTTTAATTGAAAACCACTTGGATTGGAAAACTTTTGCGGCCTTAAATCTTAAGACGCCGGATTTGCCGGGAATTATTCCAGAAGTTGGAGAAGGGCGCGCTTACCCATTTAAGGGCTTGTTTGCCCATAGTTTGGGTTATGTTGGCAGAGCCAATAAAGAAGATGTAGCATTGGACCGAGACCCCCTTTTAAGGCAACCAACATTTAGAATTGGCAAATTAGGAGTAGAAGCGGCTAAGGATAAAGAGCTGCGCGGAAAGTCTGGAAAGCTGAAAGTGGAGGTGAATGCCGTTGGCCGAATTGTAAGAGAATGGCCTGATGCTAAAGATGTTGCTAAAAACGGTAAAGATGTTTGGCTAACATTGGACTCAGAACTTCAAAAATATGCAGCGGAACTTTTTGAGGAAGATAGCGGCGGGTTGGCAGTTATTGATACGGTTACCGGAGAGTTACGAGCTTTATTGTCTATGCCAACATATGACGGAAATTTATTTGTTTCAGGTTTGACCCGCAAAGAAATGGATGCTCTCAATAATGATGAGCGTCGGCCGCAATATAACAAAGTTTTAAGTGGTGGGTATCCGCCTGCATCAACATTTAAAATGGTTGTTATGCTTGCAGCGCTGGAAAGCGGTGCTGTCGATCCAAATAATAAAATATTTTGTGTAGGTAAGCTAAGATCCGGAAATCGAGACTTTCATTGCTGGAAACGCAGAGGGCATGGCGCTACAGATATGCGCAGCGCGCTAAAACATTCTTGCGACGTGTATTTTTACGATATTGCTCAGACAATCGGAATCGAAAAAGTTGCCGAAATGGCTCGAAAGTTGGGATTAGGCCAGGGGTTTGACATTGGTATTAACGGGGTGAGAAAGGGAATTGTTCCGGACCCCGAATGGAAGCAAAAAAAATTGGGAGCCCCTTGGCGTGGCGGGGATACCTTTAATGCCGCAATTGGGCAAGGGTTTGTTTTGACAACGCCTTTACAGCTAGCGGTGATGTCCGCCCGTCTCGCGAATGGTACTAAGGCACTTTTGCCAAACTTAATAATTGGAGAAGATTTACCCGCATTTGCAAATTTGGGAATAGAGCCTAGCCATATCGAATTTGTTCGCGAGGCCATGTGGGCCGTTTGCGAGGAACCTGGTGGGACAGCTTATAAACCCAATGGATTAGGGTTAGATGACGTACAAATGGCTGGAAAGACGGGAACCGGCCAGGTTAGAGGAATCTCTGCATCCGAAAGACGCGCACGAATAAGACGGAATGAGGAACTTCCTTGGAAACTTCGCGACCACTCCGTATTTGTCGGTTTTGCCCCCTTTGATAACCCAAGATTTGCCGTTGCTTGCTTAGTTGAGCATGGCGGGTCGGGCGCAAAACGCGCGGCGTCAATTTCACGAGCCGTGCTAGGGCGTGCCTTAGAACGAGATGGCTTTAAAGATTATCAAGAGATAATTTCAGATCAGGTCCCGATATGATGGGGCCCTTACAAAGATCTAATTACACCTCGAAGCTTTTTGAAATTAACTGGCTTTTGGTTGCGCTTATTAGTCTTATTGGCATGGTCGGAGTTGCAATGATATTTGCCGCTACGGGCGGAGTTTGGTCTAGTGGGGCTTCACAGCATTTTTTGCGTTTAATGCTTTGCAGTATATTTATGCTGGCTATCGCGGTTGTAGACGTGAAACTTTGGTATAATTTAGCTTACCCTGCATACGTTATCTCTCTTATTTTGTTGATTTGTGTTGAGTTTTTCGGGGTCAGCGTGAATGGTTCTCAGAGGTGGCTCGATTTAGGATTACTGCAATTGCAACCCTCTGAAATAGTGAAGTTATCCATTGTTCTTGCCATTGCTAGATATTTTCATGACCTTCCTAAATGGCGAGTTTCGAATGTGTTTGGCCTTTTAGGTGCATTGTTATTTATTGCCTTGCCTATGGCGCTAATTTTACGTCAACCAGATTTAGGTACCACGTTATTAGTTGCGGCCACAGGTTTAACGATAATATTTTTGGCGGGTGTAAATTGGAAAGTTATTACGTCTGCGCTTGTTACGGCTCTTATAGCTGTCCCGTTATTTTTTAGATTTGGATTGAAAGAATATCAGAGAGCGAGAATTCGTACGTTTTTAGACCCGACGATAGATCCGTCAGGTGCAAGCTATCACATTACCCAATCGAAAATTGCACTTGGGAGTGGGGGAGTATCGGGGAAAGGTTTTATGAATGGAACTCAAAGACAGTTAGAATATGTGCCAGAAAACCGGACTGACTTTATTTTCACAGTTATTGGCGAAGAATTTGGCTTGATTGGAAGTCTAACAACGATGGCTCTATATTTAGCGGTAATTGGATTATGCGCTTGGTTATCATTTCAATGCAAACATGTCTTTTCGAGATTGCTAATACTTGGCGTCACGACAACTTTTTTACTCTATATATTCATTAATCTAGCCATGGTTATGGGGTTAGTACCAGTTGTAGGCGTTCCCTTACCTCTGATTTCATATGGCGGCACCGTTATAATCACTGTTATGTCAGGATTCGGATTTATTTTATCAGCACATCTTCATCGTAAAAATGAACTCCCAAAAAGTCATGTTTAACCTTTCATGTAAGGGATGAAACGCGTATGGAATTCAAAAAATAATTATTGAAAAAGGGGGAAGTCATGGCAGCTGCAGGAACGGCGCAATGGTCATCACGATTTGCATTTATAATGGCTGCGGTTGGATCTTCCGTTGGATTAGGAAATTTATGGCGGTTTTCCGCTGAATTAGGAACCAACGGCGGCGCAGCATTTCTTATCGTATATATCGCTTGTATTTTCTTTGTCGGCATTCCTGTTTTGATGAGTGAGTTTATGATTGGACGGGCGGGGCAAGCGTCAAGCGCTGTCAATTCACAGATCGATTTAGCGCAACGCAGTAATGTTTCGAGTGGTTGGAGTTCAGGCGCCTGGTTTGGCATGATAGCATCATTTCTTATCGTTAGTTTTTACTGTGTTGTCGCGGCTTGGGTTCTAAATTATTTAATACGTTTTCTAGGAAATGGGTTTGCTGGCTTATCTGTTGAAGAGATTGCGGGCCAATTCCCTGCAATGCTTGATGACCCGATAAATATATCAAATCCTGTCCGCGCGGTCTGGCCATATTTCTTTATTTTTGCTGGTCTAACAACTTGGCTCGTTGCGAGAGGGGTTAATGCTGGTATTGAAACCGCTGCTAAACTTCTCATGCCACTCTTTTTCTTTTTGTTGGTTGGGTTGTCGTTATATTCTATCATCAGCGGAATGGGCAATGGGGGCACAGTCAAAGCCGTGAGTTTCATGTTTACGCCCGATTTTTCAAAAATTACGCCTCAAGTAGCTATATCTGCTCTAGGTCAAGCCTGTTTTTCAATTGGTATTGGTAATGCGATTATGATCACTTATGGATCATATTTGCCGCGTAGCGTTAATATTCCCAAGGCTGCTGTGGGTATTAGTATAGCGGATACTCTCGTGGCTATCACGGCTGGACTTGCGATTTTTCCAATCGTATTTGGCAATAATCTTGATTTTAGTGCAGGAGCTGGAATTTTCTTCCAAACCCTTCCAACGGCGCTCGCTGAATATTGGTATATCGGTGCAGCCTTCTTTTTCTTGGCTTTCTTTGCAGCGATAACATCGTCGGTATCTTTATTGGAACCATCCGCCGCATTTGTTGCGGAGCGGTTTAATCTAACAAAAGGTAAAGCGGCCTTTGTGACAGGTGTTGGAATTACTGTGCTTGGGCTTGGCTCTCTTCTCTCTCCCGCATTTTTTGATTTTATTGATACGGGATTAGCGGGCCCAATTTTAGCACCGCTGTCCGCGCTCTTAATCGTATTATTTACGGGATGGCGTTTAGATAAGGCCATCGTCAATGGTGAAATTGCGGGCGACAATGAAAAACTGGGTCGATTTATTATGATTTTCACCAAATGGGTGGCGCCAGTATTTATGGGGTTGATTTTGGTTCTGGGAACTTATGATAAATGGATTTCGCCGCTGATTGCAGGATAATCCATTACAAATAGGCAAACTACAATTTGTTGGTTGCGGTGCGTAATTTCGTGCCGTAAGTAATTCTTAACACTGAGTATTCAGAATATATTCACCACATTGTGTTTAAAGGCGCATAAGCACTACCTCTTTGGTTATAACGACTGGGGAATTTAGAGGGTAACTTATGAGCTTCCGCCTTACGATGGCAATATTAGCGTGTGTATCTATGACTGCATGTGCGACTGTCGACTTAGATAAGATGGCATCTGCAAATAAAGCATCTACAGCTAATAGCTTTGATGTAAATGTTGTCCAACGGGCGACAACAAAGCTGTTCTCTGCATTTACAAATAAAGGTCTAGTTGCAAAGAGTTCGCAGAGAAAAATGCAATCCGCTGCGAGAATTCTTCTTAAAGGACTAGAAGAAAATGAAGTCATTTCCGATAAGGAGACTTACCTAGCAACTGTTTCTGACTCGATGATCGTCAAAGCGGACATGAAGACGGTAACTTATCATGTAGAGCAAACAACTAAAGCGGCTGAAGTTTATTTAGCGATGGTACCAATACAGAAGTCAGTAAAAAAAGAACTAGAAAGTCTGGAAGAAGCTTTGATAGCGTCCCGTGCGGCGGAAACGATTTTTGAAGAGGCTCTGCTTCTTACGGATTCAAATTCAGGTGCTTCTGAATTTGTGGTTTATAAAACGACCGTGGATGAACTTAAATCTGTGACGGATGCCTTCGGAGATCGTGTACGCGGTGAGTATTTCCGTGAAAATTCAAAAATCAACTAACTAGCCCCAAAGTTCGGGTGAAGCGGGCATTATATTAGGGCCTTCATAAACAATTTTATTCTCGCGATCTTTGTCCAAAAGAAGCGGGCCATCTAGGTCGATATAATCAGCATAGCTTTCTAATATCATCATGGGGGCCATAGCTAATGATGTTCCGACCATACAGCCGGCCATAATTATAAAGCCTTTGGCCTTAGCCGCTTTCATAAGACTTAGGCCAGCCGTGAGCCCTCCACATTTATCAAGTTTTACATTAATAGCGCGATATCCTAGTGCCCATAATCGATCCAGATCCTTTTCCGTGTGAAGGGATTCATCCGCGCACAATATAGGCAGCTCATCCGGCGCGAAGGGAATTAGGTCGTCTTGTCCCGACGAAATTGGCTGTTCAATCATTATGATAGGTAAGCTTTTCAATTGATTTTTAAAGGATTTGATATCTTCAACGTTAAGAGCTTCATTCGCATCAATAATAAGCTGCGCATCTGGCCTCGCGTCTAATATTGCTAAACAAGACATTAACCCCTCTGGGCTGCCAATTTTTATTTTGAGTATAGGGAATTGCGTTGCTTTTTGGGCGGCTATTTTCATCTTTGCGGGGCTATCAATTGATAGAGTATAAGCGGTGGTTCGCTTTTGAGGTTGTGGTAAATTTAATAACTCCGAGACGGTTTTGCGGGTTTGCTTGGCTTTTAGATCCCAAAGAGCACAATCAATGGCATTTCTGGCCGCCCCAGCGGGCAATAATGAGAGTAAATCATTGTTGCTCATGCTTGTTTCGATGGATTGCCGGACGTTTTCTATGTCGAGGGTAACGCTTTCAGCAGTTTCATTGTATCGTGCATAAGGTCGGCACTCACCAAGTCCCATATAACCATTCTCGGTAATTTTTGCAGTGATGACTACGACTTTTTTGAGTGAGCTACGTGAAATGGTAAAAGAGCCTCTCACAGGCCAACTTTCCGTTTTTAAAATTAACTCGCGCAAATCAAATTCCTTGCTTGACCTTTATGCTCTTGGTTTGCACCTTATCGGCATGAACTCAATAGGTGCTGAATATAAAATATCACAGTCAGGCAGAACCATCACTTTTCGAGCAATTGGTGATTGGACACGAGAGCATGCAAAAACGCTTGATCCAATTTTAACTGAAGATCTGGAAGCGCTTGATTTTGATAAAGTTAAATTTGATTTTTCTGAGGTTCGAGACCTTGATACGTCTGGCGCCTACTTGTTTACACGCGCAATTCGTATTGGCCCGGGACAAAGACATGATTGGTCAGTTTCAGCCGGCAACTCAGGCCAAAAAACTTTGATGCAAGCGGCCGCCGATGCTATTCTCGGTTTACCACCGCCTGAAACTCGGCCTTGGTATGACTCGCTTAGCCGTATTGGAAAGGCCACTGAGCGGTTTTTCATCGAAGTTATTGAAACGCTAGCTTTTGTTGGCAAGTTTTTCGGCGTTATATTTAAGTTACTGCTCAATCCATTCAGAATTCGTTGGAAGTCTGTTGTCGCCTTGACTGAAGAAATTGGATTTGACGCAGCACCAATTGTTATGGTCTTGAGTTTCTTTATAGGCGCTGTGATTGCTTATATGGGAGCCAATCTTCTAGCGACGTTTGGCGCCTCTGTTTTTATGGTTGATCTCGTTGGCGTTGCTGTTTTACGAGAATTGGCCCCTATTATTACGGCAATTTTGCTTGCAGGTAGATCAGACTCTGCGTTCACAGCTCAAATAGGAGCTATGAAAATGCGTCAAGAAATCGACGCTATGACCGTTATAGGCCTAGATACTTTTGAGGTGTTGGTTGTCCCTCGCGCTCTGGCTACACTTATTTCTGCACCCATTTTAACCTTCTTAGCTATGCTTTCCGGTATATTTGGGGGCATGCTAGTGGCCTGGTTTGGCGCTGCGGACTTATCTCCAATCCTTTTTGTAACACGATTGCAAGAGTCAGTCGGGACTTCACATTTCTGGGTAGGCCTTGTGAAAACGCCTTTCTTCGCGCTTATAATTGCTATTATAGGATGTCGGCAAGGCTTGGCCGTTTCTGGCAGCGTTGAATCCCTTGGAACCAGAACCACGACAAGCGTTGTGCAGGCTATCTTTGCTGTCATCGCAGTAGATGCAATTTTTGCCTTACTTTTTTATCAAATGGGTGTTTAGAGCAGTGGCAATTGATAAAACAAAGCCACCTATTGAAGCTCGCGGTATTCGTTCTCAATTTGGGCCAAATGTAATCCATGAAAATTTGGACTTTATGATCGAACGTGGGGAAATTGTTGGATTGGTTGGCGGGTCGGGATCTGGCAAATCTGTACTTATGAACACCTTGTTAGGCTTAAAAGAGCCGGAAGGCGGTACCATAAGATATTTTGGAAGAAATAGAGAAGAGCTTTCACAGCAGGAACGACGTGAATTAAATAACGAAATGGGTGTGTTGTTCCAGGGTGGAGCTTTATTTTCATCGATGACGGTAAGGCAGAATATTATGGTACCTCTGAGAGAACATACAGACATCCCTGTGAAATTAATGCGTGAATTAGCTGATATGAAAATTCATATGGTGGGTTTGCCACCGCAATCCGCAACATTATATCCATCAGATTTATCTGGCGGGATGAAGAAGCGTGCTGGCCTTGCTCGTTCATTAGCCTTAGACCCAGAAATACTGTTTTTAGATGAACCAACAGCTGGACTTGACCCTATTGGAGCACATGCATTTGATGAGCTTATTTTGGGTTTGCGCGAAGCTATGAATTTAACAGTTTTAATGGTCACACATGATCTAGATAGCCTTTATACCATTTGTGATCGTGTGGCAGTATTGGTTGACAAACACATTGCGATTTCCGACACGCTTTCTAACGTGATGGAATATGACCACCCATGGGTAAAAGAATATTTCGGCGGACCAAGATCCAGAGCTGCTATGAGTGCTGGATTATAGGGACAGGGCTAAAATATGGAAAATAGAGCGCATTATGCTTTAATAGGGACCTTTGTTTTGGTTGCCTTATTTGCGATAATTGCTTTTGTAGCATGGTTGTCCAGTGCGCAATTTGATCAGCAATTTGACGAATATGAGGTAACATTCAATGGAGCAGTTCGAGGGCTAAGCCAAGGTAGTGAGGTTCGTTTTAATGGGCTAAAAGTAGGAGAGGTCACGCGGCTTCGCCTCGATCCACAAAATAGCAGTGCCGTTTTAGTGGACATTCAGGTAACGAATGACACTCCAGTTGATACAAAAAGTTTTGCCAGGCTTGAGCCGCTCGGCCTTACGGGGCTCAATTACATTCAAGTTTTTGCAGGTGGCGGTAGCTCGGATTTAATGAAAAATTTGCCAGATAATGGACCTCGCCGCATTGCGGGACAAATGAGCCAACTCGATACGTTTTTAGACGATGGAGGCTCTGTCATTGAATCTGTTCAAATGGCTTTAAACCGTGTCAATGTGGTGATGTCCAATGAAGCCATTGAAGATTTTCAATCAATTCTAGCTAATATAAATATGATAACGGATAATTTGAGAGATGCAGATATCGATCAAGAATTATTGAATAACACGCTTGTCGCGATTGAAAAAGCTGCCAAAGATGTGTCTAAGGCGGCGCTTGAGGTTGATGCGACAGCAGAAGAATTTGATGCATTGCTCGAAAATGATGTCAAAACAGTCATTGCACGCGCCGAAATTTCAATGGCCGAGCTTGATAAGGCCTTGGGGTCTATCGGAACTGCTGCTGATGGGACAGAAGGGCTTATTGCTGATTCTAGAGATGCTATAAACCGCCTATCGAATTCTGGTCTTAGGGATATTGAAGAGACGATCGATGGGATCCGGCGTATGGTTGCTGCTTTAGGACGTGTTGCCGATAGTATCGAGCAGAACCCGAGAGGGTTCATCATAGGCGCAGAGAAAGAGGTTGTGGAGCTTCCCCAATGAAATTGATAGTGATAAGTATATCAGCAATACTTTTTGTCTCCTTAACCGGATGTGCTTCTTTGTTGCCATCCGTATTGCCAGAACCTGCCTCTGCCGGAACTATTTACAGATTAAGCACGGCTAAACAGAGCGTACCGCAAGCTCCAAATGCATTCATTGTTAGAGTCGACCGCCCTAGCGTGTCTAATGTTTTTGAAACGACAGATATTATTGTTTCCCCAGATGGCCGCCGTTTGGCTTCGGCAAGCGGCGCGGAATGGGCTGAGACAATACCAGTCATGATTCAAAATAGTTTTGTCGATGTGTTAGGCCAAAACCCAAATCTAGTTGGCGTAATTCCGTCCTCTGGCGCTCGTACAGATACTCGAATTCATCTCACGGTAAAAAGCTTTGAGGCGCAATTCGACCAAGGTCAGGGGGCCGCGCCTTTGGCGATTGTTCATTATGCGGCGACGCTTTCTAATGCGTCCAATCGCAATCTGCTTGGTTCATTTGATGTACGAAGGATGGTACGGGCGAGCGAGGCGCGTGTGTCTTCAATTGTTCAAGCTATGGACAATGCAAATCAACAAGCGCTTGAGCAGATTGCTCAATGGTTAGAACAGCCAAGAAACCGAAGTTAAACGTTTTTGCGTTTGTTTGAATATTTACGCTTCAGAAGATGGTAGCTGACAAAAAGTAAGGCGATTGAAATTCCACCAACGGGCAGCAGAAATTTAAACTGATCTGCGATAATCTCGCCTACCCAGTAGCAAATTGCGAATATGATAGAGGTGTAAATTGTCGCCGAAAAAGCTATAAAGAGGCAAAATTTCCAATAGGGCACCTTAAAGAAGCCACAAGCAACATAGGCAGGAATTCGTGCAAGGGGCACGAAGCGGACCGTAAATATTGTAACGAGTGGATATTCTTGAACCTTCTCTTGTAACTCAGCGACCTGTTTTTTTTCAGCAAATGCGCGGGCTTTGGGATGTCGCAAGGCTGCCCAACCTATCCAATATTTCCATACATCTGATACAAATAGGCCAGAGAGTATAACTAAGAATATTGTTGGAAAATATGACGGATTATTTGCCCCTAAACTAGCGGCAGTCATAACGGCAACATCCTCTTGCACGAATGGGAGGAAGAAAACACCGAAATACAGGGCTAATGGTGAGTCTGGTAGAAATTCCATTCTATTTGGCCTGATTTCCCAATTTCCGCGACATCTGAGGCCTAATTCGCTCTTCGGTAGAAGAATGGCAAGCAATCAATGAATTTTTACTATTTTTACCAATGAACAGACGTTGCTAATGAATAAAGGGCATGACATAAGGCGCGAAATTTCACTGTTACAACGGGTGCTGAGCGTGATGCTTTTGCGCCCTTGCTATTTAGATGATGGATCAACGTCATGCAGATTAAAGAGTTAAAAAAAGAAGGCTTAAGCCACACATATGCTGTGACTGTCTCCAAAGAAGATCTAGCGACTAAGCTGGATGAAAAAATAAAGGAAATGCAGCCGCAAGTGTCTCTTAAGGGTTTTCGTCCTGGGAAAGTCCCTGTGGGTCATATCCGGAAAATGTTTGGGCAAAGCATAATGAAAGATTTGGTAGAAGAGGTTGTCAATGAGACTTCCCAGAAAGCTATCAATGATAATAAGATCCGTCCCGCGGGGCAGCCTAAAGTGGACTTAAGGGCAAATGGCGAAGAGGTCACTAAAGGTCAGGCCGATCTTGAATATCAGCTCACTGTTGAGACCATTCCAGAATTTGAGCCAGTTGATCCTGAAAAGTTAAAGTTTACGCGTTTGACACATGAAGCAAATAAAAAGGAGCTTGATGAAGAGGTCGCAAAATTGGCGGAAGGACAAAAATCTTACAAAAAGAAAGCCAAGACAGCTAAGGCTAAGAAAGGCGACGCGGTTCTTATCGATTTTGTTGGAACTGTTGATGGTGAAGCCTTTGACGGGGGAGCTATGGATGGCCATCAGCTTGTCTTAGGGTCGGGCTCATTCATACCAGGGTTCGAGGATCAGTTGATCGGCGTAAAAGCGGGTGATGAGAAAGATGTAAAAGTCACATTCCCAGATCCATATCAGGCCGCAGATCTTGCTGGTAAAGAAGCCGTATTCGCAACAAAGGTTATTGAAGTTCAAGGCGAAAAAGACGCTGTTATCGACGATGAATTTGCTCAAAAGTTTGGAGTTGCTGACCTTGAAGCGTTGAAAGCCGCTGTCAAAACGCAATATGAAGGTCAGCTTGAACTTCAAACACGTATGAAGCTGAAACGTGCTATTCTTGATGAGCTAGACAAGAAGCATAAATTCGATCTCCCACCTAATATGGTTGAAATGGAATTTACGAATATCTGGAATCAAGTGCAGGCTGAAAAAGAGGCAGGTCAGTTAGATGAAGACGATGCCAAGAAGAGCGAAAAACAACTCGAGAAAGATTATCGGAAGATTTCAGAACGCCGCGTACGTTTAGGCCTAGTTTTGGCCGAAATGGGCCAAAAACATGAAATACAAATTTCTAATGAAGAGATTCAGCAGGCGATGATTGCTGAAGCCCGCCAATATCCTGGTCAAGAACAGCAGGTTATTGAGTTTTATCAGAAAAACCCTCAGGCTATCGCGCAGTTAAGAGCGCCTATATATGAAGAAAAAGTGGTCGATCTTATTATCGAAAAAGCCAAAGTCACAGATAAAAAGGTCGATAAAGAGACTCTTTTTGCGGAGGATGGAATGATTTAGTTTCGCAAACGAGACATATTTTGTTTAAAAGCTCGCCATTGTGCGGGCTTTTTTTGTTTGAATTGTAACCAATGCTTGAATGATTTATAAAGGATATCAATATAGGAGTTTGAATAACTGCTTGACCCATTCGCAGAGTTACGAAGAGAATTAAGGATAAACAACATGCAAGACCCAAGAGACGTTCTAACCAATTATCTTATTCCAACGGTAGTTGAGCAATCCAGCCGCGGGGAGCGCGCCTTTGATATTTATTCACGATTGCTTCGAGATAGAATTATTTTTCTTTCAGGCGTGGTCGAGGACGGTATGGCGGCGTCAATAACGGCTCAGTTGTTGTTTTTGGAGTCTGAGAATCCAAAAAAAGAAATTTCTATGTATATCAATTCTCCAGGAGGTGTTGTGACGGCTGGGATGGCGATTTATGATACGATGCAATATATCAAGTCTCCCGTTTCAACGGTATGTATGGGGCAGGCCTGTTCCATGGGGTCTCTACTATTAGCGGCTGGCGAAGCTGGGCAGCGCATTGCCTTGCCTAATGCGCGAGTTATGGTTCACCAGCCGTCAGGCGGATTCCGCGGGCAAGCTTCGGATATTCAGCGTCACGCAAACGACATTTTAGCGATGAAAAAACGCCTTAATGAGATTTATGTCAAGCATACGGGTAAAAAATACGCGACTATCGAAAAAACGCTTGATAGAGATCATTTTATGACAGCTGCCGAAGCCCAAGACTTTGGGATTGTCGATCATGTTTATGCAAAACGTGGTGAAGATGCCTAAAACTTACGCAGATATATGCAAAATCTTACGGAGCGCGGGTTTTTCTGGGAAATGCAAAAATTATCCAATAGTGTTCCTTTGTGGGAAACGGTAAGGCGGCTTTAATAAAACTGTAGTATATTAAACCAAATACGGGTGATTATTTAGGCATTAGCTTTGCATCTAGATAAGAAGTCCATCTATAAATGATAAAAACGGAAAAAAAATGAGCAATTCTTCAGGTGATAGCAAAAACACATTATATTGTTCATTTTGCGGAAAAAGCCAACATGAAGTCCGCAAACTTATTGCCGGACCGACCGTTTTCATTTGTGACGAATGTGTCGAACTTTGCATGGATATCATCAAGGAAGAAGGCAAAGGTTCTATCGCAAAGTCGCAAGAAGGCGTACCAACGCCGCAAGAAATTTGCGATACGCTCGATGATTACGTAATCGGTCAGGATTTTGCCAAGAAAGTCTTATCCGTTGCCGTTCATAACCACTATAAGCGGCTTAACCACGCGACTTCTAATCCTGATGTTGAACTTGCTAAATCAAATATTCTCCTCGTTGGCCCTACAGGTTGTGGTAAAACCCTATTAGCGCAAACGCTGGCCCGTATATTAGATGTGCCTTTTACCATGGCCGATGCGACGACATTGACGGAAGCTGGTTACGTAGGTGAGGATGTTGAGAATATTATCTTAAAGCTACTTCAAAGCGCTGATTACAACGTTGAACGCGCCCAGCGCGGCATCGTTTACATCGATGAAGTTGATAAAATTAGCCGAAAATCAGATAATCCGTCGATTACGCGTGATGTTTCAGGTGAGGGCGTTCAGCAGGCATTACTTAAGATTATGGAAGGAACAGTCGCTTCTGTGCCTCCGCAAGGCGGCCGAAAGCACCCGCAACAAGAGTTTTTGCAAGTCGATACGACGAATATTCTGTTCGTCGTGGGTGGGGCTTTTGCCGGACTGGATAAAATGATTTCAAACCGCGGCGAGGGCTCTTCAATTGGCTTTGGGGCGCAAATTAGAGAAATTGATGAACGGCGTATGGGCGACATCCTAATGGGCGTTGAGCCAGATGATCTTTTGAAATTTGGGCTTATACCGGAATTTGTTGGCCGATTGCCTGTAATTGCAACTTTGACTGACTTGGATGAAGAAGCGCTTGTTACGATTTTAACGAAACCCAAGAATGCGCTGGTAAAACAATACCAAGCCTTATTTGATATGGAAGGTGTTGGTTTATCCTTTTCCGACGACGCATTAAAAGCTATTGCTAAAAAAGCGTTAGATCGCAAAACTGGTGCTCGCGGCCTTCGTTCTATTATGGAAGGTATTTTACTCGATAGCATGTACGACTTGCCAACTTATGAGAGCGTAGAAGAGGTCGTGATTAATGGCGAAGTTGTGGGCGGGCAGGCCAAGCCGCTTCTTATTTATTCGGATAAAAAACAAGCAAAAGACAAAGCGTCCTAAATAAGTATATTATTTTACAGTTTTAGGATGGGTTAGTGGGTTTATGACTTGAAACCGTGCCTGTCTCATCCCACTTGTGGATAATGGCAAGCGCACAAACTGCGTATTTAAATGAGATAATTATATGTCCGACGCCCAGATGTTACCCGTATTACCGTTAAGGGATATAATTGTATTCCCGCATATGGTTGTTCCTCTATTTGTTGGCAGAGAAAAATCGATAAAAGCTCTTGAAGATGTAATGGCTCAGGACAAACGCATTTTGTTACTTACCCAGAAAGACGCGAATGCGGATAAGCCAGGTCAGGACGATATTTATCACCGCGGATGTATTGCAAAAATTCTTCAACTTCTCAAATTACCGGACGGAACCGTGCGCGTATTGGTCGAAGGACAAGAGAGGGCGATCGTTGAAGCCTTCACGGACAAGGAGGAGTTTATAGAGGCTTACGTTGAGCCGACGCCATCAAAATTTTCTGATAATGCCTTGATAAAGACCTTGCAGAAGCAAGTATTAAATACCTTTGAAACTTACGGAAAACTCAATAAAAAAATTGCTGAAGAAGTTGTGACGTCCGTAACAGAGACAACAGAACCTTCAAAACTCGCTGATGTTATCTCAGTACATTTAAACGCCACGATAGAACAAAAACAAACGTTGCTAGCTGAAGAAGAAGTGTCTGTTCGGTTGAAAAAAATTCTCGATTTAATTGCTGGCGAAACAAGTATCTTGAAAGTCGAAAAGAAAATCAGAGGCCGCGTCAAACGTCAAATGGAAAAGACGCAGCGAGAATATTACCTTAATGAACAAATGAAAGCTATTCAGTCTGAGCTCGGCAATGGCCCTGCTACGGACGAATTTGCAGATCTAAACAAACGAATTGAAGATACGAAGCTTTCCAAAGAGGCCAAAGAGAAAGTCGACGCTGAAATCAAAAAGCTTAAGCAAATGAGTCCGATGTCTGCGGAAGCCAATGTCTCCAGAAATTATTTGGATTGGATGTTGTCCGTTCCGTGGGGCAAGAAAAAACGTGTTCAGCGGGACCTTAAAAAAGCGCAGAAAATTCTTGATGCCGATCATTTTGGTCTAGAAAAGGTCAAAGAACGCATCATTGAACATTTAGCGGTGCAGACCAGAACAAAAAAGGTCAAGGGTCCTATTATTTGCCTCGTTGGCCCGCCTGGTGTGGGTAAAACATCCTTAGGTAAATCGGTAGCCCGCGCAACTGGGCGGGAATTTGTTCGCGTCTCTTTAGGCGGTGTTCGGGATGAGTCGGAAATCCGAGGCCATCGGCGTACCTATATAGGGTCAATGCCTGGCCGGATTATACAGTCCATGAAAAAGGCAAAGTATAACAACCCGTTATTCTTATTTGATGAGATAGATAAGATGGGCTCAGATCACCGCGGAGATCCATCCTCTGCGCTATTAGAAGTCCTTGACCCTGAGCAAAATAACACCTTCAGTGATCATTATCTTGATGTCGATTATGACTTATCAGACGTCATGTTTATTACGACAGCCAATTCTCTGAATATGCAACAGCCATTATTGGACAGAATGGAAATCATTAGAATTCCAGGCTATACCGAAGAAGAAAAAATAGAAATCGCGACGCGGCACCTATTGCCGGATATTATGACTGAGCATGGACTCAAGGCGTCAGAGTTTTCCCTTCAAACTGAAGCTATCAGAGATATTATCCGGTACTATACGCGCGAAGCCGGCGTTAGGAGTCTAAAGCGTGAAATCGCGCAACTGGCTCGCAAAGCTTTGAAAAGTATTGTCTCTAAAGAGGCTAAAAAAGTTGACGTGACGCCTGAAAATATAACTGACTTCTTAGGTGTGAAAAAATTCCGGTTTGGGCAAACTGATACTGAGCATCAAGTCGGTGTGGTGACAGGACTCGCTTGGACATCTGTCGGAGGCGATATTCTGACGATTGAATCTGTATCCATGGCTGGCAAAGGAAAGATGACAATTACGGGCAATCTGAAAGATGTCATGAAAGAATCTATTTCCGCGGCCAATAGTTATGTAAAGGCCAGAGCGCCTGACTTTGGTATTAGCCCCCGTGTTTTTCAAAGTACGGATATTCACGTTCATGTGCCGGAAGGGGCTACGCCTAAAGATGGCCCAAGCGCTGGCGTAGGAATGATTACGGCGATTGTTTCTGTATTAACGGGCATACCAGTACGTAAAGAAGTCGCGATGACCGGGGAGATTACGCTTCGCGGACGCGTATTACCTATCGGTGGTTTAAAAGAAAAGTTACTGGCGGCGCTTAGAGGCGGCGTAACGACAGTCTTGATACCTCAAGACAATGCGAAGGACTTGGCCGACATACCGGATAATGTGAAGAACGCGCTTAAAATTATTCCTGTTACTAACGTGGATGAAGTTCTAAAGCATGCCTTAACGAAACAACCCAAGAAAATTAAATGGACTGCCACTGATGAAGCTGCATTAGCTGGAATAATTTTGAATGAAGGTGTTGACCTAGGCGGTAAATCTGCGCATTAAGCGCCATCAATTTCAGGGCGGTTAGCTCAGCTGGTAGAGCATCTCGTTTACACCGAGAGGGTCAGC